>JAYGEB010000104.1:0-23814 GCA_046582595.1 Alphaproteobacteria bacterium | reverse complement strand
CATTCAAACAGATGCTCATGCCGCCACCAAAATACCCCCCTCCCGCTCTCGCCACGCCGCAAATGCAGATGGCCCTTTGATGCAAACTGGAATAAATCTAAAGTTAAACCGGACAGCAGTGGGTCGGGCCCGGCAATGACGAAGGGCGGGCGGTGAGGGGATATCTAAATTCGCACCTACCCCGCGCCGTCCGGGGCCACATCGGGTTATAGCCCCAAGACATCGGCCATGCCGTACAGACCGGCCTCCTTGTCCGCCAGCCAGCGCGCGGCCCGCATCGCGCCGCGGGCGAAGATGGCCCGGTCCGCCGCCTTGTGGGTCAATTCGATACGTTCATCGTCGGCGGCGAAAATAACCGTGTGTTCGCCGGCCACGTTGCCGCCGCGCAGCGCGGCATAGCCGATATCCCCCCGGCGCCGCTCTCCCGTGATGCCGTGGCGGCCGCCCTGCATGACCGTGTCGTGATCGACCCCGCGGCCGGCGGCGGCGGCGCGGCCCAACAAAAGCGCCGTGCCCGAAGGCGCATCGACTTTGTAACGGTGATGCATCTCGACAATCTCAATATCGAAATCATCATCCAGATAGCTGGCCATGCGCTCGGTCAGCACGGCCAGGACATTCACGCCCAGGCTCATGTTACCCTCCCGCATGATGGCCACGGATTGGGCCGCCGCGCGGATGGCGGCATCTTCTTCCGCCGTCGTGCCGGTGGTGCCGATGACCAGCCTGGTTCCGGTCTCGGCGGCCAGCCCGGCATGGACCACGGTGGCGGCGGGCACGGTGAAATCCAGCACCACATCGGCCCGTTCAAAGACGGCGCGGGGTTCCGCCTCCACCTCCAGACCCAGATCGCTCAGACCGGCCAATTGACCCACATCGTGACCGATGGAGCCATGGCTGGACCGTTCGCTGCCGCCCGCGATGGCGCAGCCCGCCGCGGCGTCAATTTGGCGCAACAGGTTAATGCCCATGCGGCCGGCGCAGCCGACGACGCCGATTTGTAGATCCGCCATCTCTTGTCCTCCCATTTCCGCCCCGTTTCGCGGCAATTTTATACCATTGTACCGTTGGATGGGCTGGATATCTCGTGCCCAGGTCCTATAAGGTAGACCTACATATTTCGAAATTTAGACCGAGATGCTGATTACACTGAACGCCACAAATCGAATTTGGGCCGTGCCGGCCGTGCTGGGCCAAGCGGAGGCATTGCGCGCGCTGCATGGCCGGCTGCGGGAGAGGCTGGAACCCGGAGACGGCCTGGTTTATCTGGGCAACTACATGGGATACGGCGCGGCGGTCGTGGACACGGTGGATGAACTGCTGCGTTTCCGTGCTGATCTGGCGGGCATTCAGGTTGCCCATCTGCGCGGCGCGCAAGAAGAAATGTGGGTCAAATTGTTGGAAATCCAATGGGCCATGCGGCCGATCGAGACCTTCGAATGGATGATGGCGCACGGGGTTGAAGCCACCTTGCGCGCCTATGGCGGCGACCCGGACGAGGCGCCGGCCAAATTCCGCTCGGGCGTGGTCGTCACCACCCGCTGGACCACGGAATTGCGGGAGGCGTTTCAGGACCATGCCGGCCACTATGAATTTCTGCACGGGCTGGCCTCCGCCGCGCCCACATCGGATGGCCGGTTGCTGTTTGTCAACGCCGGCATTAACCCGGACCAGCCACTGGAAAAACAGAACGATGCCTTTTGGTGGAACGCCGCCGGCTTCGTGGGCATGGCCGAACCCTTCGAGACCTTCACTTATGTGATCCGCGGCTTCGACGCGGACCACAACGGCGTGCGATCAGGGGCCAATAATATCACCATCGATGCCGGCAAGGATTTCGCCGGCCCCCTGCGCGCCACGGCTTTCGGTCCCGATGGCGCTATCTTGGAAACCCTATCCGCCTAGGCGGATGCCATCCCCTATCTGCATGCAATTACGGTAACAGGAGCCCCGCAAATGGCACTCGAACTTCGTTCCACCATCAAATCAGACGGCACGCTGGAAATCATCCTGGCCGAGGTGCCGGTCCCCGAGCCTAAGGACAATCAGGTTGTCGTCCGCATCGAGGCCACGCCGGTCAATCCATCCGACCTGGGCCTGTTGTTCGGCGCCGCCGATATGACCACCGCCAAGTTCTCCGGCGAGGCGGCTAGCCGAAAGGTGACGGCGGATGTGCCCGAAGGTCTGCTGAAGTCCATGGCCGGGCGTCTGGATCAATCCCTGCCCGTGGGCAACGAAGCCGCGGGCGTGGTGGTCAAGGCCGGATCCTCGGACATGGCCCAGGATTTGATGGGCAAGACCGTCGCCATCATCGGCGGTGCCATGTATTCGCAATACCGGGCGGTCCGGGTCGATCAATGCCTGGCCATGCCCGAGGGCGTGACACCGGCGGAGGCCGCATCTTGGTTCGTCAATCCCATGACGGCCCAGGGCATGGTGGAAACCATGCGCATGGAAGACCACGGCGCGCTGGTGCATACGGCGGCGGCCTCGAACCTGGGGCAGATGTTGAACAAGCTGTGCATCGCCGATGGCGTCGATCTGGTCAATATCGTGCGCAAGCCGGCGCAGGCGGAATTGTTGCGGGGCATGGGCGCGAAATATGTCTGTGATACATCTTCGGACGATTTCATGGATGAGTTGACCGAGGCGCTGGCCGCCACCGGCGCCACCATCGCCTTCGATGCCATCGGCGGCGGCAGATTGGCGGGACAAATCCTGACCTGCATGGAAACGGCGGCGAACCGCACGGCCAAGGAATACAGCCGCTATGGCTCCACCACCTACAAGCAGGTTTATATCTACGGCGGCCTGGACCGGGGGCCGACGGAATTCAACCGCGGCTTTGGCATGATCTGGGGCGTGGGCGGCTGGCTGTTGACGCCATTTCTGCAAAAGGCCGGCCGCGACGTGGTCAACCGGTTGCGTCAACGGGTGGCGGCGGAAATCACCACCACCTTCGCCTCCTCCTACACAAACGAGGTCTCGCTCGCTGAAATGCTGACGCCCGAGGCGATCGCGGTCTATGGCAAGCAGGCCACGGGCGAGAAATTCCTCATCAATCCCGGCAAGGATACCTAGAGCAATTTTCGATTAATCGAGTCGCTTGCGCGACCCAAGTAATTGGTTCAATTGCTCTATTCTTAAGAGTCGGGGCATATTTTTTTCGAATGTACCCTGGATTTCTACTTCGCCGCACCTATGTCTTGCCCTTGCATGATGTGCTATGCAGCATTTCCGGGCCCGTTGGGCGATAGGGCGACTGAAAGATATTTGAACATGCCGATCAAGATACCGGACAATTTGCCGGCCAAGGAGACATTGGAAAGCGAAGGGGTTTTATTGATCGCGGAGAATGTCGCCGTGCGCCAGGACGTCCGGCCGCTTGAAATCGCGCTGTTGAATCTGATGCCGGAGAAGATCAAGACCGAGACCCAGATCGCCCGGCTGCTGGGCGCCACGCCGCTACAGATAGAGCTGACCTTGGTGACAACCTCCAGCTACGCGCCGAAAAACACCTCGGCCGAACATATGCTGGCATTTTACCGTCCGTGGGAGGAGATACGCGAGCGTAAATTCGACGGCCTGATCATCACTGGCGCGCCGATCGAGACCTTGCCGTTCGAGGCCGTGGCCTATTGGGATGAATTGACCCGGATCTTTGATTGGTCGCAAAGCCATGTTCAGGAAACCTACAATATCTGTTGGGCCGGGCAGGCGGCGTTGCAGCATTTCTATGGCGTGCCGAAGTATGAACTGCCGCAAAAGCTGATCGGGGTTTTTCCCCATCATGTGCGCGGCGGCCGTGACGGGCTGTTGCGCGGTTTCAGCGATGAAATCGTGGTGCCGGTCAGCCGCCATACGGAGGTGCGCCGGGAAGATCTGCCGGACGTGCCGGGGCTTACGGTGTTGCTTGAATCCGATCAATCCGGCCTTTGCATGATCCGCGACGAAGCGCGGCGCCAGATCTATATGTTCAATCACCTGGAATACGACACCCATACCCTGGGCGATGAATACCGCCGCGATACCGCTGACGGCTTGGATATTCAAACGCCGGTCAACTATTTCCCCGATGACGATCCGGCGCGAACTCCGGTCAATCACTGGCGGGCCCATGCCAACGTGCTGTTCGGAAACTGGATCAACGATCTTTACAAATCCACATCTTTCGAGCTGGCGGGCGTGCCCCTGCCCCGCCGCTCCCTGCGCCGGATCGGCTGACGGGATTCGATTATTATCGAATTGCCGGGCCGCCCCGAATAAAAAGGCCTACATCAGGACGCCGCCGTCCACGGTATATAGCTGTCCCGTACAAAAGGCGCTGTCGTCGGAGGCCAGGAACAATACCAGATTGGCGACTTCCTGCGCCGTGCCCAGGCGGCCCATGGGTTGGCGGGCAATGAAATCGCGGCGCTGTTGGGCGGGATCCTCGGCCGCGTTGATGCGGTCGCCCAGGGATGGCGTGTCGATGGTGCCGGGCGCGATGGCGTTGCACCGGATGCCCTGGCCGACGTAGTCGGCGGCGATGGATTTTGTCAGCCCGGTCACGGCGGCCTTCGAGGCGCTGTAGATACAGCGGCTGACGATGCCCTTGGCGGCGGAGGCGATGGAGGATGTATTGACGATGCTGCCGCCGCCGTTGTCCAGCATGGCCGGCAGAAAGGCCCGGGTCACGCGGTACATGGATTTCACGTTCAGATCGAAGGCGAAGTCCCATTCGTCCTCGGAAGATTCCAGCAGTGTCCCGTTATGTACGAAGCCGGCGCAGTTGAACAGAATATCGACGGCGCCATGGCGTTCTGCGGCGTCCGCGATGGCGGCCCCATCACGGGCGTCCAAATGTTCGGTGATCACTTCGCCGTCCAGATCATTCAGACCATTCAGTTCGTTCAGGATATCCATGTTGATATCCGTGGCGATGACCTGTGCGCCCTCGCGCAGAAAGGTTTCCGCCGTGGCCCGGCCAATGCCTTGCGCGGCGGCGGTGATGAAGGCCCGTTTGCCGGCCAGACGTCCGCTCATGGTAATGCTCCTTATACCAACCTGTGATGATAGGAACCCATAGAGACGCATTTTGGGAGTTTTCGGGTAGGAGCGCCCGCCGACGCGATGCGGCGTATCGTTAGGCGTGCGCGACGCCATCCGAAAGCTCCCAAAATGCGCCCTGCGGGTCGTCGCCGCGCACCCTCGGATGGCGTCGAGAAAGCTTGACGATATCCCACATCGACTGCACCTTCTCTCCTACCCGAGGGAGCGCGGAGGCGATCTCTATGGGTCCCTATCATCTCAGGTTGGTATTAGTCCAGTTCGTCTTCAATATAGGCGGCGATGACATCCTTGATATTGTCGTCACAGGGAAAACCCAGGGCGGCGGCCCGTTCCGACAGGGTGGTCTTGGGCCAGGCATCGACGATGGCCTGGGTCGCCGGGTCGATTTCGAAGGTGATCTCGCCCTTGGCCCGGTTGGTGGGTATTTCACGCACCGCCGTTGCCGTATCGCCCATGGAAACGCTGAAGCCCGACAGCAACAAGGCCCGCGAGGCGCCAAGTTTCTCGGCATCCAATTCATGCATATGCATGAAGCAATCCACCACGGTGCGCGGTGACATGATCGCCATGCGGCTTTCCGGCGTTACCGGGCAGACCATGTCGATGCCGTTCAACGGCTCCCGGATGATACCGGAGGCGAAGCCCGAGGCCGCCTTGTTCGGTTTGCCCGGACGCACCACGACGGTCGGCAGTCGCATGGCCCGGCCATCGATATAACCCTTGCGGCTGTAATCGGTAATCAGATACTCGCCGATCACCTTTTGCGCGCCGTAGGAGGTCTCCGGCGTGATCGGGGTGCCATCCAGTACGGTCTCCGGCACCTCGCCGCCATAGGCCGCCAGGGACGAGGCGAAGACCAGGCGCGTGGCGCCGGCGGCCCCTCGAGCGGCCTCCAGAACATTGCGGGTGCCGTCAAGATTGACGCGATAGCCCAGATCAAAATCCGCCTCCGCCCCGGCGCTGACCACCGCCGCCAGATGAAAGATAGAGTTGGTGCTGGTATCGATGATGGCGGCGACAAGACCGTCATCGGTGATATCGCCGATGACGGCGGATACCCGCGCATCGCCCAACAGCTCGTCGGGCGGCGCGACGGCATCGAACAGAACCAGTTCCGTGACGGCCTCGGGCCGCCCCGACGGCCCGGTCAGTTCACCCTGGGCCAATATCCGTTCGGCCAGTTTGCCGCCGATAAAACCGCCGCCACCGGTAATCACGACTTTCATGACAATGTCTCCTCAATATTAACTCAACAAGGGTTCCAGGCGGTCCATGACGTCGTCCAGCCGGTCCAGGCCGGAGGCGAAACATAACCTGATGAAGCCTTCGCCCCGTTCGCCAAATGCGGCGCCCGGCGCCAGCCCGACGCGGGCCTGGCGCACGATATCCTTACATTTGGCCAGGGAATCCTCCATGCCCTCCAGGGCGAAAAACGCATAAAACGCCCCTTCTGGACGATGCACCCGTACTCTTGGCATGGCCTGCAAGCGGCCAATCGCCAGGTCGCGGGCCTGTTCATAGCGGCTTACGGTCTCGGTCACGAAGGCTTCGCCGTCGCGCACGGCGGTGATGCCGGCGACCTGGCTGAAATGCGCCGGGCAGGAATAATGAAACTCGATCATCTTCTCCAACGTCGGCATCAGGCTGGGCGGCGCCGTCAGCCAGCCCAGGCGCCAGCCGGTCATGCACCATGATTTGGAGAAGCTGTTGACCACGACCAGACGGTCGTCGGGCTCGGCGATTTCAAGAAACGACGGCGCGGCGTTTCGGCCATAGGCCATGCGGGCATAGACCTCGTCGCTCAACACCCAAATTCCCCTGGGGCGGCAAAATTCCAGCACCGCCCGCATATCATCCCGGTTCATGACCCAGCCGGTCGGGTTCGAGGGTGAGTTGATCAAAATGGCCCGGGTCCGCCCGTCCACCATGGCAAACATCCGTTCCAGATCCAAGTCCCAGCCCCGGTTGCCGAATTGCAGCCAGGCGAAGCGCGGCTCGCCCCCCATGACCCGGATGGTCTCGATCAGGTTGGGCCAGACCGGCGCCGTGACGACCACGTTGTCGCCGGGGTTGGTCAGCACCTGCTGCATCAAATTTGTCGCGCTCATGCCCGATGCGGTGACCGCGATGCGGTTGCTGTCGATGGGCCGCCCATACAGCTTGCTCATATAGCCGCCGAGGGTTTGCCGCAGCTCGGGAATGCCGAAGTTCTCGGTATAAAATGTATCGCCCTGGGCCAATGACGCCGCCGCGGCATCGCAGATGAAGGCCGGCGTCGACCGATCCGGTTCGCCGTACCACAGGGCGACGATGTCGTCGAGGCCCATGCCCGCGTTCGCCACGTCCCGGATCAGGGAGACCCCCAAACCTTCGACGGTTTCGCGCGCGCCGGCGGGGCCGCTGGCCAAATTTCCCATGCCGTCTTCGTTCATATGCTTACCCAAAATCAGGGCCATGGTATAGCATAAGCCATGGCGCGCGGGTCTTCAAAAATGGCTGTTTATGCCGCCCTGACGGGTAATTTGGCCATCGCCGCGACAAAATCCGGGGCGGCGGCATACATCGCGCCAACCGCCCGGCCGATGACCGGCATCCCCTTGGCCATGGCAAGGAGCTGGATTTTTGAAGCTTCGTGGTCGCCATCCTGATTTTCGGCCTGGCCATCGCCATTGGGCTCGTCCTGGCCGGGATCGCCCTGTTCCCGGCCTATGAATGCAAGGCGCCGTTGATCGGCGGGGCGGCGGAACGGACCATGTATCTGGGGCCCGGCGATATTCCGGCAAGATGCCATTAACCATATAGAAACCGGCCTTGGGCATTATGGAGCGCAAGTCATCTTGAGGCCGCATGTCTTTTGTAACGCATTTTCTTATTCTTGCTTCCTATGGCGTGGTTGCCGCCGCGGCCGGCTTTGTGCTGCCGCGGGCCTTGCCCCATTTGGAGCCGATTGTCTGCTACATGATCGCGGGCGCCGGTTTCCTGGCCGCGGCTCTGCTGCATGAGATATTCTCGCGCCGCCTGGAACAGCGGGACACGGTGGGCCAATTGGACCAGGCCTTTGATGAGATCGATGACATGCGCGAAGTCAATCGCGGCCTGCTGGCGGATGTGGAGCGGGCCCGCGAGGAAATGGCGGTGTTGTGCGACGTGGTGGAAACCGCCGCCGGCGCGACCAATCAGGCCCTGGTGCGGGAAATGAAAGTATTGCAATCGCAGCTCGGCCAATTCGGCGGCGTCAAACCGCCGAAAGCGGCGAATGCGGGGCGCGGTCCGGCCGCCGGGGAACAGCCGCTGGAGGTGGCGCAACAACAGCAGGGGGAAGATGACGTTCTGGTGTTGCGGCACGAGGCGGCGGTCGCGGACGAAGAAATTTTGAGCCATATCCGCGAGGCCTTGGAAAGCAACCGCATTGATCTGTATTTGCAGCCCATCGTCAGTTTGCCGCAACGGCGAACGCGCCATTATGAAGCCTTCTCCCGCATTCGCACCTCCGACGGCCGCGTCGTCACGCCGGGGCAATATCTGGAGGTGGCCAAGGAACAGGGCCTGATCGGCACCATCGACAATCTGCTGCTGATGCGCTGTGTCCAACTTCTCCGCCGGACCGAGAAACGGCAGAACCACGTGAATTTCTTTGCCAATATTTCCATTCATACCTTGAGCGATGCGGAGTTCATGACCCAGTTTATCGATTTCATGGCGCATAACCCCGCCCTCGCATCGCGCCTGATATTTGAAATCACGCAAACCGATGTCGCCGCGCTGCCGGAGACGGTTTGGCGGCAACTGGGCCGTTTGGGCGAACTGGGTTTCCGCTTCTCCATGGATCAGGTCGAGGATCTGGATATCGATTTCAAGGCTCTGGCCCAGACCCGGTTCCGCTTCATCAAAATTCCCATCGCCTTGCTGTTGACCCTGCCCGAGGAAGGCTCCGATTGGGTGCACCCGCGGACCTTGAAAGCTAAATCGTCGGTCTCGGAAATCTCGCTGGTGGTGGAACGGATCGAAAAGGAAGCGGATGTGATCGAAGTCCTGGAATACGGCTTCGACTATGGTCAGGGCTTCCTCTTCGGCCCGCCCAAGCCCAGCCGCGAGGAAGCCAACGCGGCATAGGCAAGTTCCAACGCCTCTATGATGGTCCTTTTGATGCATCGCGGATCGCCCGCCACAGGCGTTCCGGCGTGGCCGGCATGTCCATATCGGTGATGCCCAGGGGTTTCAGGGCATCCAGCACCGCCGCCATGACGGTCTGCGGCGCGGCCATGCAGCCGGCCTGTCCCGAACCCTTGACGCCCAGGGGATTTGCCGCCGTCGACGTCTCCCGGAAGTGGGTTTCGAATGACGGCAGGTGCGTGGCCCGGGGCACGGTATAGTCCATCAGGGTGCCGCTCAGCAGTTGCGCGGTCGCGGGATCGTAGGCGATGGCTTCCCACAGCGCCTGGCCAATGCCCTGGGTGACGCCGCCATGGACCTGGCCCATGGTCAGGGCCGGGTTTATCCGCCGGCCATAATCATCAACCATCAGGTAACGCATCAGGTGCAAGACACCGGTCTCCCGCTCGATCTCAACCTCCGCCACGTGACAGCCGCTGGGGAAGGTAAAGGGCGCGTTCTCCCGCCGCTCGTAACTGTCCAGGCCGGCGCCGGTGGTGGTTTTCGGATCGCGCGCCGCCGCCGCCACCTCCAACAACGACACCGACCGTTCGCTGCCCGCGACATGAAAAGCGCCGGCGGCGAATTCCAGCGCGGCAACGTCCGCCTGCAACATTTGCGCCGCCACGGGCTTGGCCTTGGCCAGGGCGGCGGTCATGGCGGCGACAAGGGCGCTGCCGCCCATATGCATGGAGCGCGCGCCGCCATGGCCGTTACCGGCGCGCACCCGTGCCGTGTCCGCCTGGATATAGCGGAAGGTTTCCAGTGGCAGACCAAAGGTGGCGGCGGCGATTTGGCTGAACGCGGTCTCATGCCCCTGGCCGTTGGATTCCGTGCCCAGGCGTAGTTCGATGCCGCCGTCTTCGCAAAATCTGACCTCCGCCCCCTCCCCATTGGCGCCCCGCGCGGTTTCCAGGAAACAGCCAATGCCGAGGCCCCGCAACCTCCCCCTGGCCGCCGCCGCCGCGCGCCGCCCCTCGAAGCCGGCGCGGTCGGCCAGCTCCACCGCCTGTTCGATGTTGCCCTTGAAGCCGCCGGTATCGATCTCGATACCCAGGGCGGTTTTGTGGGGGAAGGAGGAAACAGCGTTCAACAGGCGCAGTTCCACCGGGTCCAGCCCCATCTGCCGCGCGGCGGCCTCGATCAGGCGTTCGACGATGTAGTTCGCCTCCGGCTTGCCGGCGCCGCGGTAGGCGTCGATGGGCACCGTGTTGGTGAAGACGCCCCGTACCGCCATGAAAACGCTCGGTATATCGTAAATGCCGCTGATCGCGGTGGCAGCGGAATTGGTTGAGATGCCGGGCCCGAAGGATGACAGATAGGCGCCCATGTTGGCCGTCATGTCCGCCCCTAGCGCCAGGATGCGGCCGTCCCGGTCCAGCGCCAGGCGCGCCCTGGTCTGGATATCGCGGCCCTGAATGCTGCTCATGAATTCTTCGTTGCGCGTGGCCACCCACTTGACGGGCCGGCCCAGGCGCCGGGCGGCCCACAACAACAGCACCCATTCGGGGTAAACGAAATTCTTCAAACCGAAACCGCCGCCCACGTCGGGGGCCTGGACGTTGAGTTTCTCTTCCCCGACCTTGAAGATGGCGCGCGCCAACTGACCGCGGATACCATGCACGCCCTGGCCGGTGACAAACAGATGCAGGCTACCGGTGGCCGCATCATGGCTGCCAATGGCGGCGCGGGGCTCGGTCGGGGCGGGCGAGACGCGGTTGTTGGCGATCTCCAGTTCGATCACGTGGGCGGCGTGGGAAAAGGCGGCTTCGACCGCTCCCCTGTCGCCTTTTTCAAACCGGAAGGCCACGTTGCCGGGGGCCTCGGGCCAGATTTCCGGCGCGCCCGGTGCCAGCGCGCCGGGGCCGTCGGCGATGGCGGGCAGGTCAGTATAATCGACCTCGATCAGTTCCAGGGCGTCCAGGGCCGTGTTGTAATCCTCGGCCACGACAAAGGCTACCGGGTCGCCCACATGGCGCACCCGCTCGCGCGCCAGGGCATGCCGGGGCGGCACGATGATGGGCGCCAGGGTTTGCACCACGTCCGCCGCCGCGCAGGGCAGGGGGCCGATGCCGTCGGCGGCAAGATCGGCGGCGGTATAAACACCCACGACGCCAGGCAGCGCCGCCGCCGCCGAGGCCTCGATGGCGTTGATCACCGCGTGGGCGTGCGGGGAGCGCAGCACGGCGCCATGCAATTGTCCCTCCACATTGAAATCCGCGGTGAATTTTGCCGCTCCCGTCAGGAAGCGGCGATCTTCCCGGCGCGGCACCGATTGGCCCAAAACGGCGTCAGCCATGATCGGCTCCCTCATACCAGAATCTACCCGCCAGCTTATCCAACAACTCGGCCCATTGAAACTGTTCACCCTCCTCAGCCGGGTCATTCTGTTCTAGGCTTGGTGGTCTTGCATTAAAATCAGGTGCCACCATGGACATGACATTCAGTGCCGAGGATGCCGCCTTTCGCGTGCAGGTGCGCGAATTTCTGGCGCGGGCGACACCGCCCGCGCTGAAATACAAGGTCGAAAACGGCATCGAGATGCAGCGCGATGACGTGGTCGGCTGGCACAAGATTCTTTACGACAAGGGCTGGGTGGCGCCGAACTGGCCGGCGGCCCATGGCGGCCCAGGCTGGAGCCTGACGCAAAAGTATATATTCGACGAGGAATTGGGCCTCGCCGGGGCCCCGCGCCTGGTGGTCTTCGGCATCAATATGTGCGGCCCGGTCTTGATCGGCTTCGGCACCGAGGCGCAGAAGAGGCGCTTTCTGCCCCCCATGCTGTCGGGCGAGCATATCTGGTGCCAAGGTTATTCGGAGCCCGACGCGGGCTCCGATCTGGCCTCGTTGCGCACCACGGCGGTGCGCGACGGCGATGAATGGGTCATCAATGGCGCCAAAACCTGGACCACCAAGGCGCATTGGGCGGATTGGTGCTTCCTGCTGGCGCGGACCTCTTCGGAAGGCAAAAAGCAGGAGGGCATCAGCTTCATTCTGGTTGATTTGAAGTCGCCGGGGATCGAAATCCAGCCTATCATTCTGATGGACGGCCTGCATGAGACCAACATGGTTTTTTACACCGACGTGCGGGTGCCGGTGTTGAATACGGTGGGGGAGATCCACAAGGGCTGGACCATCGGCAAGTATCTGCTGGCCCATGAACGCATGGCGGGAGGCTCCCTTGGCCAGCACAAGACCCTGTTGCGGCAATTAAAGGACATCGCGGCGCGGGATGAACGCAGCGGCGGCAAGCCCCTGGCCGGGGACCCGGCCTTCGCCCGCCGCCTTGCCGAGGTCGAGATGGAACTGCGCGGCCTGGAGGCCTTCAACCTGCGCGCCATCGACAAATTCTCCCGCGACGGGGAACTGGGCGGCAAGGCCCTGGGCGCGGAAGCCAATATCTTCAAGATCCGCAACTCGGAAATTCTGCAACGTCTGTACGAGTTGAAGGTGGAGGCGATCGGTTATTACGCCATGCCGCATCAAATCGCCGCCCTGAAACAGGGCTGGAACGAAGCGGCCGTGGGCGCGGAATACGCCAACGGCTGCATGCCGAACTATCTGCACTTCCGCAAGGTTTCGATCTATTCCGGGTCGAACGAAATTCAGCACAATATCCTGGCCAAGGCGCGACTGGGCATGTAGTGAGTGCCCGGATTTAAAGGGAGTGCGGACATGAAGGCAATGATCATTCGCCAGGCTGGCGAACCGGCGGTATTCGAGGCGGCGGATATTCCGCTGCCAGAGGTTGGACCCGGACAGGTTCTGGTCAAGGTCGCGGCGACGTCCGTCAATCCGGTGGATTGGAAGATCCGTAAATTGGGCCCGCCCATCGGCCCGGACTATCCCGGTGTTCTGCACGGTGATGTCGCGGGCGTGGTCGAGGCCGTTGGCGGGGACGCCGGGAATTTGTCCGTGGGCGACGAGGTTTATGGCTGCGCCGGCGGGGTCAATGGCACGGGCGGGGCGCTCGCCGAATTCATGGCTTGCGATGCCGCGTTCCTGGCGCTGAAACCGAAAAATCTGTCCATGGCCGAGGCCGCCGCCCTGCCCCTGGTCTGCCTGACCGCCTGGGAGGGCCTGGTCGACGGCGCCAACGTGGGCTGGGGCCAGACCGTCCTGGTGCACGCGGGCGCGGGAGGGGTCGGTCACGTGGCCATCCAAATCGCCATCGCCCGTGGCGCCAAGGTGTTCGCGACCGTTTCGGGCCCGGAAAAGGCCGCCCTGGTCACGGAATTCGGCGCCGTCCCGATCAATTACCGCGAACAGAGCGTGGCGGACTATGTGGCGGCCCATACGGACGGAGCCGGCTTTGATATCGTTTACGATACGGTCGGCGGCGACAATATCCCCAAATCCTGGGAGGCGGCGAAATTGCGCGGCACCGTGATCAGTTGCCAGAGTAACTCAACCCAGGATCTGACGCCGGTGCATCTGAAGGGCCTGCAACATATCGGCGTCCTGATGCTGCTGCCCTTGTTGCATGGCACGGGCGGGAGCCGTCATGGCGAGATCATGGGCGAAATTACGGCGTTGGCCGAGGCCGGAAAAATGCGCCCGTTGCTGGATGGCGAGCCGTTCCCCCTGGCCGAGGTCGCGGCGGCCCATGCCCGTCTCGAATCCGGCCGGGCGGTGGGCAAGGTGGTGGTTCAGGTGGCCGATATGGTTAGCGGCTGACGGCGGCCTTGTTCACGGCGTCGGGAAAATCGCCGCGCCACAGGCCGCGGCCCCGCTTCCGCGCGCCGGCCTCAATATCGCGATAGCGCGATGGCGCGCCTTTGGCGGGCCGGGCCCAGCCGGTATAAACCATGCCTTCGGAAAGGTCGTAGCCATTGGCCTTGCAGGTCGCCAGGTAAATCCCCTCGGCGCTGGGCTTGCCATGGGTTTGGCATTGCACCGATGCGCCGGCGGTCAAATCCATCAGGGCGGTGGTGGCGATGCGGCCGCAACGCATGGTGACGCCGCGCAGGGCGCATCGGTCGCCCGGCATCGGCGCGGCGATGCCGTGCAGGCGGACCAATTGTCCGCCAACGCGCAGGTTGGCGGCATCGATCACCTTGACCGGCCCGGACAAAATTTCCGCCGCCGCCGGGGCCACGAGCAGTTGGCTTAGGATAAACAGCACGATCAGTCTCATGGCGCTATTATGAGACAAACCTGGTTAACCGAAAGTCAAACAAACGCGAGCAACTAGAGCAATTTTCAATTAATCGGAGTCACCCAAGACGTATTTGGCGCGACTCAAGTGATTGGTTCAATTGCTCTTTTCTTAAGAGTCCGAGCATGTTTAAAGAGAACATGCTCTAACGCGAAGGATGGAGGCGGGCATATTGGCGGACAAAGCCCCGGAACTGGAATATCTGGAGCCAAGGGTCGAGGTGTCGCGCCGCGAAGATGGCAGCATCATCCTCTCCTCGCCTCATCCCCTGTCCCAGGGCGTGCGGCAACTGGGCGTTTATTTGCGCCATTGGGCCGCCGCCGCGCCGGAGCGGGCGTTTCTGGCGGAACGGGACGAGGGGGCCTCCGGGCGCGGCTGGCGCGAATTAACCTTCGGCGCGGCCCGGAGCCAGGCCGATGCGATTTCCCAAGCGTTGCTGGACCGCGGCCTTGGCCCGGAGCGTCCCCTGATGATTTTGTCTGGTAATTCCTTGCGCCATGGGGTGCTGACCCATGGCGCCATGCAGGTGGGTATTCCGGTGGCGCCGGTCTCGCCCGCCTATTCCCTGATGAGTCAGGATTTCGCCAAATTGCGTCATATCTTCGAATTGGTACGCCCGGCGACGATCTTCGTGGAGGATCGAGCGCCCTTCGCCAAGGCGCTGGACAGCTTGGATTTGGCCGGCGTTGAAGTGCTCGACGGCGGCGCCGGGTTTGAGCAATTGCTCGCCGCCACGCCAGGCGACAAGGTGGAGGCGGCCTTCGCCGCAACCGGTCCGGACAGCGTGGCGAAATACCTCTTCACCTCCGGCTCCACCGGGCTGCTGAAGGGCGTGATCAATACCCAGGGCATGCTCTGCGCCAATATGCAGCAACTGCGGCAGATCTGGCCGTTTTTGCTAATAAGCCCTCCGGTTCTGCTGGATTGGCTGCCTTGGAACCATACCTTTGGCGGCAACATCGTCATCAACAATGCCCTGGCCAACGGCGGCACCTTGCATATCGACGGCGGCAAGCCGGCGCCGGGCCTGATCGATATCACCGTGGACAATATCCGCCGCGCCTCGCCGACATTGTATTACAACGTGCCCGCCGGGTTTGCCGCGCTGCTGCCCTACCTGGAACGTGATGCGGCCCTGCGGGAGTGTTTTTTCCGCCGATTGGGCCTGATTTTCTACGCCGGCGCCGCGCTGCCCCAGGATTTGTGGCAACGCCTGGAGGCGGTGTCCGTGCAGGCCGTTGGCCGGGCGGTGCCCATGGTCTCCGCCTGGGGTTCAACGGAAACGGCGCCCATGGCGACGGCGGTGCATTGGGCCATCGGCCAGGCCGGCGTGATCGGCCTGCCGGTGCCGGGCACGGAAGTCAAGATGGTGCCGAACGGCGGCAAGATGGAGTTGCGGGTGCGCGGCCCCAATGTCACGCCGGGTTATCTGAAACGCCCGGATCTGACGGCCGAGGCTTTTGACGAGGAAAGGTTCTACCGCATTGGCGATGCCGGCCGCTTCGCCGACGACGGGGCGCCGGTCAAGGGTTTGGTTTTCGATGGCCGGGTGGCGGAGGATTTCAAGCTGACCACGGGCACCTGGGTCAACAGTGGCGGCCTGCGCCTGGCGGCGCTCAGCGCCGCATCGCCTCTCCTGCAAGACGCCGTCGTGGCCGGGCATGACCGTGATTACGTGACATTGCTGGCTTGGCTTAACCTGGGCGGCTGCCGCGCGTTCTTGGGCGACGACGATCTTGACCTTGACGGCGCCATCGGCTCCGCCACCGTGCGCCAGCATGTCCGCGATACCCTGGCCGCCTACAACCAGGCCAATCCGGGCTCGTCCACCCGTATCGCAAGGCTTTTGCTGTTGACGGAGCCGCCGGCCATCGACGCCAACGAAATCACCGACAAGGCATATATCAATCAACGCGCGGTGCTGGAGAGCCGGGGGGAGGAGGTGCGGCGGCTTTATGCAGAGACCCCCGATGCCGCCATCATTCTGTTCTAGGCCGTCAGACCGCGGGCGACGAAATGGGGATTTTCAAAGCCGTTTTTGCCGTAAAGCAGGGCCCCGCCGTCGAGACGGGTGACGGTGCCGCCGGCGCCGGCAAGGACCGCGTGACCGGCGGCGGTATCCCATTCCATGGTGCGGCCCAGACGCGGATATAGATCGGCGGCCCCTTCGGCCAAGCGGCAAAATTTCAGGCTGCTGCCGGCGTCGATCCGCTGCTTGATGGGGAGATCGGCGAGGAAAACATCGGTTTCGGGCGAGGCGTGGGAGCGGCTGACCATGGCCACCAGGCCACCTGGGGGGGCGGCGCGGGCGCGGATCGGCTCCACCTTGCCACCGCTCCGTTGGCGGCTCGCCTGGCCCGGCCCGGCGGCGGTATAGGTCTCGTCCCTGGCCGGAACATGAACGGTGCCCAGGACCGGCGCGCCATCCCGGATCAGGCCGATGTTGACCGTGAAATCGCCGTTGCGGGAGATAAACTCACGCGTGCCGTCCAGGGGATCGACCAGCCAGAACGGCCCCGCGCCGATCTCCGTCCGTTTGCCGGCGGCGACCTCCTCCTCCGCCACCACGGGGATCTCCGGCGTCAGCGCCCGCAAGGCCTCCACGATGATCGCCTCGGCCGCCTGATCCGCCTCCGTTACCGGTGAGTCGTCGGCTTTTGTTTCAACGGCGAAATCGCGGGCGTAGATGGCCATGATGGCCGTCCCGGCCCGCAGCGCGATAGCCTCGATCGCCGCCGCCAGTTCCCCGTCCGTCATCCCATCATCCGCCCGACATTGAAATTGGCTTCCCGCCTGAAATTCGCGGCGGGACAACACCATTTCGCCGCCCTGGGGTCAAGTGTTGGCGCAAAATTCACCAAACGATGGCACAACGAAAACCAGGACGGTCGATCCGTCGAGCGCCAAATACATGCTATATTCCAATCGCCAGGGAAATCGGCAATCTGGCTGATCCATGGTTTTACACAATTGCTATCCACGGCAACCGGCAATGACGGGAAGACATCCGGACATGAGCAACATCCCATGAGCAATACCAGCAGAATTCATTCGTTCCATCCCGAGCGCTATGGCGATGTCAAATCCGCCGTCCGGGCCTTGCTGCATGCGGTCGGCGGCGAGGCCAAGGCGGCCGCCGCCTGCCGGGTTTCCAAATCCACCTTGTCGGAATACGGCAATCCACGTTACGGCGAACGGCACATGCCGCTTGATGTGGTGCTGGCGCTGGAACGGGCGGCGGGCGAGATGCCGGTAACGGAACATCTGGCCGCCGAACATGATGCCTTGCTGTTGCGCTTGCCGAAGGTGAAGGCGGTCGGCAGTTGGCTGGATCACCTGACCTCGATCGGCAAGGAAGCGGGCGATGTCTTCCACCGGGCCGGTGAATATCTGGCCGACGACGGCGAAATCGATGCCCAGGAAGCGCCGGTGCTGTTGAAGGAAGTGGACGAATTGCTGGCGGCCGTGGCGGCCATGCGGGCCGCCGTGCGGCTCCGCATTCCCTCGGACGAATAGCAAACGCCCCGGCGACGGTTCACCGGGGCGTCCACTATTAGCATGGCGGCGGTTGCTCAGATGATCTCGAGAATCGCCAGGGCGCCGCTTTTCTCGATGCCGCCGGGATTGTCTTCGACCTGCACGGCGCTAACCGTGCCGTCATCGACGACAAGGGCAAACCGGGTGCAGCGGACGCCCATGCCGCGGGCGGTCAAATCCAGCTCCAGCCCCAGGGCCTTGGTATATTCCGCGCTGCCGTCGGCCAGCATGGTCACCTTGTTGCCGACCTGCTGGTCCTTGCCCCAGGCGCTCATGACGAAGGCATCGTTCGCCGACATACAGCCGACGGCGTCCACGCCCTTGGCCGCCAGGGCGGTATGATTTTCCACATAGCTGGGCACATGCTGGGCCGAACAGGTGGGTGTGAAGGCGCCGGGCAGGCCGAACAGCACGACCTTTCTGCCGCTAAAAAAATCGTCCGTGGCCACGGGCTCCGGTCCGCCGTCGCCCATGGTCATCAAAGTGCCCGAAGGCATCTTGTCGCCAACCGATATGGTCATTGTTTCATCTCCCCGTTATTCAATAATTGTGTCCGGGCGGTCTCGCGCCCTTGATGCACACGGCACAGCATATAACCATGGCGCGGCAAGATGCAAAGGCCAGTGTTGGTGTTATTCGTTCAGGGTTAATTGCCGCTCCACCGCCCGGTTCCCGTCGACCAGGGTCAGGGTCAATGTCTGGCGCGACAGTTTCGCCTTGCCGGTGCCGGCATAAACGGGCAGCGCCATCGCCACGTCGCGGCCGTCCGGGCCAAAGGTTAATTCGGGACGGCCAAAGCCGAAGGGTTCCGGCGCTTCCACCATTACGTCCGGCGCCTGGAAGGGGCGGTCGGCATGGGCTTTGATACGCAGGACCTGGCGGCCGGCCGGGCCGCTTACCGCCGCGCTTTCTATCGTCAGGCCGGAACGGCTGGCGGCCGTGGGCACAAGCGCCATATAGCGGCCGATCAGAATAGCGCCCGCGCTGGGCGCGGAGGTGGCTTGGGCCCCCCGGGGGGGCAAATTCAGCGCCAGTTTGGCTTGCACGGGGACGCACACATTGGCGCAAACCATGTACTCCAGTTCGAGCCGGGCTTGCAGGGGTTTGCCGGGAGCCTTGGCCTGCAATAATACCGGCAACACGACTTCATCATGATAGCCGAAACTGTCAAAACCAAAGGCGCTGAACCGCCGTGGCGCCGGCCATCGCACCACGGCCTTCTCGAGATTTTTGGAGTTCCGCCAGTCTAGGCGCGGCGGCGCGCCCGATTCGCCGGGATACCGCCAATAAGTCTTCCAGCCGGGCGCCAGGCGAATTTGCACGCCGAGCCAGATCCGGCCTTCCCGGTCCAGCCCGTCTTGAGCCGCGAACATACGGACCGCCGCCTCATCAATGCCTTGCCAAGTGGCGGTTATTCCCTGCGCCAAGGCGACGCCGGATTGCAAGGCAAGCGCCATCGAAGCCATTGCCAGCCATCGTTTGGGAATAAATTTCACAATTGACGTCATTCCTTGTATTTTCCGTGGTGTTTTCCGTTTGGGCCTTGCCCATACTCGGCATATTGATCATGGTCCATGGTGCCAATATAGGTGTTAATTAACCTATTTGCGGTGACAATGGCGTGAGCATTTGACTTCTCTGCCCCCAAGACCAAGTGATGAACATGGGTTCTGAAGATAATAGCGGCGATTTGAAAGCGGACGAAGCCGGCGATGGCGAGGATGCCGACGGCTATCTGACCGGCCAATTATTGATCGCCATGCCCACCATGGGAGATCCGCGGTTCGAACGGACAGTCATTTACATGTGCGCCCATTCGGCGGATGGCGCCATGGGGCTGGTGGTCAATAAGGCGGCCAACGAGATCGATTTTTCCGAATTGTTGAGCCAGTTGGAAATCGAGACCGGAGAGATAAAGCACCCGGTCCCGGTCCTCGCCGGCGGTCCGGTGGAATCAGGCCGGGGGTTCGTGCTGCATTCCCTGGATTACAGTCAGGAATCAACCCTCAAGGTGACCGAAGACGTCGGCCTGACGGCCACCGTGGATATTCTGCGCGCCATGGCCGAAGGTGAAGGACCGCGCCACAGTTTGCTGACCCTCGGCTATGCCGGTTGGTCGTCGGGCCAGTTGGATCACGAAATCCAGGCCAATGGCTGGTTGAATGTTTCCGCCGACGCATCGATCCTTTTTGATGCGGAGCTTGGCCAGAAATGGGACCGCGCGGTGCGCAAGGTTGGCATCGATCCCTCGTTCCTGTCGGCGGATGCGGGACACGCCTGAAAGTACGATAATTCGATAATTCTAGAAATATAGTTATCATCGCCCGATGACCGGCCCATATTGTCCCGCATGAACGATATTATTGATCCGCGCACATCACCCGAATTGCAGCTCGTCGCCGACGCCATGGAGGCGCTGGGCAATGAAACCCGCCTGGCGGTCTTCGCCTTGCTGGTGCCGGCGGGGCGGGGCGGCTTGACGGTGGGGGAAATTCAATCGCGTCTCGGCGTGCCGGCCTCCACCTTGTCCCATCATCTGTCCCGCCTGATGCAAGTGGATCTGGTGCTCCAGCAACGCCAGGGGCGGAAATTGATCTGCCGGGCCAATTATCCGGCCATGAACGGGGTTCTGGCATTTCTGACCCGGAATTGTTGCGCCGCCGACGGCGGCGCCGTGGCCGGGCAGGAAGATGAGGCTTCAGAGGTTCGGGAAGGATCGGCCGCATGAGCGATATTTCCCTCTCTTTCGCGGGCGCGGCGCGGCGGGTTTACAGGTTTGACCGGGTCTGGCTGACAATGTTCGCCGCCCTGTTGCTGGGCGCCCTCCTGGCGCCGCGACAGACCCTGTCCAGTATTCAGTTCGCCGCCGGCGGTCTGTTGCAAATCGCGCCCTTCCTGGCCGTTTCCATTGGCCTGGCGGCTTATGCCAAGGCCTCCGGCGCGGATAACCTGATCGCCAAGGTGTTTCAGGGCCGGCCGGTGCAAATGGTCTTTGCCGCCGCGTTTTTCGGCGCCCTTTCGCCGTTCTGTTCCTGCGGCGTGATCCCCTTGATCGCGGCGCTGCTGGCCATGGGCGTGCCTCTGGCCCCGGTCATGGCATTCTGGCTGGCCTCGCCCCTGATGGATCCGCAGATGTTCTTGTTGACCATGGGCGCCTTGGGCCTGCCCTTCGCCATCGGCAAGACGGCGGCGGCCCTTGGCGTCGGGCTGCTGGGTGGTTTCGCCATGTTGACCCTGCAACGGGCGGGCGGCTTTGCCAAGCCGCTGCGCGAAGGCGTGGGCGATGGCGGCTGCGGCGCCGGTTCCGTGCGCGGCGGCGGCGCGGTGGTCTGGACCTTCTGGCGGGACCCGGCGCGGCGACGGAAGTTCACTGGCGAGGCCTGGAATACAACGATGTTTCTTGGCAAGTGGCTGTTGGTGGCCTTCCTGTTGGAAAGCATCATGCTGGCCTATATCCCCGCCGAAACAATTGCCTCGGTGTTGGGCGGCGACAATTTTTGGGCCATTCCCTTGGCGGCAATAGTCGGCGTGCCGGCTTACATGAACGGTTTCGCCGCCATTCCCCTGATGTCCGGCCTGATGGAACTGGGCATGGCGCCCGGCGCGGCCATGGCTTTCATGGTGGCGGGCGGTGTTTCCAGCTTTCCAGCGGCCATCGCGGTCTTTGCCCTGGTCCGCCCGCCGGTGTTTATGTGGTACCTCGGCCTGGCGCTGGCGGGCTCCCTGGCGGCGGGCGCCGTATTTCAGATGTTTATGACTTGAGGAATTTGCCGCCTGCGCCATAGTAGGGGGATGAAGGAATTTCACCTGACCCCGGCGCCCGAGGATGAGCGCCTGACGCAACGGGTTGGCGGCATCGACCAAAACGGCGCCGCCATCCACACCCGCGTGGTTGTCGAACAGCCCCTGACCCTGTATCTGAACGGCCAGGAAATCGTCACGATGATGACCGTCGGCGATCACCCGGATTGCCTAGCCGTGGGCTACCTGCTGAACCAGCATATGCTGAACCCCGGCGACAAGCTAACCGCCATCGACCATGACGAGGAATTGTCCGTGGTCGTGGTGCGCACGGAGCGGACCACGGACTTCGAGGAAAAACTGCGGAAGAAAACCCTGACTTCCGGCTGCGCCCAGGGCACGGCCTTTGGCGACCTCATGGAGCATTTCGACGAGATTGAATTGGCCAGGGACGCGGTGCTGAAGACCTCGTGGATCTATGGCCTAAGCCGCAAGATCAACCAACAGCCCAGCCTTTATCTGACCGCCGGCGCCATCCACGGCTGCGTGCTGTGCGCCGAGGACCGTCCGCTGATCTATATGGAGGACGTGGGCCGTCACAACGCCATCGACAAGGTCGCCGGCTGGATGTTCCTGAACGGCGAGGGGCCGGCGGGCAAGATATTTTACACCACCGGGCGCCTGACATCGGAAATGGTCATCAAGACCGTGCGCATGGAAATCCCCATTCTGATCTCCCGCTCCGGCTTTACCGCCTGGGGCGTGGATTTGGCGCGTCAGGCCAACCTGACCCTGATCGGCCGGGCCAGGGGCAAGCGGTTCATGTGCCTGGCCGGCGAAGAGCGTCTGATCTTCGATGCGGATATGACGGACAATGGCTGAAATCGCCGGTCTGCTGCTCGCCGGCGGCGGCTCCCGGCGCATGGGCGGTGGCGACAAATGCCTGAGGCCCTTGGGCGGGCGGCCCCTGCTGGCCCATGTCATTGAACGTCTGGAGGGTCAGGTGGATGAGCTGGTTTTGAACGCCAACGGAGATGGCGCGCGCTTCGCGGCCTTTGGCCTGCCCGTGGTGGCCGACAGCTTCCCAGGCCAGGCGGGGCCCCTGGCCGGTATTCTGACCGGCATGGAATGGTTGCGGGCGGAACGGCCCGAGGTGACGATGATGCTTTCCGTGCCCACGGATGGCCCGTTCCTGCCCCTGGACCTGTGCGCCCGCCTGATGGCGGCCAAGGGCGCGGCCCGGATTGCCTGTGCCCGTTCGGGCGGGCGCAGCCATCCACCCATCAGTCTTTGGGACGTGGATCTGGCGGACGATCTGCGCCGGGCCATGCGGGACGAGGAAATGCGCAAGATCGATCTGTGGACGGCCCGCCATGCCATGGTGCACGTGGAATGGCCGGTTGAACCCTTCGATCCGTTCTTCAACGCCAACCGGCCGGAAGATTTGCAACGGGCGGAAGCGCTGCTCGCGTGATTGCGGAACGGCCTTCGCCCAATCACGATGCCCGCCCGGCGGGCGTCGTCGTGGACATGCTGTTGCTGCATTACACCGGCATGCCCAGCGCCGAGGCGGCCTTGGCGCGGCTATGCGACGGGGCGGCCAAGGTTTCGGCGCATTATGTGATCGACGAGGACGGCGGCATTTCCGCCCTGGTGCCCGAGGCGCGGCGGGCCTGGCATGCGGGCGTCGGTTGCTGGGCCGGCGATGTGGACATAAACGGTTGCGCCATCGGCATTGAGCTGGTCAATCCGGGCCACGAATTCGGCTACCGCGCTTTCCCGCCCAGACAAATGGATGCGCTCACGGGACTATGCCTGGAAATACTTGCCCGCCACCCCATTCCCAGCCATCGGGTGTTGGGCCACGCCGACGTGGCCCCGGCCCGCAAGCAGGATCCGGGCGAACTGTTTGATTGGGCGTCGTTGGCGGCGTCGGGGATTGGCTTGTGGCCCGGTCCTGGCGCGGCGACGCCAGTCGCGGCCGATTTGGCGCAATTCGGCTATGACGTGGCCGGCGCCGGCATGCGGGCCTGTGCCGCGGCCTTTCAGCGTCATTGGCGGCCGGGACGGATCGACGGCATCATGGACGATGAATGCGGGCGGCTGCTGGCCGGGCTGCTTGACCAAATGGCCTGATGGGCCCATTTTAACTTGGCCAGACGGCTGGACGGTCG
>JAYGEB010000011.1:0-12805 GCA_046582595.1 Alphaproteobacteria bacterium | reverse complement strand
CGCGCGGGCGGCGCATAAGCGCCGGGCCGCCGTCGCGGCCTTGATCGACCATTTAAATATCGAAAACGGCCCTAATTTCCAAATACCCGGCGCAAAATTTCCGTTGTCCGCTTGGCGGGGTCGGCGCGGATCGCGGCTTCCTCCTTGGCGACATAGTGAAAAATGCCCCTCATGGCTTCTTGCACCACATATTTGGTCAGGTCCGCCTTGACGTCGGGTACCAGGGGCAGGTTTTTATATTCCGCCATCATGGCGTCATAGGCGGCGATGGCGCCAACCCGTGACAGGGCCCGGTCGATGATCGGCGCCATGCGTTGGCCCAGGGGCCGGCTCATGCGGTCCTGAAAATAGCGGGTCGCGGCATCCTGGGGGCCTTTGTAGATGCGCCGCGCGTCAGCCAGGGTTATCTCGGCGATGGCCTGGAAAAACAACGCCCTGGCTTCGGGCGCGGCGGCCTCCGCCGCGCGGTTGAGGCGCAATTCCAAATCGTCCGCCAGGCCAGATAGGCCAAAACGGCGCAGCATGGCCTGCGCCTTTTTCAGACTGCCGGGCAAGGGGATGTGGATCGTGCCGTCGCCGTTGAAGCCGTCAAGGGCGCCGAGCCGAGCCACCACCCGCTCCGTGCCCACGCGCAGGGCCTCTCTCAGGCCGTTGGCAATCTCGTCATGGCGCAAAACGCCGGCCCCGGTGGAGCCGCCCTTGACGCCACCTAGGGATTATTCCAGGGCGCCCTTGGCCTTGTCGAACAGGCTCTGCGCTTGGGCGGGCGCCAGGGGCGGCGCCGCAAGGATAAATGTAAAACCGATAACCAAGGTTGCCATTCGCATCATGGATCTCCCGAAATGCCGCTTTTTAGCCGCGTGGCGCCGCCGCCCGTTTGCTCATGCGCTGTCGCAGGGAACTTCGCGCCATGCCGCCGCCGTCGAAATTGCCGTCGTCCAGCCAGGCCGCGATGGCCTTTCTGACATCCGGCCAATCGCTATCCAGGAGCGAATACCAGGCGGTGTCCCGGTTCAGGCCCTTATAGATCATGTGATTGTAGAAATAACTTCGTATTTGAAGCCCAAGCGCCGGGCGGCATCACGGGATTTCTGGTTCAGGGCGTTGCAGCGCCATTGCATGCGGCGGTAACGCAGGTCCGACATGGCGTAATCCAACATCAGAAACAGCGCCTCGGTGGTGGCCCGGGTACGTTGCATCTCCGGGGCGAACCAGATGCCGCCAATCTCGATCACGCCCTGGGTGGGCTGGATATCCAGATAGCAGGCCATGCCCTTGATGCCGCCACCGCCCTTGAGACGGAAGACATACCAGATGTAATCGAAACGGGCGGCGTTTCCGGCTAGATGTTTTAGGAATTCGCCCTCCGACGGCCACGGCCCCCAGGGCAGATAGGTCCAGATATCCAAGGCCTGTTCGCCGCCGTGGGATGCCTGGTATAGGGCGGCGCCATGAATACCTGGGTCCAGGGGTTCAAGCTGGACCAGATCGCCGGTCATGATTTGCCGGGCCGGCACCAAGCCCGAGGGCGAATTGCGGATGGCTTCGCCCCAAAGTTCCCGCTCAAACGCCGTCTCATGCTTCACCACCATGATCATCGCTCCTTGTTTCAATTACCTGCCGTCATTTTGCCCTGGACATGGCGGGCGTCAAGGCCGGCCTTGACACCGGCCCCGACGGCGGCCGACTCTCCCTCCAAGACTTGAATGACGAGGCGTGAAGGTTCGTATGTTACCGGTTTTGGCGATGTTGCTGGCGGCGATGCTTTGGGCCTCTTCGATGGTCGGGGCCAAGGTGGCGGTGGCGGATCTGGCGATCGCCGAGGTGGTCTCCGGCCGCTTTCTGTTCGCCGCCGCTCTGCTGTGGGTCCTGGTGCTGCTAACCCGCCAGCCGGTGCGCCTGAAGCAGGCCAAACGGCCGTTGCTGATGGGCATGCTGGATCCGGGCCTGGTGTCATTGCTGATCGTCTGGGCCCTGCAGCACACCTCCGCCGTGAACGCTTCCGTGTTCTGGGCCCTGATGCCGTTGATCATGCCCATTGCCGGCCGGCTGGTGCTGAAGGAGACGATCAACCCCATCGTGGTGGCGGGCGCCCTGCTGGCGGTGACGGGCGCCGTCATGCTGGTCGCGGTCAACCAGGCGGCGGGCGAGGGTAATCTGTTCGGCGACCTGCTGGCGGTCAGCGGCGTTTTGTGCGCCGTGGCCAGTTCCCTGCTGGCCCGGCGGGTCGCCCAACAGCAGGGCCGGGCGATGGTCACCACCGCCTGGCAGATGACCATGGCGCTGATGGTCGGCGGCGCGGCCTTGATGGTGCTTGAACAACCCGCCGAGACCGTCGAACGGGTCGGCCAGGGGCCCCTGCTTTTGATGCTCTATCTGGGTATGATTGCCACGGCGGGGCCGTTTTTCCTGTTTAATTTCGCCATGCGCCATTTGCCCGTGGGCCGGATCTCCCTGTTCGCCAGTCTGGTCGGTCCCCTGTCCGTGCCCATGGCCGCGGTGTTCTTGGGCGAAACCATCCAGGGCCTCGAGATCGCCGCCATCGCCATCGTCATGCTGGGGGTTTTCCTACCAACCCTGATCGGCCCGGAGCGTCTTGCGCGCTTCCGCCGCCCCATCCGTTCCAGGCCGCGGGGCGGATAACGAAGGTCCGGGACCCTATTCCGCCGCCGTCGGCCGTTTCGATGGCGCGCGGAAAAGTTCCAGCATCTCCGCCTCGTTCTTCTTGGCCAGCTTCAGCGCCTTCTCCTTGACGTGGCCGAAGCCGCGGATGCGGTCCGGCACTTCGGCGATGTTTACCGCCATGGCGTGGTTGTCATGGTCCAGTCCGGCCAGGACCGAGGCCATGGTAGTTTCATAATCGACGATCAACTGGCGTTCCATGCGCCGTTCGGCGGTGCGGCCAAAGATGTCCCAGGTGCCGCCGCGTAAGCCCTTCATGGCCGCCAGCAGGGGCATCAGCTTCAGCACCCAGGGCCCGAACTCGCGCTTTTTCAAATGGCCGGTGTCGGGGTCGCGCCGGGAAATCAGCGGCGGGGCCAGATGCAGGCGCAGGCTGAAGTCGCCGTCGAACTGCCGGTCGACCTGGGCCATGAAGCGGCCATCCGAGTACAGGCGGGCCACCTCATATTCATCCTTGTAGGCCATCAGGCGGAAGAAATTCAGCGCCGCGGCCTCGCCGAGGCCTTCCAACCCGGCCGCCCGCTCCCGCTCCGCCGCCCGCACCCTCTCAACCAGGGCCAGATAGCGCCCGGCGTAGGCGGCGTTCTGATAGTCGGTCAAATTGTCCGCCCGGCGGGCGATTATTTGATCCAGGCTCAGGGTCTCCGACTTGGTTTCGGCTTGCGGCATCAGCGGCGCGGCGATGGCCGCCACGGCCTCCGGGTCATGCGCCGCCAGACGGCCCCAGGCCACGGCCTGCTTGTTGGCCGCCACGGCGACGCCATTGATCTCGATGGCGCCTTCGATGGCCTCGAGAGAGAGCGGCAGATAGCCATGCTGGAAAGCCGCCCCCAGCAGGAACAGGTTGGTGGCGATTGAATCCCCCAGCAGCGCCGTCGCCGTCTTGGTGGCATCGTGGAAATGGCTGAAGTCCGCGCCGACCGCCTCGCGCAGTTGCCCGGCCAGGTTTTCGCCGCTCATCTCCATGTCCTGGTCGGCCAGGAATTGCGCCGTGGGCACCACGTGGCTGTTGATCACGGCGCCGGTGACGCCCTGGTTGATGGTGGACAGCACGTCCGCGCCGACGGCGACGACAATGTCGCAGCCCAGGATCAGCTTCGCGCCGCCGGTGGCGATGCGCACGGCGTGCAGATCTTCCGGTACGTCGGCGATGCGGATATGGGAGGTTACGGCGCCATTTTTCTGCGCCAGCCCGGCCATGTCCAGGGCCGAAACGCCTTTCCCCATCAGATGCGCCGCCATGCCCAAAAGGGCCGAAACCGTGACCACGCCGGTGCCGCCGATGCCGGTGATCAGAATGCCAAAGGGCTCCGCCGACGAGGGCAGCTCGGGCATCGGCAGGGCGGCGAACAGCTCGTCCCAATCGCCCCCGGCATCGCCAACGCCCGTCGGTTTGGGCGCCTTGCGCAGGCCGCCGCCATGGACGGTGACAAAGCTGGGGCAGAAGCCGTTGACGCAGGAGAAATCCTTGTTGCAATTGGATTGGTCGATCTGCCGTTTGCGGCCCCATTCGGTTTCCTTGGGCAGCACGGAGACGCAGTTCGAGGCCACGGAACAATCGCCGCAGGCTTCACAGACCATGTCATTGATAAAGACCCGCTTGGCCGGGTCGGGGAACAGGCCGCGCTTGCGCCGCCGGCGTTTCTCGGCGGCGCAGGTCTGATCGTAAATCAGCACGGTGGTGCCCGGCGTGGCGCGTAATTCCTTTTGCACCCGGTCCAGTTCGTCGCGGTGATGGATGGTGGTGCCCGGCGCCCAATTGGTGCCGATGGGATATTTGTCCGGCTCGTCCGTGACCAGGGCGATCCTGGTGATGCCTTCGGCATGGACCTGACGGCTGATCTCGTCCGGGGTCAGCTTGCCATCTTTAAGATTGACCACCGGCTGGCCGCCGGTCATGGCGACCGCGTCGTTGAACAGTATCTTGTAGGTGATGTTGACGCCCGCATCGACCGCCGCCCGGATCGCCAACAGTCCGGAATGATAATAGGTGCCGTCGCCCAGGTTCTGGAAAATATGGTCGGTCTTGGTATACGGCGCCTGGCCGATCCAGTTGACGCCCTCGGCCCCCATGTGGGTGATGGTCTGGGTGTTGCGGTCGGGCATCCACAGGGCCATGCCGTGGCAACCGATGCCGGCCACGGAGCGGCTGCCGTCGGGGGTGCGGGTCGAGGTATTGTGCGGGCAGCCGGAACAGAAATAGGGCGTGCGCAATATGGTCGGCGGCGAACCCTTGGCGCCGGCCTCGATCTGTTCAATGCGGGCCAGACGTTGATCGAAGTCGGGCATGTCGCTGTAGGTCTTCAGGCGTCCGACAATGGTCTCGGCCACCATGCCCGGCGTCAACTCGCCGATCTCCGGCAGCAGGACCCGGTTATTCTCGTCCTTTTTGCCGACGATTCGCTTCGGCGCACCGTCAAGTCCATACAGCAGCGTGCGCAACTGATCTTCCAGGATCGGACGTTTTTCCTCGACCACCAGGATTTCTTCCAGGCCCTTGGCGAAGGCCAGGGCGCCTTGCGGCTCCAGCGGCCAGGTCATGGCCACCTTGTAGAGGCGGATACCCATATCCGCCAGCATTGCCGCCGTCAGACCCAGTTCATCGAAGGCCTGACGCACATCAAGATAGGCCTTGCCCGTGGTGACGATGCCCAGGCGCGGCCTGGGCGTGTCGAAGATCACCTTATCCAGGCCATTGGCCCGCACATAGGCTTGCGCGGCCGGCAGCTTGTATTGCAGCAGCCGGTCTTCCTTCTCCTGAGGCGTATCGGGATAACGCAGGTTCAGGCCGCCGTCGGGCATATCGAAGTCGATGGTTTTCGCGATTTGCACGGCCTCGGGGTCGATGGTAACGGCGGCCGAGCTTTCCACGGTCTCGCCGATCGCCTTGACGCCCACGGCGCAGCCCGAAAAACGCGACATGGCGAAGCCGTGCAGGCCAAGATCGAGATATTCCTGCACCCCCGCGGGATGGAAAACCGGCACGCCGGAGGACATGAAGGCCGGCTCGCTTTGATGGGGCAGGGTGGAGGATTTGGCGCCGTGGTCATCGCCGGCGATCAACAGCACGCCGCCGTATTGGGAGGTGCCGTCATAGTTCAAATGCTTGATGGCATCGCCGCTGCGGTCCACGCCCGGGCCCTTGCCGTACCAGATGCCGAATACGCCGTCATACTTGCCGCCTGGCCACAGATTGACCTGTTGCGTGCCCCACACGGCGGTCACCGCCAGATCCTCGTTCAGGCCTGGTTGAAACTTGATATGGCCGCGCGCGAGAAAGCGCGATGCCGCCCACAGCGCCGCGTCGTAGCCGCCGATGGGCGAGCCGCGGTAGCCGGAGATAAAGCCGGCGGTGTTCAACCCGGCGGCCACGTCGCGTTGGCGTTGCAACATGGGCAGACGGACCAGCGCCTGCATGCCGGTCATGAAGACCCGGCCCTGTTCCCGTTCGTATTTGTCATCCAGCGTGACGGCGGCAATGCTCATGACGTTCCCCAAATTTTGTCTTAAATTTTGTCCTATCGGGAAAGTCTAGCATAGCGGCCGCGTTGCCGCCTATCGAATAGGATTACCAGAGCAATTCCAGTTTGATTGGGATCACCAAGCCAGCCGCTTGGAACAATATTGAAACGCTCTAAAACCGGAGCCACTAAAACCGGTCGGGGGCGTTGCCGGGCTCGGCCAGAACGGCGCGGGCCTGGCCGCAGTCCAGGGCGATCTGCGCCTTGATGGCGTCGATGCCGTCGAATTTTATTTCCGGGCGCAGGTGTTCAACGAAGGCGACCCGGCCATGGCGGCCATAAATGTCGCCATCGAAATCGAACAGATGGGATTCCAAAATTATGCCCTTGCCGTCGAAGGTGGGGCGCTGGCCCAGATTGGCGACGCCGGGATACCAGCGGGTGCCGCCGGCCTCTTCCAGGCCAAAGCGGATGGCGTAGACGCCAAGCGCCGGGTGCAGGGCGGATGGCCCAAGATGCATGTTCGCGGTGGGAAAGCCCAATTGCCGGCCACGCTTTTCGCCGTCGCGCACCCGGCCTTCGATCTCCCACCAATGGCCCAGCAACTCCGCCGCCCGACGGCAACGCCCGGTTTCCAGATCAACCCGGATGATGGTGGAGGAACAGACATCGTCTTGATGGGTGACGGGTTCGAGCACCGACACTTCAAATCCTAGCCGGGCGCCGCACTCCTGCAACAGCGCCGCATTGCCGGACCGGCGGTGGCCAAAGACGAAATCATAACCCACCACCACGTGCCGGGCGCCCAGACCGCGCACCAGAACATTCTGCATGAAGTCCTCGGCCGACTGCCGGCTGACGGCAAGGTCGAAGCGCAGGCTGACCAGGCAGTCGATGCCCAAGCCCGCCAGTAGGCGCGCCTTGCTGCGGAACGGCGTCAGACGAAAGGGCGGGGCATCGGTCTGGAATACCCGCCTTGGGTGCGGCTCGAAGGTCAGGGTCAGGGCGGGCCCGCGGATTTCGTCGGCCAGGGCGCGGCAACGGGCGATCAGGGCCTGGTGACCGCGATGAATGCCATCGAAATTACCGACCGCGACCGAGCCGCCCTTTAATTCTTCGGGAACTGAGGAGATATGACGGATGATACGCATGGTTCGGATTATTGGGGCTTAGCGGCATTGAGGCAACCTGCTAAACGCCCGCACCCGAAAAAGCCCGGCACAAGACCCAAGGGCCGTTGAAATTGGCCCATGGCCGCCGCCGTCCATCAGCCCGAGCCGTCCATCAGCCCGAGCCCTCCATCAGCCCGCATGGGCTCTAGCGGTTCTGGCGGTTTTCGATCAGATCCTCGACCACCGCCGGGTCGGCCAGGGTCGAGGTATCGCCGAGGTTGGCAAAATTGTCCTCGGCGATCTTGCGCAATATGCGGCGCATGATCTTGCCGGAGCGGGTTTTCGGCAGGCCCGGGGCGAACTGGATCAGGTCGGGGGAGGCGATGGGGCCGATATCCTTGCGCACGGTTTGCACCAGTTCCCGGCGCAGCGCCTCGTCGCCCTCCAGGCCGGCGTTCAGGGTGACATAGGCATAGATGCCCTGGCCCTTGATATCGTGGGGGTAGCCCACCACGGCGGCCTCCGCCACCAGTTTATGGCCGACCAGGGCGCTTTCGACTTCCGCCGTGCCCATGCGGTGGCCCGAGACGTTGATCACGTCATCGACCCGGCCGGTGATCCAGTAATAGCCGTCCTCGTCCCGGCGGCAGCCGTCGCCGGTGAAATACTTGCCGGGATAGGTGGTGAAATAGGCCTCTATAAAGCGGTCATGATCGCCATACAGGGTGCGCATTTGCCCTGGCCAGCTATCCAAGATACACAAGTTGCCCGAGGCCGCGCCCTCCAGCAAATTGCCCTCCCCATCCACCAAGGCCGGCTTGATGCCGAAAAACGGCCGGGTGGCGGAGCCCGGTTTCAAGTCCGTGGCGCCGGGCAGCGGGGTGATCATGATGCCCCCCGTTTCGGTCTGCCACCAGGTATCGACGATGGGGCAGCGCCCCTCGCCGACCACGTTGTAGTACCACAGCCAGGCTTCGGGATTGATCGGTTCGCCCACCGAGCCGAGCAGGCGGATCGAGGAGCGCGAGGTTTTCTTCACCGGTTCGTCGCCTTCCCGCATCAGGGCGCGGATGGCGGTGGGCGCGGTGTAGTAGATATTGATCTGATGCTTGTCGCAGATTTGCCAGTGGCGCGAGGCGTCCGGGTAATTGGGCACGCCCTCGAACATCACCGTGGTGGCGCCGTTCGCGAGCGGGCCATAGAGGATATAGCTGTGGCCGGTGACCCAGCCCACGTCCGCCGTGCACCAATAGATATCGCCGTCGTGATAGTCGAAGACATATTGATGGGTCATGGAGGCATAGACCATGTAGCCGCCCGTGGTGTGCAACACCCCCTTGGGTTTGCCCGTGGAACCGGAGGTGTAGAGGATGAACAGGGGATCTTCCGCGCTCATCTCCTCCGCTTCGCACTGATCGGACTGCGCCGCCAGCAGATCGTGGTACCAGACGTCCCGGTCCAGGACCATGACGATATCCGCGCCGGTCCGGCTGACCACCACGCAGTGTTCGATTGAGGGGCAATTTTCCAGCGCCGCGTCCGTGTTGTCCTTCAAGGGAATGGCGCGGCCGCCGCGCATGCCCTCGTCCGAGGTGATGATCAGGTTGCTGTCGCAATCCTGGATGCGTCCGGCCAGGGCATCGGGCGAAAAGCCGCCGAAGACCACGGAGTGTATGGCGCCGATCCGGGCGCAGGCCAGCACCGCCACAGCGATCTCGGGGATCATGGGCAGATAGACGGTGACCCGGTCGCCCTTTTTAACGCCCAGGGATTTCAGGCCGTTGGCAAATTTGCACACCTCGGCGTGCAGTTCCTTGTAGGTGAGAGATTTGTCGTCGTCCGGGTCGTCGCCCTCCCAGATGATCGCGGTCTGGTCGCCGCGCGTGGCCAAATGCCGATCCAGGCAATTGTAGGCGGCGTTCAGGGTGCCGTCCTCATACCACTTGATGGAGACATCGCCGGGGCCATAGGTGGTATTCTTCACCTTCGTATAGGGCTTGAACCAATCGATGCGCTTGCCCTGCTCACCCCAAAAGCCGTCCGGGTCATCCATGGACTGTTGGTAGAGGGCAAGATATTTGTCGTTGTCGGCAAAGGCCCGCTGGGCCCAGGCATCGGGAACGGGGAACAGTTGGTTATCGCTCATCATGGCCTCCCAAGACATCCGTGCTGCCAGTGATTATCCAGAAATCGCGGCGGGGGACAAGGGAAGACCAACCCGGCCGGCGTCCGCCCATCATTGGCCCAGGCGGAGCATTAAGGGGAAATGCACTTGTTGCGTGTCCCCTTAATGCGGTGGAACCGGCCAACGCCTTCGCGGTTCGCACCCAAATCGCGTACAATCAATGCAACATGAAGTCCTCCGGAAAGGAAGTTCGCCGATGCGCTTACAGTTGCAGACCTGGCCGGAGGTGGAGCGATACCTCGAATCCTCCACCACCGCCATCATGCCCATCGGCTCCACCGAACAACACGGCCCCAACGGCCTGATCGGCACCGACGCGGTGACCTCGGAGGAGATCGCCCTTGCCGTGGGCGATCGGACCAACACCATGGTCGCGCCCACCATATCCGTGGGCATGGCGCAACATCACATGGCCTTCAAGGGTTCCATGACCCTGCGCCCCTCGACCATGATCCAGCTCATCGGCGACTATGTGGACAGCCTGGCCCATCACGGCTTCGACCGTTTCTATTTCATCAACGGCCACGGCGGCAACAGCGCCACCATCGAGGCCGCCTTTCAGGAGATCTACACCGCCCACACCATGCGGGCTGGCGGCAACGAACCTTCCGTCCGCTGCAAACTGCGCAATTGGTGGACAGGCTCGGAAATGCGCCCGCTGATCAAAAAACTGTTCGGCGACAAGGACGGCATGCATGCCACCATTTCCGAAGTCTCGGTGACCCAGCACCTGTTCCCCGGCCATATCAAGGATGTGGCCATGGGCCCGCCGGAGCCGTTCAAAGCCCGCTGGACCGGCGCCGCCGACTACCGCGCCAAATTCCCCGACGGCCGCATCGCCTCCCACCCGGACCTGGCCACGCCCGAGGCGGGCAAACAGGTGTTCGACCTGGCGGTGAAGCAGATCGCCGAGGAGGTCGCGGCGTTTGGCGAAGCATGATCGGCCGTCCGTGACCGGGATGCGAAAATGGGGACGCTACCCTTATTGTTTCCCGTTGCTGGTCATGTTTGCTTGCCCGCATGCCCCGCCCGCTCGAACTGTACCTTCAAGCGTGCCCCATCACGTCACCCAAGATGACACATAAGCGTAGCGTCCCCTTTTCCCAGGCGCCGCCGACTACCGCGCCAATTTCCCCGACGGCCGCATCGCCTCCCACCCCGATCTGGCGGTGAAGCAGATCGCCGAGGACGTTACGGCGTTCGTGGAGTCGTAATTGGCGGCCTTGTACTCCGAATTTGGACGAATTATAAATTCTCCATGAGATCGCACAGCGGATATTTGCAGCAAAGACCGTAACTGCCGCCATTCGCCGGCTGGACCGTGACAAGGGTGTTGGCTGGCGGTAGACGTGCGCCCGGTTTCAGCCACTCACCTTTCCGTTGTTCTTGAGCGGGCGCCCTTGCCTTACGGGCGTGAGCGAAAATCTTTCGCTCCAGTTCCCAGATCGGGGATAGGAAACTTAATAGCATGTTTGGCTTTTTCAAACTCTGGCGCCGGGAAAGCGGCGCCATCATCGCCCTGGCGCTGCCCCTGGCGCTGACGCAATTGTCGCACATCGCCATGGTGACCACGGACGTGGTGATGATGGGCTGGCTCGGGCCCCGCGCCCTGGCCGCCGGCACCCTGGGCAATCACTATTATTGGTTCTTCGATATGTTCGCCATGGGCCTGGTCGGGGCGGTGGCGCCCATATTGGCGCAGCATTTGGGCGCGCGGCGTTTTCGCGAGGTGCGGCGGACGCTGCGTCAGGGGATTTGGGCGGCGTTGATCATAGCCGTGCCCTGCATCGCGGCGATCTGGCATTCCGGCGCGGCTCTCATATTGCTGGGGCAGGATGCGGCGCTGGCGGGGGCGGCGCAAAGCTATCTGCGCCACATGGTGATCGGCTTCGTGCCGGGCCTGGGCTTCGTCGCCCTGGCTTCCTTCCTCGCCGCCCATGCCCGGCCGCGGGCGACCCTGGTGGTGGCCATCCTCGGGATCTGCGTCAACGGCGTGGGGGACTATGCCTTGATATTCGGCCATTTCGGCTTGCCGCGTCTGGAACTGGCCGGCGCCGGCGCGGTCACGGCCATGGTCAATGCGTTCATGTTCCTGAGCTTGCTGGCCTTTGTCCTGACGGATCGGAGGCTGCGCCGCTACCACTTGCTGGGCCGCTTCTGGCGGGCGGATTGGCCCAAACTACGGGAAATTTTCCGCGTGGGACTGCCTATCGCCGTTACCGTGCTGGCCGAGATCGGCATGTTTCTGGCCGCCGCCCTGTTGATTGGCCTGTTGGGCACGGCGGCCCTGGCGGCGCACGCCATCGCGCTGCAATACACCGCCATCGCCTATATGATCGCCCATGGCATCTGCCAGGCCTCGACGGTGCGGGTGGGCCGGGCGGCGGGGGCCGGGGATCATCGCGGCGCCACGCGGGCCGGCTGGACGGCGCTGTCCCTGGGGCTGATCTATGCCGCCCTGCCGGCCGCCGCGTTCTGGTTCCTGGGCGGCTTTCTGGTCGATCTGTTTCTCGATCCGGGGCATCCGGGGACCGCACAGGTCAAGCCGCTGGCGGTGTCCTTCCTGGCGGTCGCCGCCCTGTTCCAATTCATCGATTGCGCCCAGGTGACGATCATGGGGGGCCTGCGCGGCCTTAAGGACACCCGCATGCCCATGCTTTTTGCGCTGTTCGGATACTGGGGCCTGGGCCTGCCGGCGGCGGCCTTTCTTGGGTTCTATATGGACTTCGGCGGGCAAGGCGTCTGGGGCGGTTTGGCCCTGGGGCTTTCCGTCGTCGGTATCTGCCTGATTGTCCGTTTCCGCATCCGGACCCGGCGCCAAACCCAGCGGCAGTTCACCGATAATTGAAGCAGATTTGATTCTTCCGGAGCGTTCGTGCTAGCCTTCGGAGATGATTATGGCAAAAATCGGCGGAAGGGCGGATTATGATCGTTGAATTCGTTCTTGGCGCCGCCATTGTGGTGATGACGACGGTGGCCCTCATGGTCTGGCTGTCCAGCCTCACGCGCGGATTGCCGGCCATGTTCATGGTCGCCGGCGTGATGACCCTGGCCGTGTTGGTGCTCATGGCCCATGCCGCCATGGGTGTCAGCCTGGTTGACGCCTTGCACCTGTTGCTGGTGGTGGGCCTGATCGCGGCCCCCGTTCTCGCCATCGCCATCGCCCAGTTGCGCCGGGCTTCCTGACTCGGCAATTTTCCGTCTGACCGTATTCCGGGGACACGTAATACCAGACGTCATAAGTCATGACACGTTTGCCCATTCGCGTCGCGTTATGGAGGTGATTCTGTCGGGCGTGGCGGTGAAATCGGCCCAGGCCTCGCAGCAGGCATCGACGATCTCTTCGTAGGTTTGGAAGACGCGGT
>JAYGEB010000480.1:0-16013 GCA_046582595.1 Alphaproteobacteria bacterium | reverse complement strand
CCGTGGAAGAAAATGCAATCGCCCAGATCCAGATCCCATGACAGCAGTTCGTGCTGGTCCCGCTGGGCATCGAAATCCGGAATGGCCTCAAAACGCGGATCCTGGGCCGCCAATTCAGGGTTGCCGGATTTGAAGAATTGCGGCGCGAACCAACGCTGCCATTTATGGGAACCGGCGATATATTCCACGCAGATATCCCTCGGCACCAGGTCCAGGGGCAGCCAGATGGAGCCGATCATCCAGCCCTCGATGGGATAATAGGGTTGGTCGTGATGCCAGGGCGTCCGCTCCGCCGTGCCCGGTTCTTTGACCAGCAGATGATCATGGTAATAGCTCACGGTTTTGGCCCCCATCATGCGGGCGGCAATGGCCCCGCCCGGACCTTCCAAGGCGAAACGCCGGGCCGGTTCCCAGCGTTGCCAGAGCTGAAAATCAACGAAGAACTCGCCCCCTCCCCCCGGCGGCGTGTTATGGCGCACCAATGCGCCGGGCTCGGCCTTGTCCGCCTCCACGGCTTCCCTGAGTTGCTCGATCCATTCCAGCCCGAACAGACCCGCCAACTTGACGGCGCCGTCCCGTTCATAGGCCGCGACCTCGGCATCGGTAATGGGCCGCAGGGGATCGCGGTGGGCCATGGACGGGCTGTCAGCCGACGATTTCGGTGGCCGCGAACCAGTAGGCGATCTCTTCGGCGGCGGTCTCCGGCGCATCGGAGCCATGCACGGAATTGGCCTCGATATTTTCGGCGAAATCCTTGCGGATGGTGCCGTCGGAGGCGTCTTCGGGGTTGGTGGCGCCCATGACCTCACGGTTCTTGGCGATGGCGTCCTCGCCTTCCAGAACCTGGACCACCACCGGACCGGAGCTCATGAAGGCGCACAGGTCGTTGAAGAAGGGGCGTTCCCTGTGCACGGCATAGAAACCCTCGGCCTGTTCACGGCTCATCCACAGCCGCTTGGCGGCGATGACGCGCAAGCCGGCGCCTTCCAAACGGGCGGTGATCTGGCCGGTCAGGTTGCGGCGGGTGGCATCGGGCTTGATGATCGAAAAGGTACGTTGGCTGGCCATGGGCGGGAGCTTTCCTTGTCGCGGGAGGATATGAAAAAGGTATTTTCGCGGGCGGTTTATATCGGCTTCGCCTCCCCGCCGCAACCGTGCTAGAAGGCCGGATGCTGCACATCAACGATCTGACATACCGCATTGGCGGGCGGGATATTCTGAGCGAAGCCTCGGCCCATATTCCGAAGGGCCACAAGGTGGGCGTGGTGGGCCGCAATGGCGCCGGCAAGAGCACTTTGCTGAAACTGATCGCGGGGGAGTTGTCGGGCGACGGCGGCAGCATCCGTCGCTCGCGCCGCACCCGCATGGGCATGGTGGCCCAGGAAGCGCCGGGCGGGCCGCAAACCCTGCTGGATTACGTATTGGCGGCCGATACCAAACGCACGGTGCTGCTGGCCGAGGCCGACAGCGCCCGGGAACCGGAGCGGATTGGCGACATTCACCAACGCTTGCTGGACATCGAGGCCCATGCCGCGCCCGCCCGCGCCGCCGCCATTCTGGCTGGCCTGGGCTTTGACGAGGCGGCCCAAGGCCGCGCATTATCGGAATTTTCCGGTGGCTGGCGCATGCGCGTGGCCCTGGCCGCCATTCTGTTCGCGGCGCCCGATTTATTGCTGCTGGACGAGCCGACCAATTATCTGGATCTGGAAGGTATCCTGTGGCTGGAGGATTTCCTGCGCCGTTATCCGCACACGGTTCTGCTGGTCAGCCATGACCGGGATCTTCTGAACAAGGCGGTCACGGCGATCCTGCATGTGGACCGGGGCGGCCTGACCCTCTACCGCGGCGGCTATGATACCTTCGAGGAAACCCGGCGGGAGCGGCAATTGCAGCAGGAACGCCTGCGCCAACGCCAGGACGCGGCCCGCAAGCATATGCAGGCTTTCGTGGACCGCTTCCGCTATCAGGCCACCAAGGCGCGGCAGGCCCAAAGCCGCCTGAAGGCTCTGGCCCGGATGCGGCCCATCGCCGAGGCGGCGGTTGATCCATCGGTCAATTTCCACTTCCCCGAGCCGGGTGAGCTACGCTCCCCCATGATCACTCTGGAGCGCGCCTCGGTCGGTTACGAAACGGGCCGGCCGGTGCTCGCGGGCCTGGACCTGCGCATCGACGCCAAGGACCGCATCGCGCTATTGGGCCGCAACGGTAACGGCAAAACCACCTTGGCCAAACTGATCGAGGGCCGGCTGGCGCCCATGACGGGGGATATCCAGCGTAGCGGCAAGCTGCGCACCGGCTTTTTCGCCCAACACCAGATCGAGGATTTGCACCCAGACGACACGCCCGTGGCGCACCTGCTAAGGCTGCTGCCGGATTTGAAGGAGGCCGCCCTGCGCGCCCGCCTGGGCACCTTTGGCTTGATCCAGGACCGGGCCGAAACAGCCGTGCGGCATCTTTCGGGCGGCGAGCGGGCCCGTCTGGTCCTGGCCCTGATCACCGCCAAGGCGCCGCATCTGCTGATCCTGGACGAGCCGACGAACCATCTGGACGTGGATGCCCGCCAGGCCTTGGTGCAGGCGCTGAATGATTTCCCCGGCGCCGTGTTGCTGATCAGCCATGACCGCCATCTGGTGGAGTTGACCACCGACCGGCTGTGGCTGGTGGCGGAGGGCAAGGTCACGCCGTGGGAGGGCGATATCGACGACTACCGCCGTCTGGCGGTGCGCAACGAGGCCCCCAGGGAGCGCCGCCAGGCATCGGAGAAAGACCGCCGGGCGGCCCGGCGCGCCAATGCCCAGGCCCGCCAACGCCTTGCGCCCCTGCGTAAAATCGTCAAGGCGGCGGAACAAAAAATGTCCAAGCTGCAGGTGGAACAGGTAAACATCGCCAAGTCCCTGGCCGATCCGGCCCTGTACCGGGACACACCGGACAAACTGGCGCAATTGAACCAACGACGGGCCCAAACCGACAAAGCCGTCGTGGAAGCGGAGGCCGTCTGGCTGGCCGCCGAGGAAGAGCTGGAAGCCGCGCAAACTTAGGGATTGTCGATAAATCTTACACCGCCGTGCCGGAAGATCAGGCTTTCATTGCTCCCGCAAGGCTGGCGCAAACCCTTTCGGAATCCGGTTCGGCCATGACCTCCCCGACCGTGGCGTCGAACGCCGGGGCGTTCAGACCCCAGCGCTGTTGTTCAACATTCATCGCAAGCGTGGTGTGGCGGGGCCGGGCGGCGGCGGGCATGTTCCTGGCTTGGCCGGAAATCGGCCGTATCAGGGCCGGGTCGGCGCCCATGGAGGCCGCCAGCGCATGCGCCAGAGCCACGTAGGAACGGTCCTCGGCCCCGGTGCAATGATAAATACCCGCCGCCCGATCCTCGACGATATGGGCCGCGACGCGGGCCACCAAATCCATGGGTACGGGGGCCAGATGGAGATCATGGAACGGCGCGATGGGTTTTTCCGCGCATAGATCGCGCTTCCAGCCCGCCAACAGGTCCAGACCGGGCGTCAACACCTTGCTCAAGCGCAGTACCGCGCCCTGGGCGCCGAGCGCCAGCACGCCGGCCTCGGCCGCGGCCTTTTGGCGGCCGTATTCGCAGGCCAGAGATGGATCGTCGCCGCGCGCCCGCCGGGGCCTGGTGCCGTCAAAAACCTTGTCGGAGGAGAGCAGCACGATATGAGCGCCCCGTTGGGCCATCTCCCGGGCGACGGCCAGGGTACCATCGACGTTAATGCGGCGGGTCGCCACCGGATGCCGCTCGCAATCGCCAATTCGGGCGGCGGCGGCGCTGAGGATGACGGCATCGGCATCGGGCAAGTCCAAGGTCGGCGCGGCCAGATCGAGAAAGGGATGGCCGGCGTCCACTCGAGCCGGCCGGCGGGTAGTTGCCCGGACCCGCCATCCGGCGCCTGAAAAATGATCGGCCAGGGCGGCGCCGAGGGCGCTGTCGCCGCCAACGACAAGCAGCCTAGCCCGATCGCTTGCCACAGCAGAGCACCAGATAATAATGGGCCATGGGCCAAAAGCCCGTGTGCACCACCTCGTCATTCATGGAAAAGACAAAAACGTTGTCAAAGAACCGCTCCATCAGGGCCTTGAAATCACCGCCATGCTTGCAATTCACATGGCCGATCTTGCTTTGCGGCGAGGCATGTTCCTGACTGTCCAGGGACGGCATGCCGACGATCAGCGTCGCTTTCTTGGTCAGCGAGGAAAGAATGTTGCGCAGGAAGGTTTCCTCGCTTTCGACAGGGATATGTTCCAGCACATCCAGGCTGTAGGCGGCATCGAAGATGCCCGGATAGGGGCCGGCCAGCATGTCGTGGACCGCCGGCGTCAACGGCCAGTCCGGATGCATGCGGCCTTCAATATCGGAAATGAAGATCGGGTCGATATCCAAAACCGTCAATTTACCGATTTCCTGCTGTACGACCCTGGCGCCAAAGGCGTCGCCGCAGCCTACCTCCACCACCCGGCGCCGGCCCGACAGCATCTTCGCCACGAACTTGTAGCGGGAGAGCAGAATGGCCAGCCGGCGGGGTTCGTCGCGCCAGACCTGGTTGGTCATCACGCCCAGGCGGTCAACCCCGGATTCTTCCGCCGCCCGCAGGCAATCCTCGTATTGCGCTTCCTGTGTTCTTGCCATGGTTCCTAACCAATGCTCCCCTTACTCAAAGGTGATATAGCCATAATCGCCGTCATAACCGGCCTGCTTGAAGGCAAATTCCCATTCGCCGGGCATCATGAAAGCCCGGCAGGTGAGCTGCCAATAGAGCAGGTTGGCCTTTTCCCGCTCGTTACGGTAACTCTCGATCGTGATGTGTTTCGCGGCCCGGCCAACCCGCTGCATTTCTTGCAAGGCCGGCTGAAGTTCAAAATTAAAAAGATTGTGGAACGTATTGATTGAATATACGAAATCGAATTCATTATCGTCATAGGGCAGGTCCTGGCGGTGCCCCACCCGCAGCTCGTCCCGGACCTCTTCCTTGGCATTTTCGATGCCGTACACGGATATGTCAATGCCGCTGACCCGGACGCCCGCCAAGGCCTGGGTAAATTCATAAAGCAGAAATCCCTTGCCGCAGCCGATATCGAGAATCCGGGCGCCCGGTTGCAGGCCGTAATGCGCCACCATGGCGTCCGCGACCTGGCGCCAGCGGCCGTCATAGTAATAACCGCCAAAGCCGTAACGGCGGTCGCCGTCCCAATAGTCCTTGCCGAATTGACCCGCCACTTCGGCGCATTCGGCCTTGTCATGCTCCACCACCCGCTGGACATAGTCGCGGGGGGTAGATTTGTGTACGACGGAGACGAAATCAACCAACGCCATGTTCTTTCACCCGTTGGGCCAGGGCGGCGTGACGATCGACCAGAAAGATGTCTTCCAACCGGGCGGCATCTTCCGGTCCGCGTATGGCCATGTTCTCCAGGGCGCCGTGCAGATCGGCGCCGGCGGTGAAGACGCGCTCATACAGCGCCGCCCGCCGCTCCGCCCTGGCCGGCAGCATGAACAGGGAGAAACAGATGACGCCCTGTATGCGGTCCAGTTCGCCCAGCACGGTTTCCAGGTTCATATAGCAGGCGTCCATGGCGTATTCCGTGGCGCTGAGCAGATAATGCAGGTGATTGCGCTGGGCGTAGTCGCGCACCACCAAATTCTGCACATGCTGGGGCCACTCCTGGCCGCGCACGGGGCGGGAGGCGATATAGCCGCGATGCCCCCTTCTGTTGCCGCGGGCCAGGTTATTATTCACGAAACCCTCCGGGCAGCTCGTAATTCATGCCGATCCGGCTGGCCGGACGGATCGTGATGGGCTCAAAGAATTCGCCCAGGCGTTTGCCGGCATAGGGCGAAAACAAACCCTTGAAGCGGCAATACATGGTCCAGCGGGTGCCCCCTTCGCGGTTGACGCGGTTGCCATGCATGAGGTTTTGATTGAACAGCAGGACATGGCCATAGGGCACATCCAGCCAGGTCAAATCAGCCTCGATATCGGCAAACAAATCGTCCGTATCACCGCCGTCGAATTCGGCCATGCGCGCCTCGACCTCCCCACCCTTGCCGGGGTTGAGGAGGAACATGGTCTTGGTCTGAAAACAATCCACGAAGGGCAGCCAGACCACCACCTCGAACGGACTATCGCCATCCCAGACATCCGCATGCACCGCTAGCAGGGAAGAATCGTCGCCGGGCATCTGGATCGAGAGGTTCAAACGCCACTGCATGGCCAATTCGTTGCCGACAATGGCTTCCAGCACCGGCCGGGCCAATTCAAAATAGCTCCGCCGGGCCCAGGGCAGCTCATTGACGCCTTTGATCACCCGCCATGCGCAGGCTATTTAGAGCGGAGGCCTCCACATTGCCGTGGATATCGTCCAGCAGGGCGCCGGGGTCTTGCGGGGCGCCGAGGCCCAGGTGGGCGGCGGCAATTCCGGCCATGGCGTCGCGCAAGCGGTCCAACGCCAACCGCCCGGCGACCGGCGCGATAACGTAACCCTGTTCGAGGAATTGCGCGCCCAAGGCGGCTTCGTCCGAATTTAGAAACCCGTTCACGGGCGGCAATGCGAAATTCATGCCACCTGCTCCCGGCCGCCCGCGAAGATATCGCGGATGCTTTGGGCGATTTGCCAACCCTGTAGGCCGTAATATTCCAGCAATTCGTCCTGGGTGCCGTATTTGTCGGCGAAGCGGTCGGGAATGCCAAGCCGGACAAGCCGGCTGACGGCGTATGGCGCCTTATCCAGCAGCAAATCAGCAACCGCGCTGCCCAAACCGCCAATCAGGGTATGCTCCTCCACCGTGACCAGCAGATCCACATCGAGGAGATGGGACAGGATGGCCTCTTCATCCAGGGGTTTGACCGTGTGCATGTGCAGCACGCCACAATCAATGCCCTCGTCCGACAATTCCTTGGCCGCATGCAGCGCCCGCGTGGTGGTAATGCCGGTGCCGACGATCAACACCCGGCCCGGTGGGCGCATCAGAATGGCCTTGCCGATCTCGAAGCCATTGGCGTCATCCGAGATGATTTCATCACCGCCCTTGGCCAGGCGGATATAGCAGGGCCCGCTCATCGCCAGGGTTTGGGGCACCAGACGGGCCATTTCCTCTTTATCACAGGGCGCGAACACGGTCATGCGCGGCAGGGCGCGCAGAATGGCCATGTCCTCGATGGCCAGATGGGTCGACCCCAGGGGCGCGTAAACCAGGCCGCCACCGTTGGCGATCAGCTTCACCGGCAGATTATGCAGGCACAGATCCACCGCCACCTGCTCATAACAGCGCCGGGTGATGAAGGTGGCGATGGTGTTGACGCAGGGGATGTAACCCTCCATGGCCAGCCCGGCCGCCATGCCGATCAGGTTTTGCTCGGCCACGCCTTCCATGAAAAACCGGTCCGGCATTTCATCGCGGAATTGATCCAAGGTGCCGGCGCCCAGGTCGGAACCGATGAAGACCACCCGTTCATCCTGTTTGGCCAGTTCATAAACAACGTCGAGACAAGTTTTACGCATGATCAACCCTCTATGGCGGCGAGCACGCCGGCGATTTCTTCATCGGACATTTTCGATTTATGGTGCCAGCCCGGGTCGCCCTCGGCATGGGCCACGCCCCGGCTTTTAATGGTATGGGCGATGATCGCATTGGGCCGCTGGGCGGTGAAGGGCAGGGCGGAGAAGGTCCGGCGCAGCGCCGCCACGTCATGGCCGTCGACGTTGCGCGCGGCGAAGCCGAAGCTTTCCCATTTCGCGGTCAGCGGCTCCAGGTCCTGCACCACTTCCGTGCGCTCATAGGATTGCAGTTTGTTGTAATCAACGATGATCGTCAGATTGTCCAACTGGTGCTTGCCGGCGACCATGGCCGCTTCCCAGACCGAACCTTCATTGATTTCGCCATCTCCCGTGACGCAAAAGACCCGGTGCGCCGCGCCCTTCAGTCTTGCCGCCACCGCCATGCCGACGGCGATGGAGGGGCCGTGACCCAAGGCTCCAGTCGAGGCTTCGACGCCGGGGACTTTACCGGCGTCGGGATGTCCGCCCAGGATGCCGTCAAAGCGGCAAAAGCGGTCCAATTCGGAATGGCGGAAATAACCATGATCGGCCAATACGGCATATTGCGCCAGGCAGCCGTGGCCCTTGGACAATAAAAAGCGGTCACGGTCCGGCCAGTCCGGGCGCTTCTCGTCATGGCACATGATGTCATCGTAGAGAACGCGCACGATTTCGATCGCGGACAGGGCCGAACCCAAATGCCCCCGGCCGCCGCCGACCATGCCGCGCACCACCAGTTTACGCAAATCGCGAGACCGGCGGTCCAACGCCACGGGCTCGTAAACGGTATGTGCTTCGCGTTCCAGGGCGGCCAGATCAATCATCTTCAAAAACCTCTTCATTGACATCTTCGAGCCGCGCCAGCATGGCCCTTGCCTTGGCCAATTGGGTGGTCAGCGCAAATTCGCGGTCCCGGTGGGCGCCGGCATAATCGCGGCGCAGCCAGCGTTCGGGCAGGAATTCGTTCAAAACAATCAGGCACCAGCGCAGGGCATAAAGGGGGAACAGGGCCCGCAGCCGCGCATCGAAGCCATGATCGCCGCCGAACACGGCGGCGGCGCCGCAGCGAAAGCGCCGGCGCAGTTCCCCATCCAGGCCCATGCCGGGATGGAGCAGAAAATCGGCGACCAACTTGACCGGGTCATCCCAGCCAAAATATTCAAATTCAATAAACTCCAGACGCCCGTCGGAGCGGCGGATGGCATTGTGAAAACCGAAATCCGACGGCGACAGGGTCAGTCGGGAAGGCCCGATGGAGCGGCCAAAATCCAGCCCCTGTTGTTCATATTGGGCCATGGCCAGATCGCAATACATCTCGTGGGCCGGGGCAAAATCATCGATCAGGAAGGCGCGCAGGCGCTGATCGCCAATGATCAGCAGCCGGTCCAGGCGGCGCTCGATCTGCCCACGGGCAATCTGCCCGCGACGCCGCCGAGCGAGATACTAAGTCTGACAACCCTGCGGCCGGGACAGTACTTTTCCATCCGTGTCGATGGCGGCGCCACGAAACGGATCGAAATCGAGACCGATGACACTCTTGGCTTCCTGTCCTTCAAGATCAAACGGGCCTTGGGTTCCGCCGGCACCTCCACCATTACCCGCGGGATCAGTGATTCCGCCCTGAAGATCGAGGCCAGGAACGAAGCCATTATCGAAATCATTCCCGGCCCCGACGGCTTCGATGCCCTGGCGCCCCTGGGTCTGAGGGCGGCGGTGCTGTACGGCGAACCCGAAGGCCTGGACGATGAGGAAGAAGAAGAAATCACCTCATCGATTTTCGAACTGGGGTTCAACGATGATATGTCCGTGTTGACAAAAAAGGACGCGGCCGACGCCGGCATTCTGATCGACAACGCCTTGCGCGAGATCCGTAAGATGTTCCGTTACATCGCCGTCGGCCCGGAAGACGAGAATGCCAGGTCCGGACTGCCCAACATAAGCGCGGCTGACGCCGAGCGGATCGCCCAAATGCAGGCTGCGTTGGGGGCCATCACGGGCCTGGTCAGCTCCATGAACCTGACCAACCAAATGCGCAGCCAGGGCCTGACCGGCGGCAGCACTCAGAACATGCTGAACATCATTACCTAATCGCACCCGGCGCTGATTGGGACCCGGGGTTGGTTCGCGCGGGCGTCGCCATTTATACCAAGGTGCGTTATTTAAAACTGCGCGGCGGCGGAATGGGCGCGGCGGGGTTGGCGTTTCTGGGGTGGCCGCCATGGGGTTGGCCTCGGCGGCGGCGGGCAAGGGGTTGGCCGTTGAGGTTGAGGCCGGGGTCTTCGCGCAGACGCTCCAGATCGGGGGATAGATCGAACAATTCCTCGGCCATGACATGGATCACCAACCCTTCCCGCTGCACCCGCCCCCGCGCCGCCAGCAGGCGGGACGAGAGGACGATGCGGCGGTAGCTCTCGAACACCGGTGGACGGACGATGATGTTGGCTACCGCGCCCTCATCCTCGATCGTTATGAAGATCACGCCCTTGGCGGTGCCGGGGCGCTGGCGGACCAGGACCAGGCCGGCCACGGTGACCCGGTTGCCTTGGGAAAGGTTCAGCAGGGTCTCGTTCTCGATAATGCCGCGCCGATCCAGTATGGGACGCAGCAGACGCAATGGGTGATCTTTCAGGGATAGCCGCAGGGCGCCATAATCCTGCACCACCTGTTCGCCGATGGGCATATCGGGCAGGGAGACCGCGGACTCCCTGGCCGCCTCCTTTGCCGCCTCCCGGCTGGGAGGGCGGTGCTGGGCCGCCGCCAACAGGGGCAGTTCGGGCTGGTTCAGACGTTTCAGGGCCCATAAAGCGGCGCGGCGGTCCAGGCCGGTGGAGCGCCAGGCATCGCCGTCGGCCAATTTTTCCAAGGCGCCCGCGCCCAGATTGGTGCGCCGCCACAGATCCTCCGGCCCGTCATAGCCCCCGCCCCGCACGGCCATCAGGGTTTCCGCATCCGCCTCGCGGAAGCGCCGGATCTGGCGTAGACCCAGACGTAGGGCGCCATTTTCGATGGTGCAATGCCAGTCCGAATGATTGACATCCACGGGCCGCACCTCGGCGCCATGTTCGCGGGCATCGCGGACGATCTGGGCCGGCGCGTAAAACCCCATGGGCTGGCTGTTCAACAGGGCGCAGGCGAAGACCGCCGGGTAACGATGCTTCATCCAGGCGGAGACATAGACCAGCAGCGCGAAGGAGGCGGCGTGGCTCTCGGGGAAGCCGTATTCGCCAAAGCCCTCGATCTGCTTGAAACAACGCTCGGCGAAGTCGCGCTCGTAACCCCGCGCGGCCATGCCCTCGATCATCTTGTGGCGGAAGGTATGGATGGTGCCCGTGTGGCGGAAGTTGGCCATGGCGCGGCGCAGTTGGTCCGCCTCCGACGGCGTGAAACCGGCGGCGACAATGGCGATGCGCATGGCCTGTTCCTGAAACAACGGGATGCCCAGGGTCTTGCCCAGCACTTTCTCCAGGTCCTTGGAGGGGAATTCCACCCGCTCCTTGCCCGCCCGGCGGCGCAGATAGGGATGCACCATGTCGCCCTGGATCGGGCCGGGGCGGACGATCGCCACCTCGATCACCAGATCATAGAAATTGCGCGGGCGCAGGCGCGGCAGCATGGTCATCTGGGCCCGGCTTTCGACCTGAAAGACGCCGACGGAATCGCCCCGGCACAGCATGTCGTAGACCGCCGGATCCTCCGCCGGCACCGTGGCCAGATCAAATTTCCGGCCATGATGCCGCTCGATCAGCTCGAAGCCCTTGCGGATGCAGGTCAGCATGCCCAGGGACAGCAGGTCGATCTTCAACATGCCGAGAGCGTCCAGATCGTTCTTGTCCCATTCGATCACCGTGCGCTCCGCCATGGCCGCGTTGGTGATGGGCACAACTTCCGACAGCGGCCCCCGGGTGATGACAAAGCCGCCCACATGCTGGGATAGATGACGGGGGAAACCGATCAGCTCGCGGGCCAGATGAATGGCCATGGCGATGGTGGGGTCATCGGGGTTCAGGCCGATCTCCCGCACCTTGCCGTCCTCCACCTGCTCGCCGCCCCAGCCCCAGACATTGCCGGCCAGGGCGCCCACCGCATCCAGGGACAGACCCAGCGCCTTGCCGACTTCGCGGATCGCGCTCTTGGCCCGGTAGCTGACCACGGTGGCGGTCATGCCGGCCCGGTGGCGGCCATATTTTTCGTAGACGTACTGGATCACCTCCTCGCGCCGCTCGTGCTCGAAATCCACATCGATATCGGGCGGCTCGTTACGCTCCGCCGAGATAAACCGTTCGAACAGCAAATCCAGGCGGGCGGGATCGACAGCCGTGATACCGAGGCAGTAACAGACTGCGGAATTGGCGGCCGAGCCCCGGCCCTGGCACAAAATGCCGCGATCGCGGGCGAAGCGGACAATGTCATGCACGGTCAGAAAATAGGGCGCGTAGTCCAACTCCCCGATCAGTGTCAGTTCATGGCGCAGTTGATCCCGCACCGAAGGCTCGACCACCGCGCCGTAACGTTCCCGCGCGCCGATCCAGGTTAGACGGTCCAACTCCTCTTGCGCGGTGCGGCCCGCGGGCACCGGCTCGGCGGGGTATTCGTAGCGTAGTTCATCGAGAGAAAAGCGGCAGCGTTCGGCCAGTTCCACCGTGCGGGCCACGGCATCCGGATAATCGGCGAACAGGCGGGTCATTTCCGCTCCCCCCTTCAAATGCCGTTCGGCATTGCCGTCGAGATGAAAGCCGGCCTCCGCCAGGGTGCGATGTTCCCGGATACAGACCAGAACATCTTGCAGGGGCCGCCGCCCCGGCATGTGGTAATGCACATCATTGGTGGCGATCAGGGGCGTCTCCGCCGCCTCGGCCAGGCTTGCCAGATGGGCCAGGCGGCGGCGGTCGCCGCCGGAATAAAGGTAATGTCCGGCCAGATAACAGCACCCCGGCCAGCGCCGGCCAAGCACCCTTATCTGATCGGAAAATGCCTGATCGGCGAAATCTTCGCCAGGTTCATCGGGGGGCAGGATAACAAAAATCTGTCCCCGGTCATGTTCGAAGACATCCTCCAGGGTAATCCAGCATTCCCCCTTGGGCGCGCGCCGCCGTCCCGTGGTCAATAATTCCGACAGCCGGCCAGAGGCGGCCCGGTCGGTGGGAAAACACAACAGGCCGAGGCCGGGCGCGCCATGGGCCACCGCCTCCACCTGCAAATCCAGCCGCGCGCCGACCACCAAGCGGACGCCCGCGCTTTTGGCGCCCACATGGGCCCGCACCACGCCAGCCAGGCTGTTGCGGTCGGTGATGGCCACCGCCGCCAGGCCCAGGGCGGCGGCGGTGATGGCCAACTCATCCGGGTGGGAGCCGCCGCGCAGGAAGCTGAAGTTGGAGGTAACCTGTAGTTCGGCGTAGCCCATGGCCGCCTCAGGCAAAAAAACCATGCAGGTACCATTGCGGCGTTTCGGTCCCATCGTTGCCGTAAAGACCCTGGCGGAAGAGCCAATAGCGCTGCCCCCGGCTGTCTTCGATACGGTAGTAGTCGCGGGTTTCCCGGGCCAAGCCGGCCGCCCCGGCCTGCATGTCGCGCCACCATTCGGGCGCGATGCGTTCCGGGCCATCGCCGCGCTGGACCCGGTGCGCGATACCACGCCAGCGGAATAGCACGGGCGGGCCGTCGGGCACCTCGGCCACCGCCTCGATCGGCTCCGGGCGGGGCAGGAGGTAGACCGGGCGGCGGGCGACATGGCGCCATTGATGATCCTTTCCGCCGCTTAACCCCTCGCTTAACGGCGGCACCAGGCGGGTGGCCTGTTCCGGCAGATGGCTTGGCACGGGCGCGAAGCGGGCCACGTTGGCGCTCCCAAGGCGGTTGCCGAGGCGGTCCAGCAAGGGCGCCAGATCCTCGCCCGCGGCGGCGGAAGAGGTGGCAATGCTATCCATGCCGCCCTGCCCGGCCGGCAGGGGATCACTGTGCCCGGCCATGAGCACCATCAGATCGGCGCCGAACTGCGCCTCCAGGCTGGGCAGATGCTCGGCCAGCAGGCGCAGCAGATGGCCCGGCTCCCGGCTGGCCCGGTTCAGGCCCGCCCTGATCCGCCGCACCGTGCCGTCGGCCAGATACAGGCGCAATTCGATCCGCCGGGCGCCGCGCTCCTGGCCCGCCAGCACGGCGCACAGATCGTCCACTAATTGGGCCGTGGCCCGGGCGATGTGGTCGCGGTGGCCGATGGGTTCGGGAAAGGCCATGCGGCACCAAAAACTGCTCCTTGCCGGGCGCGGCGACAGCGGTTCGTCGGCACGGCCCAGGGCCTGATCCAGGCGGTAGGTCACCTCGCGGCCAAAGCGCGCGGTCAGGGCGCCGCGCGGCAGCTCGTATAGTTCGCCGATCCGCCCCAGGCCCAGCCGCGCCAAGCCGTCCGCCGTCTCGGCCGAGAGGCGCAGGGCCGCCACCGGCAGCCGCTCCAGGGCCTCGCGGGCGCCCTCCGTGGGAACGATTGTCCCAGGATCGCCGGGATTATCATGTCCTCCGATCCCGAAACGGGCCACCGCCCAGGCCGCGCCCAGGCTGTCGGCAATAGCCATTTCGGCCTGTATGGCAAAGCCTTCGAGGCGCCGGGACAGATCGTCCAGCATCGCGCTCTCACCGCCGAACAGATGCGCGCAACCCGTAACATCAAGACAGATGCCATGGCTGCCCGCTTCGCCATCAAGCGCCACCCAGGGGCTGTAGCGGCCGCACCAATCGGCCAGGCCGGCCAGGGCGCGGCTATCTTCCTCCTCCGCCATGCCGCGGACCGTCAAGCCCGCCCCCATACCCGCCATGCCTTGGGCGGGGAGCAGGGCGCGGGCGTCGGTCAACATCATGCCCACGCGGACGCCGGCCGCCAGCGCCGCCCCGTTGGCCGCGCCCACCCGCTGGCCGCCCTGTTGCGCCACGATCAGGACCAAGGGCCGTTCCCGCGCCGGATAATCTGCCTTGGAGCCGGCCTCAGCCGCCCGTTGCCAGGCGCGGTACAGCCGGTCCGTGGGCCAGTGCGGCAGCCACAGGGAGAGGATGCGTTTCTGGCTTTTCCCCGCCGTATCCATGGTTTCCCTCATCCCTCTCATCCCAGCCCGCGCCGTTCCAGCGCAGCAGCCAGCTGCCCGGCCGGCCGCCCTTGCAGCGCAGTAATTCGGCCCGGCAGCAGGCGGCGCCAAGGCCCGCGCGGCCTTGCGTTTCGGCGCTGGGCGCCGGAGTGATGCGCCAGCGGGTCAGGGCGGCGCCGGCGCCCAGACCCGCATCGCCCCTTTGGTGCAGCAGCAGGGCGGTAACGCCGGAGCTTTCCGCCGCTAGTTGCAAACGCCGGCTCTGGCTCAAATCCAAACGCCCCACCTCGCCCACCACCATGGCCAGCGCGGTGCATTTCAAACCTTCCTCCATGGCCCACAGGCGTTCCCGATCATCCCGCCCCCGGACCAGGATCAAGCGCTCCGCGCCCAGGCCGAACGCCGCCAGACCCGGCCCGTATAGCCCCGGCCCCGAGAGGCACCACAAGACCTGGCCCTGATCCAAGGCCGCCCGCCGGGCCGCCAGCACGGCCGTGAAGGCCAACGCCGCGCCGCCGCGACGCCCCTCGGCCCCGCCCAGAACTTCATGCAAGCCCCCCCGCGCCAGGCCGCCGCCAGGCAATCTTCCATCAATGCCCGGCACGCCCAGGGTCAGGGGCGGGGCCGCCCGCCAGCCCCGGTCCGGGCCCTGTTCAAGGGCCGCGATGCGCCGGCGCAACAACGCAATTTGGCCGGCGCCCGTCCGCCCCTGCCCGCCCTTGCTCACGGCCGGATCCTTTCGAAATTCATAATGTTCCTATTTTGTTCTCATTCATGAAAGAGTCAAGCAGAACCTTGTTCATTTCATGGACCCGTTCATGGCACCGGCACACATCCGCACTGGCGCGGGCGTCCGCGATCTGCTAATAAACGCCCCGCTACGCGGCCCTGGCCGCGCCGGCCAACTGTTCCCCGGTAGCTCAGTTGGTAGAGCAGGCGGCTGTTAACCGCCTTGTCGCAAGTTCGAGTCTTGCCCGGGGAGCCAATCATTCCAAGGGGTTAGCCTAAATACGGCTAAAACCCCCTTGCATGCAAAATAGGCTTAGGGTACGCCAGGGGTACGCAGGATTTCCAAAGCAAAGCCCCAACCGAGGCCAGCGGGCAAATTCGACATCAACATACCGTTCCAATTCACAAGGCCATCCGCCGAAACTGTCGGTATACTTTACACTTTTTTTACTGCGTACACTGCGATTGGCCGATAAACCATTGAAATCGTTGATTGCGGATATTTGGCACGCCTTTTGCATGTTATACCAGACGTCATAAGTCATGACACGTTTGCCCATTCGCGTCGCGTTATGGAGGCGATTCTGTCGGGCGTGGCGGTGAAATCGGCCCAGGCCTCGCAGCAGGCATCGACGATCTCTTCGTAGGTTTGGAAGACGCGGT
>JAYGEB010000474.1:0-15610 GCA_046582595.1 Alphaproteobacteria bacterium | reverse complement strand
TGCCGGCGGGCGGCAAAAGCCCGAACTACCAATCCCTGTTCGTCGTCCGCCAAGACAGCGCCGTCACCGCCCTGGCCGAGGTCAGAAACCACCGCATTGCCGTCGGCGATCCCCATTCAACAAGCGGTTACAATATGCCGCGGCGGGAATTGGCGGATATCGGCATCAGGATCGACAGCGAAAGCGATTTCAGCGAAATCATCCAGGCCTCCAACCACGACGAGGCCCTGCGCCTGATCATCAATGGCGTGGTGGACGTGGCGCCGGTCAGTTCCGTCAACTACCATGAAAATATCCGGAGCGGCGTAATCGGGGCCGGCCAACTGCGCATCATTCACCGCTCGCCGGACATTCCCGGCGCGCCCCTGGTCTATGCGGCCGCTCTCGCGCCGGCGCTGAAACGCCGCATCAAGGAGACTGTTCTGCGCGCCCATGAGCACATGGAAATTGGCGGTTACGGCGGCCTGCTTGAACGCTACGTCGATCCGGCCGAGGCCCGCCTCAAGCTGCTGGAGGCTTATATCCGCCCGCAATGGAGCTGGCGGACCTATCTCGCGATCGGTTCTCTGATCGGCGTCATCTGGCTGGTCGGGATCGACCTTGTTCGAGGCGATGAACACGGTGGCCTCGGCGGCGGCGCAGAACAAGCACCTGGACGAGGTGTTCGCGGCCATCGACCGCGATGTTCGGGCCGATCGCCGCAAGGCGGGCATGCGCCCAACCTTCGCCGGGGCGACGCGCGTGCCTTACGGCAACAGCCAATACGAGGCGGAAAAGGTTCTTTTGCGGCGCTGGATAGAGGGCCGTGAAGCGTTTTTGCGCGAACGTCTCGACGCCACCGCGGTCACCGTTTTCGTGGCCCCCGACGGTTCGGACACTTCCGTCATGATTGAGGTTGAGGGCCACGCCACCGCCGATTTCAACGTCTCGGCGCTACCCGGCGCGGTGCTGGCCGACCGCGCCCGGGACGGCAGCTTCGCGGTGGCGGCGCGGGGACCAATGTTGCTCTATCCAGGTCTACGCGAGGATCGCGGCCCGATGCACCGCTACGTTTGGATTTACCCCGTGCCACCCTATTACCTAGCCGCGGGAACGCAGCGCTACCTGTTCCGCGTCAAGGGGGCCGCGCCGGCGGCGGTCTCGGCGGCGCTTGGCGGCGCCTTCCGCAATGCCGTGACCGGGGCCGCGATCATGCCCGCCGTGGCGACCTCTGGCCGCATCGACCCGGACAAGATCGTTTACAACACGGTTTCCCAGCACGCCTGGAGCTTTCCGCCCTTGGCGACGGGCGATATCATCCTTGGGCCAGGGGAGGTTCTGCTGACCGCGGATCTGAACATCGCGGAAGGCCAACGCCTCGTGGTGCGGGGCGGGGCGGCGCTTCGCCTGGAGCCGGGCGTGTCGATCGTTTCCCGCGGCCAGGCGATGTTCGAGGGAACCGCGGCCGCGCCGATCAGCATTACCCGCCTCGATCCCGGTGCGCCGTGGGGCTCGCTGGTCCTGATCGGCAAGGGCGCGGGCGGCTCCACCCTGCGCCACGTGCGGGCGACGGGCGGCAGCGTCGGCCGGGCCGGTCACTCGCGTCTTTCCGGCATGGTCTCCGTATTAGGGGCGCCGGGGGTGAAAATCGCCGATGTTGAGTTCGGGCAGAACACGCTTTCCGATGATTTGCTGCATGTGGTCTACGGCGAGGTCGAAATCAAAGATTCCGTATTTACCGATTGCTACGCTGACTGCATCGACATCGACTACAGCCGGGCGACGTTGTCCAATTTGCGCATCGTCGCGGCCGGCAACGACGGTATCGACTTCATGACCAGCGCCTCGACATTGCGTGATGTGCGCATCGAGGGCGCCGGCGACAAGGGATTATCCGTGGGCGAAGGCTCGACGTTGTCGATCGAGGGACTATCGGTGGCGGGAGCGGTACAGGGTATCGCGGTCAAGGACGCCAGCACGGTAAAGCTTCGGAATGGGCGCTTGTCGAAGAATCAAACGGCGATTTCGGTCTTCGCCAAAAATTGGCGTTACGGCGGGCCCGGCCGGCTTGACGGCGAAGGGGTCTCGTTCGTGGACAACGATGTTTCGATGTCGGTCGAACGGGGGGGCAAGTGATCTTGCACGGCCAGCCGCTGCCATCCCGCCGCCATGGCGATGGCATGATGGACACCGGCGGCTAGGCGGACGTCGATGTCCGTCAAGCCATCCATCCACCGCCGCCGCGAGCGCAAGTATCTCGTCGGGCAACGGCAACTGGCGGCACTGCATGAACGCATGGCCGGTCTGCTACAGGATGATGTGCACGGCGCTGGATCACGGGGCTACTACAACCACTCGATCTATTTCGATAGCCCGCGTTATTGCCACTACATCGAAAAACGCGAGGGCCTGGCCATGCGGCGAAAGCCGCGGCTGCGGTCATACCGGAGCGCGATAGACGGTGATCCTGGCGCTATTTTTCTTGAATTCAAGAATCGCGCCAATGATGTCATCTGGAAGCAGCGTCAACGCCTCGACCTCGCGGAGGCCCGGAGCATGTTGAGCCATATCCCCAGGGCGCGGGACGTTGGGCAAAAACCGCTGCTCGACGAGTTCGATTATTGTACCAGACGTTTCAATCTGCTTCCGGCCGCCACCGTGCTCTACCATCGCCGCGCCTTCTCGGTGGCGGATTTCCCGGGCCTCAGGATTACCTACGATAGCCGAATTATGGGCGCCGCCGGCGCTCGTTGGCGGGGCGGTCCGGAAGGCTTCGTATATTCCCTGCCGCCCACGCTGACGGTGGTCGAGATCAAGCACGACTTCGGATTTCCAAGCTGGTTGGAGGCGATCGTCAGAAACCTTGAAATGAAGCGCGTTTCCATATCAAAATATGCTCTCGCCCTGGAGGCCGTCTTCCGTTAGAAAAACATAGGACAGGCATTTTCAATGCTGCCTGAACCACCCGATCCCCCGGTAAATCGAAGAATGTTGAAAACGCTCTAAACGAAACGCGCGTCGTTCGCCTTGCATTTTTCCCGTGCAACAAGGATCACGACGCCAGGCGGTCGATCAGGCGGTGCATGAGATCGGTGCAGGCTTCGACCTGGGACAATTCGAGGTACTCGTCCGGGCGGTGGGCGACCGAGATACTGCCCGGCCCGCAGATCACCGAGGCGACGCCGCCCTTTTGGAAGATGCCGGCTTCGGTGCCGTAGGACACCGCATGGGTCTGGTTGGCGCCGGTCAGCGCCAGCACCAGGGTTTCCGCCGGCGAGCCGTCCTCGGGCAGCAGGGGGATCACCTCGCCCCGTATTTCCACCTGAATATCGGCGCCGGGATGCACCCGTCGCATATCCGGCAACACCTCTGCTTGCGCGAAGGCCTCGAAATCCCTGACGATCGCCGCCCCATCGACATCCGGCAAGGCCCGGTATTCCCACCAGAACGTGGTCTCCTTGGGGATAATATTGCCCGCCGTGCCACCCTCTATGGTGCCGACCTGCACGGTGGTATAGGGCGGATCGAAGCGGGGGTTGAGGTCGGAGGTCTGCAATACCGCCGCCTTCTCGGCCAGATAATTGATCAACTTGGCGGCGGCGAAGATCGAATTCACGCCCTTGTGGGTCTCCGATGAATGGCCCTCCATCCCCGTCACCCTGGTCCGGATGGCGCAACAGCCCTTGTGGGCGTTGACCACCTTCATCTCGGTCGGCTCGCCGACGATCAGGGCCTGGGGCCGGCAGGGCAGGCCTTGTAGATGGCGCGAGAGATCGGGGGCGCCCAGACAGCCCACTTCCTCGTCATAGGACAGCGCGAAATGTATGGGCAGAGCCAGGCCGCGGGCCACCATATCAGGCACCAGGGCCAGGGCGATGGCGCAAAAACCCTTCATATCGGCGGTGCCCCGGCCGTACAGGCGGCCCCCGCGCTCGGACACCTGAAAGGGGTCGGAGGACCAGTCCTGGCCGCCCACGGGCACCACGTCCGTATGCCCCGAGAGGACAACGCCGCCATCGACCATGGGGCCGACGGTGGCAAACAGGTTAGCCTTGGCGCCGCTTTGGTCATGGATCAGGGTGGCTTCCACGCCGTGACCGGCCAGATAGTCCCGGACAAAATGGATCAAGTCCAAATTCGATTTACGGCTCGTGGTGTCGAACGCCACCAGCCGGTCGATCATTTCCCGTGGCGTGAAAGTTTTCGCGGCCATTCATCGTCCCCATTGCAAGAATTCAGCAACAATAACCGGCCCATGGCGCGGGGTCCACCAAACTCCATTTCACCCTTCGGAATAGTTGCTTAACCGCGCTTGATGGGGTCTTCCGGACGGCGTAGGTTCCCGCCATGTCCTGGCAGGTTCGAAAGGTGGTATTGCCCGTCATCTTGATCGTGGCGGCCATTGTGGGCGCGATCACTCTGGTGCGCACCAAGCCCGCCGTCGCGCCCGCCGGCAAGACGGAACAGCCCTGGCTGGTCTCCGCCGGCCAGGTCAAGCTGACCGATATACAGCCGAAACTGCGCCTGTTTGGAGAAATTGTCGCCGGGCGCGAAGTAGAGTTGCGGGCCCTGGTGGCGGGCGAGGTGGTGGCGGTGGCCGACAGGTTCGTCAACGGCGGCACCTTGCGCCGCGGCGAGATGATCATCGCCATCGACGAGTTCGATTACCGGGCGAAATTCGATGAGTTGTCGGCGCGGCTGCGCGAAGCCCGCGCCAGGTTGGAAGAAATCACGGCGCGGCGGCATTCCACCACCCTGGCCCTGCGCCGGGACCGGGAGATGGTTGAACTGCATAAACGCGACGTCGAACGCATGCATGCCTTATCGGGCCGGGGCACCGTGTCCGACAAAAGAATGGACACGGCGCGCCTGGAGCTGACCCGGCAGCAAAAGACGGCGGAGATGCGGCAAAGCGACCTGGCGGCGGCAACCGCCCATGTCAAACAACAGGAGGCGGTGATCGAGCGCCTGCGGGTTGGATTGCGGCGGGCCAAACGGGATCTGCAACGGGTCCGCCTGACCGCGCCGTTCGACGGTTTCCTGGCGGATGTGCAGGCACAACTCGGCAAGCGGCTGGGCGTCAATGACCGGGTCGCCCGGCTGATCGACGCGGACCGCCTGGAGGCGCGGGTAACCCTGTCGGACCGTCAATTTGGCCGCCTGGTTTCAAGCGGTCCTCTGGCGGGCCGGCCGGTGGAAGTTGTCTGGCGGGTGGGCGGACACCAATTCCGCTATACCGGCCGTCTGGACCGTATCGGCGCGCGGATCGACGCCACCAGCGGCGGCGTTCCGGTATTTGCCCGTCTGCTGGGCGCGGGCCTGAGCAAACCCCTGCGGCCCGGCGCCTTTGTCGCCATCACCATGGCCGACCAGATTTACCGCCACGTGGCGCGGCTGCCCGAAAGCGCCCTGTACGGCGCCGATACGGTTTATGTCATCGCCGCCGGCCGCCTGGAGAAGCGCAGCGTCGAATTGGTGGCGCGGGTGGGCAATGATGTCCTGCTGCGCGGCGGCATCCGTGATGGCGATCAGGTCGCCGTGACCCGGTTCGCCGAAATCGGGCCCGGTCAGAAGGTGGAAGTGCGTTAAATGTCCCCCGCCGATCTGGTCCGGCTGTTTGCCCGCCACCCCAACGCCGCCAACTTGCTGATGGTGATCATGCTGGTGATGGGGGCGGTCTCCCTGTCCCGGCTGAACACGCAGTTTTTTCCCGATTTCGGCATTGATATGGTGTCCATCAACATCGCCTGGCCGGGCGCCAGCGCCGAGGACGTGGAAGCCAACATCATCACGGCGATCGAACCGGAAGTCCGCTATCTGAACAATGTGGACAAAATCATCTCCTTCTCGGTGGAGGGCCGCGGCACGATACTGGTGCAATTCAACGCCGGCAGCGACATGCAGGCCGGGCGCTCGGACGTGGTGTCGGCGGTCGCCCAAGTCACCACCCTGCCCGAGGGTAGCGAAAACCCGTTGATCAGCCGGGTCGCCCGTTACGACACCATTTCCCGCATTGCCCTTTCCGGACCGTTCAGCGAAAGCGCCCTGAAGGCCATCGCCAAGCGGATCCGCGAGGGGCTTTTGGCCCGCGGCATCGATCAGGTGCTGATGTTCGGCGCCCGCGACGAAGAAATCTGGGTCGACATAACGCCCGGCACCCTGCGCCGCCTGGAGCTGAGCCTGGATGAGATCGCCGCCCGCATACGCCTGCGCAGCCAGGATCTGCCGTCGGGCAATATCGAGGGCCAGGTGGAAAAGCAGATCCGCAGCCTTGGCCTGGAAACCACGGCCACGGGGCTGGGCGATATTGAAATCCGCGCGCTACCCAATGGCGAGAAACTCCGCCTGCGGGATATCGCCCGGGTCGGGGAGGCGTTCGAGGCGGATGCGCCGGAAGGGCGCCTGGCCAGGGACCGGGCCATCGAACTGCACGTCAAGCGCGCGGTGGGCGCCGATGCCTTGGACATTTCCGAAACGGTTGAAGAATACCTGGCCGAATTGCGCCAGACCCTGCCGCCGACCCTGCGGCTGAAGCATTATGATGTACAGGCCGGCCTGATCCGCGAGCGCATCGCGATCCTGTTGAAAAACGGTCTGGGCGGCCTGGCCCTGGTCCTGCTGATCCTGTTCATATTTCTCAATCTGCGGGTCGCCATCTGGGTTGCCGCCGGCATTCCGGTGGCGCTGCTGGCGACCATGGGCGTGATGCTGCTCAGCGGGCAATCCATCAACATGGTTTCCCTGTTCGCCCTGATCATGACCCTGGGCATAATCGTCGATGACGCCATCGTGGTGGGGGAGCACAGCGCCTCGCGGCGGCGCCATGGCCTGAGCGCGCAGGAAGCGGTCGAGGCGGGCGCCCTGCGCATGCTGGCGCCGGTCGTCGCCTCCTCCCTGACCACCATCGCCGCCTTTTTGCCGCTGATGCTCATCAGCGGCATTATCGGCACCATCCTTGCCGCCATTCCCCTGGTCATGGTTTCCGTTCTGATCGCCAGCCTGGTGGAATGCTTCCTGGTCCTGCCGGGCCACCTGCGCGGCGCATTGGCGGCGGACCGGGAACAGGACTCCCGTCTCCGGGTCTGGTTCAATCATCATTTCGACCGCTTCCGGGGCGGTTTGTACCGGCGCGTCCTGGCGGTCTGCGTGGAGTGGCGCTATCTGACCCTGGCCAGTTGCATCGCCGCCCTGATCCTGACCTTGGGCATTATCGACGGCGGACGGGTCGGTTTTCAATTCTTCCCCGCGCCGGAAGGAGACATCGTCTACGGCAATGTGGTGATGCTGCCGGGCACCCCGCGCGAGCAGACCGAGGCCATGGTGGAAGAGTTGGAGCGCGCCGCGCGCGCGGCCGCGAAACCATCGCCCGGAAGCGCCGCCGGGGGCGAAAGCCTGATCCATTCCACCTTCGGCAAGCTGGGCAAATCCCAGGCGCGGGAATTCCGCAGCGTGAGCGGCGATAAATACGGCGGCCTTTATGTGCAATTGGTGCCCTCCGATCATCGCCAGGTCCGCATGCCGGACTTTATCGAAGCCTGGCGCCGGAACATTCAAATGCGGCCGGGCGTCGAGAGGATCAACCTGAACGAACGCAAGGGCGGCCCGCCCGGCAAGGAAATCGATATTCGTTTGAGCGGCGGCGGCACCCGCGACCTGAAGGCGGCGGCGGGGGAAGTCAAGGCCTTGCTGGACCGCTTCCCCGGCGTCACGGATGTGGAGGACGACCTGCCGATCGGCAAGCAGGAGGTCATTCTGGAACTGACGCCGCGTGGCCGGGCCCTGGGCTTTTCCACCGACAGCGTGGGCCGGCAGGTGCGCGCGGCCTTCCAGGGCACCATCGCCAAGCGTTTCCCCAGGGGCGATGAAGAGATCACCGTGAAAGTGCAATACGCCCGCGGCGCCATCACCACCGAGGATCTGTTGAACCTGTATCTGCGCGGCCCCTCCGGCGCGGACGTTCCCCTTAGCGAGGTGGTCTCCATGCGGGAGGAGATCGGCTTCGCCCGCATCCGCCGGCAAAACGGCCGGCGTGAAGTGGCGATCACCGGAGAGCTGGACGAAAGCAAGATCGGCGCCGGCAAATTGATTTCCGCCCTCGAAAACGGCGCCTTGCCCGGCATCGCCAGAAAGTACGGATTGCAGTATCACTTTGCCGGCCGGGCGGAGGAACAGTCCCGGACCATGGCCGACATGCGTCTGGGCGCCCTGGTCGGCATGTCGGCGATCTATATCATTCTGGCCTGGGTCTTTGCTTCCTATACCCGGCCCCTCGTGGTCATGGCGGTGATCCCGTTTGGCGTCATCGGCGCCGTGCTCGGACATTTGCTGCTGGGCTTCGATCTGAGCCTTCTGACCCTGGTCGGGCTGTTGGGCCTATCGGGTATTCTGGTCAATGACTCGATCATACTGGTTTCGACCATCGACGAGCGCATTACCGCGGGTGAAGACACCATCGCGGCCATCATCGGCGGCAGCCAGGATCGCCTGCGCGCGGTGTTGTTGACATCGTTGACCACCATCGGCGGTCTGACGCCGCTATTATTTGAAACCAGCCTGCAGGCGCAGTTCCTCATTCCCATGGCCATCACCATGATCTTTGGCCTGGCCGTCGCCACCTTCCTGGTGCTCCTCGTCATTCCCGCCCTTATGGCCATTCAATTGGACATCCACGATCTGCGCCAACGAAACCGTAAAAGGCGGGCCCGGTGGCCCGAACGCTAGGCCGCCTTTCGCGCCGCACCCCGCGGGCGGCAGTTGCGGGCGTTGTTGAATTTACTGGACCGTTTCGTCGCCCTGCCGGCGATGATTTGCGTGCGCCTCCACGAGATCGTCGCGCGCAAGGTTTTCGGCGTCCCCTCGAACATTCCGCAGTGCCTGGAATGGGAATTGTTCCTGCTGCTGGTGTTCTTGACCCTGGGTTACGGCCATGTGCGGGGCGCCCATGTCCGCGTCGATATTATCCGGGACCGGCTGCGGCCGCCGATGCCGGACCGCATTGAACTTGTCGGCCTCTTATACCAAGGTGCGATGATAAAGGGCGCCATGCCATTTGGCCTGGGCCTGTTGCTGCCGGCCGCCCTTGTCGCCGCCCTGCGCAATTTGAGCCGACGGCGGGGCAAGGATTAGGCGGCGATGTTCGGGTTCGTGGAAATTCTGCTGACCATTATCGGGATCATCTTCTTCCTGGGCTTTTTCATCGACTGGATCGAGGTCACCATCATCACGCTGCCGCTGTTCCTGCCGGTCCCGGGGCGAATTGGACTTCGCCGATCATGCCGGCGAGGGCACGGCGACGGCGTTGTGGATGGCGACCCTGATCGCCTTGACCCTGCAAACCTCGTTCCTGACGCCGCCCTTCGGCTTTGCCCTGTTTTTCCTAAAAGGCGCCGCCCCGCCGGAGGTCAAGATCACCGATATCTACCGTGGCATCATTCCCGTGGTCGGCGCGCAGGTGTTTGTCATCGGACTGGTCATGGCCTTTCCGCTGCTGGCCAATTAGCTGCCCAGCCAGGTCTTCGATTAGGGCGTTTTCAGTTTGACTGGCGCGGACAAGGCCGCGACGGCGGCCCGGCGCTTATGCGCCGCCCGCGCGGCGCGGTGCGCTCTTGCGCACAAGCGTTAGCGAAGAGAGCCAGGCCCGATTCATTCAATCTCGGAAAATTTAGCCGCGCCAAAAGGTCCGGGTGAAGAGTACCATCACGGTGAGAAGTTCCAACCGGCCCAGCAGCATGCCCGCCGCCAACAGCCATTTCGCCATGTCCGGCAACGGCGCGAAAGTCCCCGACGGCCCGATCACATCGCCCAGACCGGGACCGACATTGGCGATTGCCGTGCCGGCGCCGGAAATTGCGGTCAGGAAATCCAAGCCCATGAGGCTTAGTAATACCGCCAATACGGCAAAACTGAGGACAAAGAGAAAAAAGAAGCTCATCACCGAATCCATCACCGAATCCGGTATGGGGCGGCGGTTGAAATTGGCCACGAAAACCCCATGCGGCTGCAACAGGCGGCTCATCTGGCTGCGGGCGGCGGCATAGAGCACCTGAAAGCGGAAAATCTTGATGCCGCAGGAGGTCGAGCCGGCGCAGCCGCCAATGAACATGACAAAGAAAAAAACCACCACGGCAAATCCGCCCCATTGGCCGTAATCATCCGTGGTATAGCCCGTGCCGGTCAAAATCGAGGTCACGTTAAAGGCCGTGAAACGCACGGCGTCCGCGACCGGCATGCCGTTGCCGCCGATCTGGTAGACCGTCATGGCCGCGACGGCGGTCAACAGAATGGCGAAAAACCAGCGCACCTGGCTGTCCCGCCACAAAGCCAGGGGACGTCCCCGCACAACCTGGAAATACAACAGGAACGGCAAACTGCCGATAATCATGAAGGCCACGGCCGTGTAGTCAATCAGGGCGCTGTCATAAACCCCCAGGGACAGATCGGAGGTTGAAAAGCCACCCGTGGCAATGGTTGTCATGGCGTGCGCCGCGGCCTCGAACGCCGGCATCCCGGCGGCCCAATAGCCAAGGGCGCAGAGCAGGGAAAGGGACAGATAAATGACGCTGATGGCGCCGGCGATCTGCGCCGCGCGGGGCAGCACCTTTTCGGAGGCATCGGACGATTCCATACGGAAGAGCTGCATGCCGCCGACCTGCAGCAAGGGCAGAATGGCCACCGCCGTGACGATGATGCCGATGCCGCCCATCCATTGCAGCAGCGCCCGCCAGATCAAAATGCCGGGCGGGGCATATTCCAGCCCCGAGATAACAGTCGAACCGGTGGTGGTGATGCCGGACATGGCCTCGAAAAACGCGTCCGTGTAGCTGAGGCCGAGATCGGAAAACACGAACGGCAGGGCGCCGAATGCCGGCGTCACCACCCAGACCGTGGTGGTCAGCACGAAAGCCTGGCGCAGATGCAGATTTTCGCCGCTGCCCCAGCAGGTGATGGAGAGGGCGGCGCCGACGAAGCCGGTCAGAAACGCCGCCGCCAGGAAGACCTGCCAATCGGGGTGTCCAACGCGGGCATCCAACAAGGCCGGCACCAACATGGCCAGGCCCAGGATCAACAGCAAAATGCCATTGACCAGAAAGACCGCCCGATACTCACCCATGGCGCTCTACCGGACCGCGCCCTCGGCCAGCAAGGCGCCGATTTTCGCTTCGTCATAGCCCAATGCATCCAGAACCTGACGGCTGTGCTGGCCCAGGGCGGGCGCCTGCTGGCCGGGGTCATCGGGGTCGATGGGCGCCGTGCCGGGAATTTGCGCCAAGGGCACAATGCCCATGCCGGGCTGCGGCATCATTTGGAAAGCCTTCGTGGCCACTACCTGGGCATCGGCCATCCAATCGCCATAATCGGCCACGGGATGACACAACACGCCCCCCTCGCGCAACCGCGCCGTCCAGGCAACGGCCGTGTCTTGCAACAGGACCTCCTGGATGGCCGGGCCCAGGCTGTCCATATTGGCCGCGCGGGAGGCGAAATCCTTGTATCGGGGATCCTCCGCCAAGGCTGGTTGACCAAGGGCCAAACACAATTGCGGAAATTGTTCCTCTTTCACCAAGGTGATGGCGAGATAGCCGGCTTGGGTATCATAACTGCCCGCCGGGGCATTGTTTTCAGCCGGCGGGCCGCCCTCCAGATGGTAGTCGGCGATTTTCGATGTTTGCAGCGCGGCGGCGGCCTGCATCAGGCTGCAATCGATAAAACGGCCTTCCTCTTCATCCCGCCGGGCATACAGGGCGGTGGAAAGGGCCTGATAGGCATACAGCGAGGTCACGCAATCGATGATGTAATGGCCGACCCGGTGGGGAAATTCATCTCTGCCGCGGTTGATCGACATCAGGCCGGAAAAGGCCTGGATCACCGTGTCCGTGGCGGGTTCCCGGCCATAGGGGCCGGCCTGGCCAAAACCGCTGACCGCCAGATAAACGACGCCGGGATTGACCTTGTAAACATCATCATAGGCCAGGCCGAACCGGGCACAGACACCGGGGCGGAAACCTTCGATGAAGACATCGCATTGGCGGGCCAGATCGTGGGCCACGGCCCGCCCGCCCGGGCGCTTCAAATCCAGGACGATGCTTTTTTTGCCCCGGTTGGTGGTCATGGAAATGGTCGACTGATCACCATAGACGATGCCCAGGCGCCGCGCCCAATCGCCCTCCGGCGGCTCCACCTTGGTTATGTCGGCGCCATGCTGGGCCAGCAGTTCGGCACAATAGGGGCCGGCAAAGCCCTGGCTCAAATCCAGGACCTTCAGGCCGGCGAATGGTTTTTCATAGCCCATGGCCCATCATAGGCCGATCGGCGGCGCTAGAGCATGTACATTTTAAACATGCCCGGCCTCTTAAGAAAAGAACAATTGAACCAATCACTTGGGTCGCGAAAGCGACTCCGTTTAATTGAAAATTGCTCCAGGGTGCAAAGAATTGTTGGCCGGATTATCGGCTCACGCGGCGCTGCACGAGCCGCCGCCCAAAACACAAAAGCGGGCGCAATGGGGATGGTTCAACGCCACCGCGCCGTTGGCGGCGGCCAGGGTCGGCCCCATTCTGAACCTCTCGTCATAGGGCAGCAAGGTGCAGGGCATCACGGTCAGCCCCTCGTCGCCCTTGTGTTTGACCACCATGCGCGAGGTGGCGCACATCATGGCGTCGGGCGAGACGTTCAGTATGCCCCAACACGCGGTGGTAATCTCCGGCACGTCCAGAGCTTCGTCCATTTCCGGGAACAGCACCAGTTCCGCCCGGTTCTCCGCATCGACGGCAATGCCGTGTTCGGCGAACAGCCGGGCATAGCCTTGGCGCAGGTTTTCATCGTCTTCGCCCGACAAGGTGCGCCCGGCAATATTGATGTTGAAGCCGTTTCGCGCCAGCCAGATCAGCCCCTCCAGCATGCGCTCCCAGCCATGCTCGCCGCGCTCCAGCTCGTGCACATCGGGTGCGTAATGATCCACCGAAACCCGCAGGCAAAGCTGATCGCCGTATTGCCGGCGCAAATCCCGCAAGCCGTCCGCCAGCTTCATCATCGGCCGCATGGCGTTGGTCAGGACCAGCACCCGGTAGCCGCGGCCCAGGGCATCCTGCAGCATGGCCAATATGTCGGGATTCATGAATGGCTCGCCGCCCGTGAAGCCGATTTCATGGGCCCGCCAATCGCTCTGCAATTCATCCAGCATGGCGCCAACCTCCCGGCCGGTCAGATAGGACAGGCGGTCGTTGGTGGGGCTCGATTCGATATAGCAATTGGCGCAGGTCAGGTTGCAAAGCGTGCCGGTGTTGAACCAAAGGGTCTCCAGCCGGTTCAAGGTCACGGCGGCGCGCGGTTCGCCGTCCAGGGTATGGCGGGGATCACTAAATTTCCCGCGATCCAGCGCGAGAGGTCCGTTTCCGGGCACGACAGAGGTCATCCACGATTTCCCAATTCATTACAACGCTTTGCGCGCGGACGCAGTCTTGCAGACGCCGCCCAGATGTCAAAGGGCCAAAACAACCCCCTCGCGCGACTGTGATCGCTTGTGTTAAATTACCCCCAGGCGGGCGTAGCTCAATGGTAGAGCAGGAGCTTCCCAAGCTTAAGATGAGAGTTCGATTCTCTTCGCCCGCTCCAAGACACCGATTTAGGGAATTCATGCATGGCGAGGCTAAGGGCGGTTTTTCATTATGCCGCGAGCGCCGGCATTGCCGACCGCCTGGCCGCGGCCGAGAGTGAATGGCTGTCCATCCAGGCCTGTGATGAAAATGACGATGCGCGCCTGTTCCACCTGCTGGCCGAGGCGGACGTGCTATGGCATGTGCTGAAACCGGCCACGGCCGAGGTCATCCGGGCGGCGCCGAACTTGCGCCTGATCCAGAAAATCGGCGTCGGCGTCAACACCATTGATCTGGACGCCGCCCGGGCCCGCGATATCGCCGTCTGCAACATGCCCGGCACCAACAGCCAGGCGGTGGCGGAAGCAACGGTGCTGTTGATGCTGGCCGCCCTGCGCCGGGCGGCGGCGTTCCACGATGCCACCCGGCGCGGGATGGGCTGGCGCATGGACCCGAGCCTCTTTGACCGCATCGGTGAAATTTCCGGCCGCACGGTGGGCCTGGTCGGCTATGGCGAAGTGGGACGCCGGGTCGCTCCGGTCCTGGCCGCCTTGGGCGCCAGAGTGCTTTATACGGCCGCCAGTCCCAAGGCCGACGCGGTGGCTGAATGGCGGGATTTGCCCGGCCTTTTGGCCGAATGCGACGTCATCTCCCTGCACCTTCCGCTCACCGACGAAACCGAGAAAATGTTCGATGCGGCTGCCTTCAAGGCCATGAAGCCGGGTGCTGTATTGATCAACACGGCGCGGGGCGGCCTGGTGGATCAGGGCGCGCTGTATGGCGCCTTGCGGGACGGGACGCTGCTGGCCGCCGGCCTGGACGTCTTCGCCGCCGAACCCATCGCCGAAAACGAGCCGCTGTTGGCATTGGATAACGTCGCCCTGATGCCCCATGTGGCCTGGTTGACGCCCGAAACCTTCGCCCGCAGCATCCATATCGCCGTGCAAAACAGCCGCCGTCTCATCGACGGCGGCGCGTTCCTCCACCGGGTCGCGTAAGGGAACCCATGAGCAAGGCAATGAACGACCGGGCGCCCTTCACGGAGCATATCCATTTCGAGGATTTCGCCCTTGGCGACCGGTTTCTTTATGGCGCCCACGAGATGAAACGCGCCGAAATGGTGGCCTTTGCCGAACAGTTCGATCCGGAGCCGTTTCACCTGGACGGGGATGCCGCCAAGGCCATGGGCTGGGACGATCTGATCGCGTCGGGCCCGCATGTCTGCGCCGTCTGGCGGCGCATGTCCAAGGATGCCTTCACCGCCGCCGATGCTTTCGTCTCGCCCGGCTGGGATGAGATCCGCTGGCTCATGCCGGTCCTGGTCGGCTATGTCCTGACCGTCACCTCGGAAGTGATCAAGGCCCGGCCCCTGAAAAGCCGGCCCAACCTGGGCTATGTGGAATTCAGCAACGAAATCCGTAATCAACATGGCGATATCACCACCACCTTGGTGACGAAATGGATGATTCACCGCAAATCGAGCGAATAACCGGAGACTGGGAGTTTGAGACCATGAGCGCGCCGCGTATTGATCTTTACAGCGACACCCACACCAAGCCGACGCCCGCCATGCGCCAGGCCATGGCGGAGGCCGAGGTGGGCGACGAGCAGCAGTTCGAGGATCCCACCGTCAACAAGCTATGCGCCATGGTGGCGGAATTGCTGGGGCAGGAGGACGCGGTCTTTCTGCCCTCGGGCACCATGTGCAATCAGATCGCCTTCCGGGTGCATTGCCAGCCCGGCGACGAAATAATCCTGGATTATACCGCCCATCCCATCAACGCCGAGGCTGGCGGGCCCGCGTCCCTGGCCATGGCCCAAACCCGCGCCCTGCATTCCGAACTGGGCATTTTCACCGCCCGGCAGGTGCGCGAAGCCATTCGCCCGGCGCGCCGGCATACGCCGTGCAGCCGGGTCGTTTCCATCGAAAATACCACCAATGCCGGTGGCGGCAGCATCTGGCCCATCGCGGACATTATCGCCGTCACGGCGGTGGCCAAGGAACATGGCATGGCGGCGCATATGGATGGCGCCCGGCT
>JAYGEB010000455.1:0-3427 GCA_046582595.1 Alphaproteobacteria bacterium | reverse complement strand
CATGATCCTGTTTGCCCGCGACCAGACCTACCGGCCCGAGGATCTGCGCCAGTTGTTGGAAAAGGACCGCCGGCTGTTTGAACACTGGACCCACGACGCCGCCCTGATTCCGACGGATTTTTACGCCCATTGGCGACACCGTTTCGCCCTGGCCGGGGACCGTCTGCGGCAACGCTGGCGCAAGACCCGCCCCAGGGAACCAACCGGCGGCGCCTCGATCGGTTTCGAAGATCTGATAGAGCGGGTGAAACGCCATGTGAGCGAGAATGGCCCAACCCGGTCCCGCGATTTGAAAACAAATAATGGCGGATGCAAGGCCGGCAAGAACGGCTGGTGGGCCTGGCACCCGGCGAAGACCGCGTTGGAGTTTCTCTGGCGCACGGGCGAATTGTCGATCTGCCATCGGGACGGCTTTCAAAAGGTCTATGACCTTAGCGCCCGGGTCATTCCCGAGGCGGCGCGGACGGCGGCGAAACAAACGCCAGCGGAATTTGCCGATTGGGCCTGCGCCACGGCCCTGGACCGCTTGGGTTTCGCCACCGCCTCGGAACTGGCCGCCTATTGGGCCTCTATCGATGCGGCGGGGGCCAGGGCCTGGTGCGCCGCAAACCTGGGCCGGAACCTGATCGAAGTCCTGGTTGAAAGCGCCGACGGCAGCCCGGCCAAGATTTGCCTGGCCCGTCCCGCTCTGCTGGACGAGATCGGCGATTTGGCGAGACCCCCCGGCCGGCTGCGCGTGCTGAGCCCGTTCGATCCCCTGATCCGGGACCGCAAGCGCCTGCGACGGCTGTTCAATTTCAACTACCGGATCGAGATCTTCGTGCCCGAGGCCGAGCGGACATACGGCTATTATGTCTTTCCCCTGCTGGAAGGGGAGCGCCTGATCGGCCGCATCGACATGAAGGCGCGCCGGGGCGACAACGCCTTGCATGTGGCCGGATTATGGCTTGAACCCAAGATCAAGTTCAGCCAGGGCCGCGAGAAGAAACTTGCCGCCGAACTGAACCGGGTCGCCAAGTTCATTGGCATGGCGAACGTCTTGTGGGAACCTGGGTTTCTGAAAAGCTAGCTGGAACGGAACGGGGCGATGACACAGCCGGATATCCCCATCATCGATATGGGCGGACAAGCCGAGAACGTTATCGCCGAGCAGGTGCGGGCGGCCTGTCTGGGCAGCGGCTTTTTCTATCTCTCGAACCATGGCATCGACGAGACGCTGTTGAGGGAGGTGTTCGCGGCGAATCGGCGCTTTCACGGCCTGCCCCTGCCTGAGAAGCAGGCCATCAAATTGAACCACTGGCACCGTGGCTACCAGGGTTTTGGCACTTCCAAATTGGTCTCTTCGGCCCGCTTCGCGCCGGCGGCGAAAGCCAATCAACTGGAATCCTTTTTTCTGCGCCACGAGGTTTCTTCCGAAGATCCGGACTACCTGACCGCCACCCTGAAAGGCCCGAACCAATGGCCCGATGATGAGGGCTTTCGTGACGCGGTCGGCCGCTATGACGTCGCGGTCAGGAACCTGGCCAAGGACTTGCTGCCGGTGTTCGGACTTGCCGTTGGGGAAGACCGCGGTTTCTTTCCCCCCTTCTTCGAAAACCCCTCGACGGCCCTGCGGCTGATCCATTACCCCCCCGTGGGCGGCGCCCGGCCCGATGACGCCTTCGGCATTCATCCCCACACCGATTATGGCTTCATTACCATTCTGGCCCAGGACGATACCGGCGGCCTGGAAATTCAAACACCGGACGGCGGCTGGATGCCCGCGCCGCCCGTGCCCGGCGCCCTGATCGTCAACATCGGCGATGCCCTGGCGCGCTGGACCAACGATACCTTCAATTCCACCCCCCACCGGGTCATCAGCCCCGCGGCCCGGACCGGCCGCTATTCCGTGGGCATGTTCTTCGACCCGGACGTGAATGCCCAAATCCGCTGTCTGGACCGCTTCACCGTCCCCGGCCGCCCGGCCCGGCATCCGCCCATCCGCTACGGCGACTACTTCCAGGAGCGCCTGGACAGCAACTACCCCGGCCGCACCGCCGCCACGGCGCCCTGAGGCCGGAACCGGGCCGCGCCACCTGTTTGTTTTCTTTTTGTTCTTTTTACTCGACGGCGTGCGGGCGTTCTGTCATAGTTTCTTGCAACCGTATTTGGCGATGGCCGGGCGGCGGCGGATTGAGAGGTTTTAGGCATGGTGGCCCATGTGGGAACCGTGGCGTTTCAGGGTATCGATGCCCTGGCGGTGGACGTGCAGGTGCAGCTTGCCTCTGGTTTGCCTGCTTTCACTATTGTCGGCTTGCCCGACAAGGCGGTGGCGGAAAGCCGGGAGCGGGTGCGCGGCGCCTTGGGCGCCATCGGCCTAGCGCTGCCGCCAAAACGCATCACGGTCAATCTGGCCCCCGCCGATCTGCCCAAGGAGGGCAGCCATTACGATCTGCCCATCGCCATCGGGCTGTTGCTGGCCATGGATGTGCTGCCGGTGGACGAATTGGCGGAATACGACGCCGTGGGGGAATTGAGCCTGGATGGCGCCCTGACCCCGGTGGCGGGGGTTCTGCCGGCGGCCGTGGCGGCCATAGGTCTGGAGCGCGGCCTGATCTGCCCCCTGCAACAGGGCGGCGAGGCGGCTTGGGCAGGAGAATTGCGGGTCTTGGCGCCGGGCAATCTTTTGGCCCTGATCAATCATTTCAAGGGCAGCCAGGTGTTGCCCCAGCCGGTGCCGGAGTTGGCGGAGGAGGGCGGCGCGGAATTGGATCTGGCCGATATCAAGGGCCAGGAAAGCGCCAAGCGCGCCTTGGAGGTGGCGGCGGCGGGCGGCCACAACCTGTTAATATTGTGACTATATAATCCTTTTAAAGCATAGTCTGCGGCATCACCAACAAGGTCAATTCCCGCACTTCGAATAAACAATTGACAATCCCTCCATTCACCCAGCGCACTAATGCACCCCTGGAAGCTCTTGGAGCGTTTCAGGAGCGCATACATCGATTGTTCGCTGTCATTCGACGTTGTGCGGAGGATCGCTGTGGGAAGGGGTTTGGACGCGATATGGTTCAGGTTGGATGCCGAACTATTTGGTGAACGGCGGAACGCCGGTAGCGAAGACGTCAGATATGCTATGAAGTCACGCTGGAGACATTTACAAAATATCCGGTAATTCGCATTGCTTTCAGCTATCATTGTAGGAAAGTGGGAGCAGTCTCACATGAGAAATCTGCAAGAAGTTTGCGACGAACTAAACCGACTAAAGGCGGATCGGTCTCATGACAATCGCTGGGGCATTGAAGCGTGTGATGCTGGATCTAATTTGGTCGAGTTCCGTCGGGGCAAATGGATGCTTACTTTGTCAAAAAATAATTCTGTTTCGGAGCTAAATAAATTACCGGACGGTTACGGATCGAAATCAACTTGGCAAATTTTAAAAGATAAA
>JAYGEB010000450.1:0-9995 GCA_046582595.1 Alphaproteobacteria bacterium | reverse complement strand
AGCGCCATGGATAAGGCCTTGGTAAGTAATTCCTGCATCTTGTGAGACTTTCTTTGATCGGTGGGTCTCAAAGTATGAATCACTTCAGGGCTTTATCCTATTAAGTCGGGTACTGTGATATAGAACTCTAAAATCCTTTTTCTTGGCACTGGTTATCTTAGCGTTGGTAAACAGCCGCACCCGATTACACTCTCTTGTATGGGTCATAACGATATCCCTCGGCTATTACGGCGTCAAAGGTGGCGCATTCATGGTGGCGACGGGTGGCGCCTACACAATATTTGGTCCCGAAGACAGTATGATCGCCGATAACAATCACCTTGCGACCGCCCTGGTCCTGATGCTGCCGCTTGTCAATTATCTGCGGATGGAGACGGAAAAAAGGTGGATCCGATGGATGCTTCTAGGCGTTATGGTCCTTTCCGGCTTTGCGGTCCTAGGAAGTTACTCCCGGGGCGGATTTCTCGCGCTTGCGGGCCTTTCCTTTCTCTTTTGGTGGCGATCCAAAAGCAAGGTTGTCAGTCTTGTATTCGTCATCGCACTTGGATCCATGGCCGCGGCATTCATGCCGGATAAATTTTTCGACCGTCTCAACACGATCGAGACGGCGGCGGAGGACAGTTCGTTTATCGGCCGGCTGGAGGCATGGCAAGCCGCGATCACGATCGCCGCGCGCAGACCGTTCGGCGTCGGATTTCGTGCCTATGAGAAGCCCCACGTATTTGGAAAATACAACGCTAGCGCGCAGTTGACCAAGGCTCGCGCCATGCACAGCATATATTTTGAAGTTTTAGGGGATCACGGGTATGGCGGATTGGTATTGTTCCTGTTAATTGGCTTCTTGACTTGGCGAAATACACGATGGGTCTACAATGCCACTAAGGGACATTCCCGTCTTGGATGGGCCTGCAATTTGGCGCTCATGATGGAGCTGTCCATCGCTGGATATGCGATTGGCGGCGCGGCCCTGTCTCTTGCCTATTACGATGTTTATTGGGCTATTGTGGCGATGGCGGCTTCTTTGCGTTTGCTTGTAAAAAGGCAGCTTGCGGCGATGGACACGCCTCCGATAAATGAATTTATGCCCGCGCAGGGGGGCATTTCCACTGCCGCACCCACGGGGACAGCGAGACAGCGTTACGAATGAAAATCCGACCGTCTTGTCCGAACCAGGACCAAATCAGCAAGCGAGATATGTGCTTGATGCCACAATTTCACCCTTCGATATCGGAAGCCGCCGAAACCCATGCATGACTCCATCCACCTAACCGAAGATCTGCGCCTGATCCGGGATCAGATTCGCCGCTTCGTGGCTGAAGAAATCGTGCCCCATGGCGAAGCCTGGGAGGAGGAGGGCATGGTGCCGCGGGATGTGTTGCGCCAGATGGGGGAGTTGGGCTTTCTCGGCATGCGGCATCCGGAGGCCCATGGCGGCTCCGGCCTCAACGCCCTGGCGTCACTGATCCTCTCGGAAGAACTCGGCCGTTCCACCTTTGGCGGCGTCTCGGCAACGGTGCTGGTACACACCGACATGGCCTCGCCTCATCTCGCCCGCTATGGCAGCGAGGCACAGAAGAGCAAATATCTGCCCCCGATCTGCCGCGGCGAGATCATCACCGCCATCGCCGTGACCGAGCCGGGCGCGGGTTCGGATGTTGCCGGCCTATCGACCCGCGCGGTCAGGGATGGCAGCGGCTATATCCTGAATGGGGCGAAGATGTTCATCACCAACGGCGTGCACGGGGATCTGTTCTTCGTCGCCGCCCGCACCGATCCAGACGTCAAGGCCAGCCGGGGCATTTCCATCTTCATGGTGGAAAAAGGCACGCCCGGATTTTCCGTCGGCCGCCGGTTGGACAAACACGGCTGGCGCAGTTCCGATACGGCGGAGCTTGTGTTCGCCGACTGCCGCGTTCCCGCCGCCAGTTTGCTGGGCGAGGAAAACCGGGGCTTTTACGCCATCATGGAAAATTTCCAGAACGAACGCCTGGTCCTCTCCGGCATGGCCATCGGCGAAGCGGGCAAGGCCCTGGAGATCACCCTTCAGTACCTGAAGGAGCGCAAGGCCTTCGGCGCCACGCTTTGGGACAAGCAGACTATCCGCCAGCGCCTGGCCATGCTGGCGGCGGAGGTCGAGGCGGCCCGGCAATTGGCCTATCACGTGGCCTGGCTGGACGGCGAGGGGTTGGATTGCGTCGCCGAAGTCTCCATGCTGAAGGCCATGTCGGCCGAAGTAGCCAACCGGGTGCTCTATGATTGCGTCCAGTTCCACGGCGGCATGGGTTACATGCGTGAAAGCACCATCGAGCGCATGTCCCGCGATGCCCGCCTGCTGCCCATCGGCGGTGGCGCCACGGAAGTGATGTTGGAAGAGGTCGCGAAACGCCTATGAGCAGAGCCATTTTGGATATCATCACCGCCCAGCGCACCATGGAGGGCGCGGGCTTTCCCGTCCGCCGCCCCTTCCCCACCCAGCAACTCGACAATCTCGATCCATTCCTCATGCTGGACGAAGTTGGCCCGGTGGACTGGGGACCGGGCGAGGCGGTGGGCGCGCCCGATCATCCCCACCGCGGTTTCGAAACCATCAGCTACATCCTCGCGGGCGAAAAGCTGCACGAGGATTCGACCGGCGACCGCCAAATCCTCGGCCCCGGCGATGTGCAATGGATGACCGCCGGCTCCGGCATCGTGCATTCGGAAATGCCCAGCCCCGCCATGCGGGCGGCGGGCGGCAGAGCGCACTCCTTTCAAATCTGGCTCAATCTGCCCCGCCAGCACAAGATGGCCGCGCAACGCTATCAATTCGTCGCCGGCGATCAGATCCCCCTGGGCCAAAGCGCCGATGGCCTGGTCAGCGTCCGGGTCATCGCGGGCGAGGCCTATGGCGTCCAGGCGGAGATCAGCACCTACACCCCGGTGACCTTGCAGGATTGGACAATGCTGCCCGGCAGCCACGCCCAACCGGCGCCGCCACGGGACCAGCAAATGGCTCTGTATCTGTTTCAGGGCCATCTTGCCGTCGGCGCGGAAGAGCGGCGGATCGATGACGGGCAATTGGTTATATTCGCCGCGGGCGGCGCCATCGATCTGGCGCTTGACGGCGAGGCGGATGGCCCGGCGCGGTTCCTGCTGTTCGGCGGCGTGCCGATCCGGGAACCGATCGCCCGCCATGGCCCCTTCGTCATGAATACCCGGGAAGAACTGCTCCAGGCCTTCGACGATTACCACTCCGGCCGCATGGGTGTGATTAGACGGTAAAATAACGCTACGATGGCCGCATGATTATTTGGGGCTCGCCATGGAACGTCTGAAACATGTTACCGCATTGGCCGAAAAGGGCGACGCCAACGCGCAATACAACCTTGGGATTATGTATGCCAAGGGCCAAGAGGTCGCGCAGGATTTGTCCCAGACGGTGAAATGGTCCCGGATGGCCGCCGATCAGGGCTATGCCAAGGCCCAATATACCCTGGGCATCATGTACTACGACGGCGAAGGTCTGCCCAAGGACGACGCCGAAGCCGCCCTGTGGTTTCGCAAGGCGGCGGATCAAGGCAACGCCAAGGCCCAATATACCCTGGCCATCATGTATGCCAATGGGCAGGAAGTGTCCCAGGACTATGACGAAGCGGTCAAGCTGCTGCGCCTGGCCGCAGCCCAGGGCAATGCCAAGGCGCAATACACCTATGGCATCATGCATCAACGGGGCCACGGCGTCGCGCCCGACGACAGGGTGGCAACGCAATGGTTTCGCAAGGCCGCCGCCCAGGGCAATGGCAAGGCTCAATTTGCACTTGCCGTCATGTATTTGAATGGTACGGGGGTGCCGCAGGATTATGTGCAAGCCCGTAAATGGTTCAATATTTCAGGTTCGAACGGCCTTGAACCAGGGCGGGAAAACCGGGAACTCGTGGCCGAGAAAATGACCGTGGAACACATCGCCCAGGCCCAGGAACTGGCCCGTGACTGGGCCGAAAAACACGGCGCGGTTTATACCAAGGTGCGATGATAAAGACCCGGCGCTTATGCGCCGCCCGCGCGGAGCGGTGCGCTCTTGCGCACAAGCGTGAGAGAAGAGAGTTAGGCCAGATTCATTCAATCTCTAAATGGGCCTAGGCCCTCTCGAACAGGCCGACCGCGCCGTTCGCCACCAAGTCATCTATCTGCGGGTCGGAATGCCCGAGCTCCAAAAGAATTTCCCGGCTATGTTCGCCCAGATGGGGGGCATGGACCATCGCGTCGCCGTCGCGCGGCGGCCGGACGCCGGGGATTACCGGCATCGGAATGCGGCCAACCCCGGATTGCTCGATCCAGCGCACCGCCTCTACTTCTCGGACATGCTCGGATCGGAAATAGTCGCCAAAATCCTGGACCAGGGCATGCAGCACGTCCGCCGCCTCCAACGCCTTCGACAATTCCGCCACCGTCAACCTGGCCACCGCCGGGCGCAGCAGCGGCATCAGTTCATCGCCGTTCTCGATGCGCGCCTCGGCCGTGCGATATTTCCGATCACCGGCCAGTCCGGGCAGACCCACAACCTCGCACAGGGCGGCGAAATGGCCGTCCCGGCGGGCGTTGATGTTGAGGTAACCGTCCTTCGCCGCGAACATGGCGACGGGTACGCCCAGAGGCGAAACTTCACCGCTCTCAAGCTCGAATTCGATCATCTTGGCGGACTGGAAGGCGCCAATCGCCTCCATAAGACTGGTTTTGATGTGCCCGCCCCCGCCCTTCAAGGCGCGTTGGTAGAGCGCGGGCGCCAGCGCCTGGAATCCGTATAAGCCGGTCACCACGTCGATGGCGAGAAGATTGATGCGCCGCGGCAGGCCGGCGTCATCCGTGTTGATTGACATCAGGCCCGAGAAGGCCTGCATGACCGATTCCGTCGCTGGCAAATTGGCGTTCGGGCCGGACTGACCGAAGCCGGTGATCGAAAGATAGAGGACGTTGGGGTTCTCGCCGCTCACCGTGTCATAGCCGAGCCCGAGGCGGGCGGTGACGCCGGGGCGGTTGTTCTCGATGACTATGTCGGCTTCTTTCGGCAGGCGGAGCGCGATCTTTGCGCCGTCCGGGTTCTTCAGGTCCAGCGCCAGACTGCGTTTGCCCCGGTTGAAGGCCAGGCCATAGGCGCAGTTGTCGCCATGGATTTTGCCGATCCGCCGGCCCCAATCGCCCGCCAGCGGTTCCAGCTTCACGACGGAGGCGCCATGGCGCGCCAGCAGCATGCCGCAATGCGGCCCGGCAACGCCTTGCGAGATATCCAGAACCTTCAGGCCCTGGTACGGCAGGTCGCCGGTTTCACTCATGTCGTCTCCCCGCCCCCGAACATGCCGGCCCGAGGTTCCTCCGATAATCTTCCGTTCAGGCGCCACGGTAACCACTCAAGCGCGCGGCGGCAATTCGCCATGGCGCCAAGCACGGCTTGCCCCGCCTCGCTTGGAGCAATCTTGAAATGTCCCAAAGCCGGTCTTTATCCGACCGTTCAAAGGCTCTTTAGATATTCCAACAACGCGGATTTGTCCGCTGGTTCGAGGCGAACGCCAAACAGATGCCCGGCATTACTGTTGCCGGGCTTACGGGTGTCGAAGTTCATCGTATTGGGTCCCGCCACGTCCATGAAGCCTACTTTTTCCACATCGATACGTGGTGAACCGGTGTTGAACGTCACCGGTCTGTTTTCCGGGGCCGCGAGCAAACTGGTCAGATTGGGCACGGAACCGTTATGTAGAAACGGACCGGTTGACCAAATTCCGTTCAAGGGGCGGGCACGGTACTGCACCGTTTGCAATACCTCCAAACAAGCGGCGTCCTCGCCTGGCCGGTTGGTGCCATCTTCCACCAACATTTCGAAAAGCGCTGCCTTGTTTGTGCTGCGGGCCTCAAGCGCCTTGGTTATTTCCGCCTTACTGCTACCGGCCGCGGCCATTCGGGCGATCAGATGTTGGTCCGTTTCTTGAACTTTTCTATGGGCGCTCGAGGTCAGCCCAAGGCTTTCGCCCAGGGAATGCAAGGCCCCTGTAAAAGACTTCCAAGCCGTGCCCGCCAAGGCGCTGGCCAGGGGCCGCGCCACCACGCCAAGATCATGCATCATCACGGCAACGGACATATGCGCCAGGAGCTGATTGGCGTGGGTGCGTTTGCACAAGGGCGCGCCCGCGATAAAGGCCGTTTTCCGTCCTTCGAGAGGTCCGGTGGCAATTTCGCGTTTGACAAAATCCACGGTCGCCGCGGGATCCGTGCCGATGACTTTCAAGGGGATCAGTTTGACCGGAATGCTCGCCAGTTCACCGCGCTTTCGGGGATTGATTTCAACGTGACAGGCGGCGCATTGGCGGGCGTAAATCTTCGCACCGCGCGACACCAGTTTCCGGTCCAGCGCAGGCAACAACTTCTTGGCCGCCAAATCAGACCAGGAGGGAGAGATCAGGGTTTCCAACGCCCTCTCCAGATCAATCAGGTGACCGACCCGCACCGAAGAGGCATAACCCGGAGGCAAAATGGACTCGACGATCGAGACCTCGCCAAAAACTCCAAGCACCTGGCCCACGTTACGCCCAATCGCGCCGGCGCCGGCATTGGGGACAACGCCATTGTATTGCACGAAATCAAGGTAGGGCGCGTCCCAAAGGTAGGGATAACTGACCGGCGCATTGGACGGCCGGGCATTGTCGGGACGGTTGATCATTTGCGCCGTGACCTGATTTAAAATCACATTCAAGGCATCCACGCGGCCCGGTCCAGGCACCACATCGGCGGCATTGCGAATGGCCCAGTTTGCTCTTTTTTGCACGACACCCCGCAAACGCGCGCGCAACCCTTTCAATTGCCCGGCATCGGCCTTCGCGCCCAACAAGCGGTCGGCAAAACGTTTGAAAACCGCATCGTCATCATGGGTATTCCGCAGGCTTTCCAACAGCGCGGCCATGAAGGACCAAAAATCAAAATGCGATACCCCGCCGTCAACCAGGACCGTGCGGTCCGCCACCACGATCTCGGTCACATGACAGGCGCCACAATTCATGCCCAACTTCTTTTCGGGGCCCGTCAGACCCTTGTCGATGGTGAGGCCGATGGGCAGTCCATCCGGATTGCGCTTGGAGCGCCCCCAGGGGATCAGGCCAAAACTTTCGAGATAGCCATTGTCGCGAAACAGCCCCGGTGCGCCGGGCTGTTGCAAAACCAGAAACCAATCGTAAGGCAAGATTGGGGAGCCTTGCGGCGAATGATAAAAGAGGTCGCGCGCCGCCTCGTCCCAGCCCTGATCAAGGGTGACGACGTCCTTGTATGCCGCCCAGCCAGACCCGGGCAGAACAAATAACAACCCTGAGAAAAGAGTGAATATCGCGGCAGCCGCTGGTTTTGTCATGATCAATGTTCCACGCCGGTTAAAGGATTTCCGATTTATAGGGTTTTGAGATATTCGATCAGTGCGAAGGCGCCTGGGATATCGTCGGACCAGTCGAGCTTGAAACTCTTGTTCCCTTCGATCAGGTTCTTGTCGTGACCGCGGTTATTGAGCGCATGAAATTCCGTGCTATCAAAAATATAGCCGCCGGCGGCCTTGCCGTCCCAGGCATAGCCAACATGCTTGGTATCATAGGAAAGCGAACTCTTGGTAAACCGGTCGGGGCGTTCCGACGGCAGCAATAAATGGTAAAGCGTCGGTACCGAGCCGTTATGTAAATACGGCGCCGTCGACCATATGCCGCGCAAAGGAGTGGCGTTATAGCCACGTTGGTCGGAAAGTGGCCGCATGATCATCTCTTCCCGGCCCGCCAGTGGCACGCCGGCGAAATTTTCGCAGGGCCGGACCGGATCTTTGTACAGCACCAGCACCGTATCGGGATTGCATATCGCTAGATATTCCACGCGCGCGCGCGCCATGAGCAGCGTATTAATAACGCCGGCACGAGAGGGGTCGGTGCCCAGGGTGTCATAAACCCGCCCGTTTTTTGGCTGATGACAAGCGGCACAGTTTTCGGCGAACAGCGCCTGCCCCTTGCGTGCCAGTTCGACATCAACCGCGAAGGGATAGGGGGTGGCGGGAAGCCCGCCGAGCAATTCGGCGGAATATGCCGCAATCCGCAGGTCCACGCCCTTCAAACCCAAAGTCATCGAGGCCGCGAGGTTTCGATAAATCGGGATCGGAATGTTGCCGTTGTACTGCCCGCCGCCATCGATCAACTGGCGTTTGCTTGGATCCCAATTCGCGGTGCGTGTGTCTTGTTCCCAGACCGCCATGAAATCGGTTATTCCCGGCGCGCTTGGCAATATCAGTTCCCGGCCGAGCGCCTTCCCCAACTCCGACGTCGCGACACTCTCGTAACCATGGGAGGCGCTGACGCCGGTGGCATCCGCCATTCCCGGAAGGCCCTTCAGCATCTGGGTCTGGTAATTATCGTAGGTCTTGTCCAGATAAGTGGAGAAGGCGGCAACAAAATTTTCCACATAATCGACAAAGGCGCCGACATATTTTTCCGCATCTTTTCGCAGCAAGGCGATCTGCGCCCGTTCATAGGCCGCATCAAATACCTTGTCGCCATAACGGGCGTTCTCATAGAAATATGTATCTGAACGGGCACTGACTTTATCGAGGGCCGCTAGGAAAGTTTCCGTGATCTTCTTTTTCGACGCCGCGGCTTCACCGCCCCCCGACAGCGCCGCGAAGGTTTGATGCAGTTTTACAAAAAAGGCGTTGATGTTGAATTCCGCGTTGACGCCGCCGTCAAGATAGATCATCTCGCCGTCCGGCCCCAGGACTCGCCCGATATGACAGGCCGCGCAGGTGAACGATGTATAGTCCAGAGCCGACCCACCGCCGCGCCCAATACCACTGAACCCAACCCCACGCGGCAGCGGTAAATTCGCCACGCGGGGATCATGGAACAGGCCGACGTCGGACAAAAATGCGTCTCCGCCGGCCCAAGTATCGGGGGCAACCTCGGGCAATAATTTCAATAGGATGAGAGGAAAGCCATCTTCCGCTGAAACGGAAAAATGGAAAACCAGTCGAAGGCCTTTTGCTTGCCGCGGATATATGCCGCCTTGGCCGCCACCCGCTGCTTATATGCCGCCGCCCAATCTTGCGGCACGTCCCTTACCACCGGCGTTCCCTGGGGTGCGATCAGCGGCACCCCCGTGTGGTCCTGATCGCCCCAGTAAATTGCAAAGCCAATACCGCCCACCGCCAAAACGGCCAGGCCGGCGATCGTCGTGGCAATCGTCCTAATTTTCATCCAAATACCCTATCCCATTCAGCAATCGCCGGGCCTACTCCACGCCGTTCATGCCATGACGGAGCTTTCTAATGGCTTCGTAAACAACCCGCCGCATGCGGTTTATTGTCCCCAAAGGGCGATGCGCGGGTAGGGCATGCCAGGGATTGTAGCTTAGATTCTCACACGATTCGTTCTGTTTTGCCGTGTTAAAAACCTGCGCCGGTATGGTTATGCGCGCCACCCGGACAAATGGCGCCCGGGTTTCCGCCCACGGAGTGACCACATCCTCGACACTCATTTTTTCCTCTGGCGCCTGGACCATGAATTCCATGCAGGCCGCGCCCTTTCGCAAGGTCACTTGCATGGCGTGGCGAAGGAAATTCTTCCCCGCATCCTCCGGGATGGTCCCGGCTTTCGCCGTGCAGGGGCGCACGGAATACTTCACCGCGCGGCGCCCATCGCCCAGGCCCAACTGATAGGGCGTGACGGAAAATTATCTGGTGTGCAGCGGATTAGAGATGGTTTGCGAAAGCATATTGTAGGCGTTCTTGGCCCCCTGCCAGCCGAGGATAAATGGAATTTTGAAAAGGCGCGAAGTCTCGCCCGAGTTCACGCGTTCAAAAAAAGCCGTGTACCCGTGTGAATCATTGACAAAGAAGGACGGGCTCGAAATCAGGATAAAATCATGCTCATCCCCGGCACCGGGATCGGACATGATCTTGTCCCCGCCGACACCTAGCAACTTGATCGCCATGCCCCGCGTATCGCCTTTTC
>JAYGEB010000432.1:0-11498 GCA_046582595.1 Alphaproteobacteria bacterium | reverse complement strand
AATTTTCAATAAATCGAGGTCGTTTTCGCGACCGAAGTGATTGATTCAATTGCTCTATTCTTAAGAGTCCGGGCGCATTTTCCTCGAATGCGCTCTGGGGTCGTTCATCAGGCTTCAATCGTGTAAATCTCGGTCGGCTCGGGCACATTACGCAGTTCGTACCGGCCGAGCGGGGTCAGATCCTCGGCCAGGGCGCGCTGGACGGCGCCCGATAGCAGTAGGGATTGATCCAATTCCTTGCATTGATCCGACAACCGGGCGGACAGGTTCGCGGCGCTGCCGATGACCGTGAAATCCAGCCGCTCCGGCGCGCCGACGTTGCCGAACGTCACCTCGCCCACATGCAAGCCAATGGCGCAGCGCAGCGGCAGGTTCTCGGTTTCGGCCAGGCGGGCGATAATTTCCAAGGCGGCGTCGCGGGCCAGGCCGCAGGCGGCGCCCGGGTCAACGTCCACCGGAAAAATCGCCAGCACGCCATCGCCGATGAATTTCAAGACCTCGCCCGAGCGGGAGAGGATGGGATCGACAACGGTTTCAAAAAAATCGTTCAGCAATTCCAGATAGGCCAGCCGCGGCAACGATGCCGTCAATTTCGTGGAGTGGCGCAAGTCGCAGGTCAGGATCGCCGCCGTGATCTCTTCCCCCGCGCCGCGCTGGGTTTCCCCGTTCAGGACCCGTGTCCCCGAACGCATGCCCAGATAGGTGGTCAGCAAGGTGCGCATGTTCTGGCGCAGGGTCATGGTCTCGTAAAACCGGCTGAGGCCAAAGACGCATTGAAAGACGGAGCCCAAATCAGCGGTGGAAAAACCCTCCTCGTGGTCGGAAGTCAAGGTCATGGTGTTGATCTGGCCATCGGAAAACGGCAACGCCATGGCGACGTAATCGGTGCCGCCCTGGGCGCGCAGCTCTTCCATCACGGGAAATCGAAGTTCGCTCTCCCCCGCCCCGTCAAGGCGCTGACGCACCCCGCCCAGGCCCTTGCTGACATGGCGCACGGGACTGTTCAGATAGGCCGGCTGCGACAACAGGCCGTGGGGCAAATCGTGTTCCCGCACGCTCGCCTCATCTCGCCGCCAGACGAAGACACGGCCGGCTAATTGTGGGTGAAATGTCGAGATGGCGACGCTGAAGCGCCACAGGGGGATGCCGCTGGCGAGCACGGCCTTGGCGAATTGCTCCGTCAGTTCACCGCAGGTTTGGCACATCCAGGCATCCCGCAGCAGCCAATCCACCAGAGGGCCGGAGAATTCCATTCTGGTGGTATCCAAACACAACGGCCAATCCAGGGCGTCATCGAGAAAAGCGATATGTCCCGCGATCTCGCGCGCGGTGCCAAACGGCGTCTCATAACTGAAGGCGCCGTTTTCGACCCTGCCGTCCGGCAAATCCAGGTGCCAGTAACCGGCGGTGCCCTTGAACGGGCAAAAGGTGCGCCGCTCCGAGGGTTGCAGGATGCCGTCGGTCACCGCGTCGCGGGGAAAGTAATGGTAGGAGGGCAGCCCGGTTTCGTGCATCACCAAGGCCTTGGCGCCGTCGGCCAATACCATACCGTCGCGCACGGCTTGTACCGGCTGGGGCGCGGGCTCGACTGTTATTCGGTAAGCATTATGTTCGGTCATGCCGTTCACTATTTATAAACGATGCCCACCACATTCAAGTGGACAGCCTGGAGTCTTATTATTACCTAATAACCCTATGTTTCGGGGAGCAAGGGCAAGATGACCATTAGCCAGGCCGATACGGAGGCGGAGAGCGAACCCGATTGGGGACGCATGAGCCGCCGCCTGATTTTCCTGGACAACGATCTGGAGCGTGAATTCCGCGCCGCCGAGCGGAACCGGAATTTGGGCCAGGCGCGGTTCGTGCTGTGGCTGGCTTTTGGCATCCTGTTGGTCTTCGCCGCCGCCGATACCTTTGTTTTGCCCGCCGACGCCACGACATTCGTGGCCTGGCGCGCCGGGCTGCTGTCCCTGACCCTGATCATGCTTTTGGCGGCGACTTATGCGCCCTTTTTCCGCACCCGCTGGCCCCTGTTGATGACCCTGGCCGTGCATGCGATGACCTTGGCGGCCGGCCTGACCAACGCCCTGGTCGATGTGTCGATGCTGTATCCGTCCGGCTTCATGCTGTTGATTTTGGCCGGCTATTTGGTGGTGCCGTTGATATTCGCCTATTGCATCGGCACCATGACCACGGCGACGGTTGTGTATCTGATATTTACCGCCTTCGCGGAGGTCGTGGATGGCCAGGTATTGGCGCAATTGACCCTGCAAATGGTGATGGCGAACGTGGTCGGGGTTGCCGCCCTGCACCGCGCGGAACGCATTCGCCGGCTGGAACATCTCACGGCCCGCCGCCTGGATCAACAACGCCTGCGCTACCGCGAACTATTGACCTCGATCCTGCCCGCGCCCGTGGCGGACCGGCTGCAGCGCGGCGAGACGGTGGTTGACGAATATACCGACGCCACCGTGCTGTTCGCCGATATCGTCGGCTTTACCGCCCTGGCCGCCCGCTTCCGGCCCGATCAGATCCTCGAATTGTTTAACCGGATTTTCGCGAAATTCGACGAATTGACGGCGGAGCATGGTTTGGAGAAAATCAAGACCATCGGCGACAGCTATATGGTCGCGGGCGGCGTCTTTGGCGATCGGTCGGATTATCTGACCGCCATGGCGGATCTGGCCCTCGCCATGCAACGGGCGGCCAGCCAGATCGATGATCCCGATGGCGACGCCCTGCATCTGCGCATCGGCATCCATGTGGGCGGGTTGACGGCGGGGGTTATTGGCCAGCGCCGCTTCATGTATGATCTGTGGGGCGATACGGTCAACATCGCCTCGCGCATGCAGAACCTGGGCGAGCCGGACCGTATTCAGGTCTCCGACGATGTGCGCCGGCGCCTGGACGCCCGCTACCAACTATCCCCGCGCGGCGAGATCGCGGTGAAGGGCAAGGGACGGATGGCAACCTGGTATCTGCTGGGCCGTACGGATGAGAATGGAAAGGCGGCGGAACGATCATGAGCCTCGATCCACGATGCGCCAAGACTTTGACGGGTTGAGGGTCTTGCCTCTAAACCGGCGCTTCTGCGTGGCGCCCATGATGGAATATACCGACCGGCACGAGCGCTATTTCCTTCGCCTGATCAGCCGCCGCGCCTTGTTGTACACCGAAATGGTCACGGCGGAGGCGGTCATTCATGGCGACCGGGAACGCTTGCTGGGTTTCTCGGACCAGGAACACCCCATTGCCCTGCAACTGGGCGGCGCCGATCCCGGCCGCATGGCCATGGCCGCCGTGATCGGCCAGGAATTTGGCTATGACGAGGTCAACATCAACGTCGGCTGTCCCAGCGCGCGGGTGCAATCGGGCCGCTTCGGCGCCTGTCTGATGGCGGAGCCCGATGTGGTCGCCGCCTCGGTCCGGGCCATGCGGGCGGTGACCGATCTGCCGATCACGGTCAAATCGCGGATCGGCATTGATGACCAGGACAGCTATGGTTTTTTGCGCGGCTTCATCGAAACGGTTGCCGCCGCCGGGTGCGCCACTTTTTTCGTCCATGCCCGCAAGGCCATTCTGGCCGGCCTGAGCCCGAAGCAGAACCGGGACATCCCCCCCCTCGACCACGAGCGCGTCTACTGCTTGAAGGCGGACTACCCGGAGCTTGAGATTATCATCAATGGCGGCATCGACACGCTGCGGCAATGCCAAAGCCATCTGGAGTATGTGGACGGCGTGATGGTGGGCCGCGCGGCCTATCAGGCGCCCTATCTTTTGGCCCATGTGGACCAGGCCTTGTTCGGCGATGATGCACCTGTTTCCAGCCGCGCCGATCTGGTCCACGCCATGCAGCCTTACATCGCGGGGCAATTGGCCAAGGGCGTGCGCCTTAACGCCATCAGCCGCCACATGCTGGGGCTCTATCACGGCCAGCCCGGCGCGCGGGCCTGGCGCCGCCATATCTCCGAACGCAGCCACCTGCCCGGCGCCGACGGCGGCCTGCTGACCGCCGCCACCGAACAGTTACAAGAGTTAGTTGGTTAAAACGTAGCGCCCCACCGTCTTGCCGTCGCGCAGATCGGCGATGGCCTGGCCGGCCTCGCCAAGGGGCCGGGGCGTGATCGGCACGGGCTTCACCTTGCCGGCCTTCACCAGGGCCATCAGCTCGTGCATTTCCTCCAAGGTGCCCACGTAACTGCCGATGATGCTCATCATCTTCAGCGGCAAGCTCGCCAGGGGCAAGGGCACGGCGCCTCCGAACAGGCCGACCATGATAATGGTGCCGCCGCGCGCCAGGGTCTGCATGGCAAAGCCGGTGGACGCCGGCGCGCCGACAAAATCGATCACCCCATGCACGCCGCCGCCGGTGCTTTCCAGCAACTCCGCCACCGCGCCGGCATCGCCATTGTCGATCACCATATCGGCGCCGGCCGCCAGCGCCGCCGCTCGCTTCGCGGGGTCTATGTCCGCGACCACCAGCTTGGCGTCAACCACGGCCTTGGCCATGCCGACGCCGGCCAGACCGACGCCGCCCGCGCCGATGATCAGCAGATGTTCCTCCGCCCGCAAATGCTTCAGCTTTTTCAGGGCGCTGTAGGCGGTGACCCCGGAACAGGCGCAGGTGGCCGCATGGGTTTCCTCGACGCCTTCGAAGGGCACCAGATATTTTGAATGCTGGGCAATGCAATACTCGGCATAACCGCCGGCATAGCGGGTGCCGGGCGTGCGGGGCGCGGGGCAAAGCAGTTCCTCGCCGCGCTGACAGACCTTGCATTCGCCGCAGCCGATCCAGGGAAAATAAATCCGCTTGTCGCCGATTTCGACGCCGCCGGCGTCCGGGCCCAGGGCGACGACCTCGCCCAGAACCTCATGGCCCATGGTGAAGGGCAGTTTCATGCCGCGGTCTTCCAGGCGCATTTTCACATCGCCGCCCATGTCGAAATAACCGTCCCACAGGTGAATGTCGCTGTGGCAGACGCCCGACGCCGTGACCCGCAACAGCACCTGCGTGCCCTGGGGCGCCGGCGTTTCGACTTGCCGCTCTTCCAGGGGTTCGCCCCATTTCGTGATCTGATAGGCAAGCATATCGTCCTCCCAAGGTTCGGTAATATTCGTTGCCGCCAACGTATGTCGGCAGCCCCGTCCGGTCCAGTCCTCAGCTCGGTGGCTCGGCGCGTTCCGTGAAGGCGACCTGGTCCGCGATCAAATCATCGACCTGGCTTCGGTCATAGCCCAGGGAGGCCAGAACATCCCGGGTTGCGCTGCCGAAATGGGGTGGCGTGGTGCGCACGGAACCGGGCGTGCGGCCCATTTTGATGGGGATGCCGGTCCCGCGGTAGCCATCCAACTCCACCACCATCTCCCGATGCGCGGTATGGGGATGTTCGGCGACTTCGGGGATCGTCAGCACGGCGCCGGCGGGGGCGCCCTTGGTCAACAGGGCGGTGGAGACATCTTCCGCCACGTGGCCACGCAAGGCCTCCGTGATGGCGGCGTTTAGGGCGTCGCGGTGTTCCACCCGTTCGGGATTGTGCAGAAAGCGCGGGTCCGTGGCCCATTCGGGATGGCCCAGGATCTCGCTCAGCAGACGGAATTGCCGGTCATTGCCGATGGCCAGAAACAACCGTCCCTGCTTGGTGGGATATTGATCATAGGGGGAGATGTTGGGGTGTGAATTGCCGGTCGGAACCGGCGTCTTGCCGGTCATGAAATAGTTCGCGGCCTGGGGATGCAGCAAGGCGACGCCGGTATCGAACAGAGAGGTATCGACCCGCTGTCCCCGCCCCGACCGCCGCCGCTCCTCCGCCGCCAGCAAAATACCGATGGCGGCATAAAGGCCCGTCGCCAGGTCGATGATGGGCACGCCGATGCGGATTGGGCCGGACTCGGGCGAACCATTCACCGAAATTTGTCCCGATAGCGCCTGGGCCACGGCGTCATAGCCCGGAAAGCCGCCAAACGGGCCATCGGCGCCGAACCCCGTAATGGAACAATAAATCAGCTTGGGGAAACGCTTGGCCAGCACCTCTTCGTAACCGATGCCCCATTTTTCCAGGCTGCCGGCCTTGAAATTGTCGATCATCACATCGGCGTCTTGCAGCAGGCGGAACAAAACCTCCTGCCCGCGCCCGGTCCGCAGATCCAGACCAACGGATTGCTTGTTGCGGTTGACGCCGGTGAAATAGGCCGACAGTCCATCATTGAAGGGGGGGCCCCAGTCGCGCACCTCATCGCCCTGGGGCGGCTCGATCTTGATCACCTCGGCGCCGTGATCGGACAGCAACTGGGTGCAAAACGGCCCGCCCAGCACGCGGGTCAGGTCGACGACGCGGAAACCCTCAAGGGCGCCGCCGGTTTCTGAATTTGTCATGGGAATTCCATTTTTGAAGACGCAACGGCGGTCAGGTTACCACAAACCGCCGCCGTCATGATGGAGACGCGCACGAGCCGTTGAAAGAATAGCCGGCGCCACCACGGTGTCCGGAGTGATAAACAGGAGCCCCGTTTCTTTTTGGGTCGAAGTCTCACGCGTACCATAAACGGCCTTTTTGCGTTCCGCCGCCTTTGCTTTGACCGCCCCGTGGGCCTATGCTAAGTACGAACGCAATCCAAGAGCAAAATCCAACTCAACAGGGGAGTATAGTTAAGTGGCAAAGACTATTCTTAAATCAACGGCGACCGTGGCCACGGCCGCGTTTCTCGCATTCAGCTTTGGCGCGGCGTCAACGGCGCAGGCCGCTGAATCCGTCTGGAACTTTAATATTTGGGGCGGCAAGCGCGCCTTCACCGCTGGTATTGAATCCTTGAAGGTCGATCTGGAAAAAGCCGGCGGCGGAGGGTTCGAGCTTAAGATCAACTACGGCGACGCCCTTGGCCCGCGCCGGCAAAACCCCGAGAACATCCGGGTCGGCGCCTTTGAAGCCGGGCAAATCTGCGTCGGCTACTATCCGGGCAAGCTGCCCTTGCTGTCGGTGATGGAATTGCCCTTCCTGCTGCCGCGGGATTTGCAAGAACGGGCCAACGTCGAGGATGAAGTGCTGGAACATCCCGATATCGTGGCCGAGCTGGCGGATCGCTGGAACATGCGGTATTTCGGCCCGGCTTTCCTGCCGGCTTATGAGTTCATGGGTAACAAGCGGATCGAGACCACGGCCGATATGAAGGGCGTGAAGATGCGCATCTCGGGCCTGAACGCCAAGGCATTGCAGGTCTTCGGCGCCGTGCCGACCATGGTCACCGCGCCCGACGGCTACAATGCCCTGGACCGCGGCACCATCGACAGCTTCGGCTTCCCCTACAGCTACGCCTTCGGCGCCTACAAGCTGTATGAGGTTTCCAAGTACGTGACGGAAGGCCTGGGCATGAGCGGCTTCATGTGCCTGCAAACGGTCAACATCGACGCCTGGAACAAGACGCCGAAGTCCGTGCAAAATGCCTTGCCCGCCGCGCAAAAGAGCGCCATTGCCAAAATGATCGATGCCTACATCACGGCCGACAAGAAATGGATCCCGATTTTCCATAAAAAATTGGAAGTGGTGAAGATCGATCCCTCGGTCCGCGCGGAACTGGCCGCCGGCGCAGACAAAATCTATGCCGAGTGGACCAAGGCACAGGATGCCAAGGGCCGGCCCGGTACCGCCATGTTGAAATACGTAAAGTCGGTCATCGCCAAACACACGAAGTAACGTCCATTCGCGGCTTCGGTAAGCGTAATGTCTGAACTTCTACTTGTAATCGTGATCGTCCTGGTCGTGACCGGCGCCATGGCGCTGGTCACGGTCAAGGCGGAATATTCCATGCGTTTCATGGAGAATTCTCTGACCTACTGTTCGGTCCTGTTGATTCTCGGCGTGATGGTCTGGGTGGTGGCGGAAGTAATTGGCCGCTATGTCTTTAATTCCCCCCTGCCGGGACATCTGGAAGGCGCGGAATTATTGCTGCCGATGATCGTGTTTTTCGGCATTTCCTACGTCCAGGCGCGCGATGGTCACGTCGGCATGACATTCGTCATTGATGCCCTGCCGAAAAAGGTCCGGCGTGTCACGGATATATTGTCTTTGACGGTGTCCGCGCTGACCTGTGCGGCCCTGGCCTATTTCAGTTCCAAAAATGCCTGGCTGGCGTTTGACTACGAGGATGTCACCATGTCGCCGCCCTATTGGCCGGTCTGGCCATCGGCGGCGGTTATCCCCCTCGGCTATGGCATGATCGCGACCCGCATGTCTTTGCAGATTCTGCAAAAACTCATGCCGGACCGGTTCCCCCCCGCCATCGTCGAACATTCCGACTTGCATGTAGCCGAATAGGCCCGCGCGGAAATCGCGGGTTGATCAGTTAGGACAAAAAATCCGTCATGGATCCAATCAACCTGGGCCTGCTCGCCCTTCTCGCCCTTACCGTCATGCTGATGTCCGGTATCCGCATTGCGTTCGCCACGGCCATCACGGGCTTTATCGGCTTGTGGATTTTACGGGGCTATGTCCCCGCCGCCTCCCTCGCCTCGACCATTCCCCAAGGCCATCTTTCGGCCTATACGCTGTTGGTGCTGCCGCTGTTCATCATGATGGGCTTCTTCGCCTTTTACGCCGGCATCACCCGGGATCTGTACTGGGCGGCGCGGCAATGGGTCGGGCATCTGCCGGGCGGCCTGGCCATCGCGACGATTTTCGGCTCGGCCGGTTTCGCCGCCGCCTCGGGCGCCTCCACGGCCTCGGCGGCGGTCATGGGGCGCATCGCCCTGCCGGAATTGAAAAAATACGGTTACGACGACAAGGTTTCCACCGGCTGCGTCGCCGCCGGCGGCACGCTGGCGACCATGATCCCGCCATCCGTGTTGATGGTGATCTATGGCTTCATCGCGGAAGAATCCATTGGCGCCCTGCTGCTGGCCGGCATCCTGCCCGGATTGCTGGAGGCGTTCAGCTATTCCGTGATGCTGATCATCCGCTTCAAGATCAATCCCGAATTGGGCCCGGCCATCAAGGGCATTACCTGGAACGACCGTTTCACATCCCTCAAGGGCGTCTGGGGCATGGTGGTTCTGGTCGTCCTGGTCATGGGCACGATCTATTCCGGCATCGCCACCCCGACGGAGGCGGCCGCCGTGGGCGCCATGGGGGCCTTGGTGCTGGCTTTGATCGGCGGGCTGAATTTCAAGAAATTCGTCGACGCCATGATGGAAACCGCCCGCTCCTCGGCCATGATCTTCGCCATCATCGCCGGTGTTTTGATCTTCGTGCATTTCCTGGGCTTTACCGGCATGCCGGCGGCGGTCGCGGAAAACATCCTCTCCCTGGACGCCTCGCCGACCCTCATCCTGATTGCCATCCTGGGCATGTATTTGATTTTGGGCATGTTCCTGGACGGCATCGGCATGTTGCTGTTGACCGTGCCGATCATTCTGCCGACCATCAAGGAACTGGGCATCGATCCCATCGTCTTTGGCGTCCTGGTGGTTCGCATGGTGGAAATCGGCCTAATCACGCCGCCCGTGGGCCTGAACGTCTATATTCTGAAGGGCGTTGCCCCGGGCGTGTCCATGGGCGATATGTTCAAGGGTTGCGGCTGGTTCGTGTTCGTCGATCTGATCAACGTGGCGATCCTGATCGCCTTCCCGACGATCATCCTGCTGATACCCAATGCGATGATCGATTAGCTAGGTTAGCTTGCAAAATCGATCCAACTCGCCGCGTTCCGCCAAGGCATGGTAGACCGCCAAATCCTCGACGCTGTCCACTTCCAGCCAGCCGCCGTCAACCGTGACGCCGTGGATCGGCCAGTCCAGATCGCACAGCCGTTGGAGATAGTCGGTCAGGTACATATTGCCATGCGCCGCGCCTGAATAACGCGGCCAACGGGCCATTTCTTCGTAAACCCCGAACAGCATCGGCGCCCGCGCCGCCGAGACCTTGATCAGGCCCATATACTGCCCCTCGATCTGAGCATAGTCCGAGACCTTTTGGCCGATTTCCAGCAGGCGGCCGTCGGGGGCCATGCGCAAGCTCTCGGCGTCCGCCAGGGGGTCGTCTATGCGGGCTTGCCACAAGGCCCGCCAGGCGGTGTTGACGGCCACACCGACCCCATCCGGTCCCGCCAGCAAGGCCCGCAGCACCCGAGCCTCGTAAACAATGTCGCTGTAGGCGATCAGAATATCGTCCGCCCCATCCAAGTACGCACGGGCGCAAAATAGCGAATGCACCATGTTGGTGGAGGCGAAATCCTTGTTCACCACCAAGGTAGGCGACAGCCCGGCGAGCTGATCGGCCCGGTAGCCACCGACCAGGACAATATCATCGATGCCGGCGGCGGCCAGCACCGCCAATTGCCGCGCCAGCATGGTCCGACCCGCCAGTTCAACCAGGCATTTCGGCCGGTCATCTGTATGGGGCGCCAGGCGCGTTCCCTGTTCCGCCGCCAGAATAATCGCGCGCATGCGCGTCTACAACTCCAAGGCCCGGCTCATGAAGGTGATATCCTCGGCCCTGGGCGGCGCCTCCCGCTCCGGGTGCCACATGATGCCGTGACAGCGCCCGCCTTCATGGAGGAAGGCTTCCACGTCGCCATTTTTGGCCCGCGCCAGACAGCGCAGGGACGGCGCCAGCCCGGCGCCGGGAATGCAAACATCGTGATAGCTGTTGACCCGCCAGCTTTTCGGCCAGGGGGCATCCTCCGTACTCGAAATCATGTGGCTGACGCCCGCATGGCCCTCCACGCGGCCAAGCTTGCCGCCCAGGGCCACGTTGATCATCTGCATGCCCCGGCAGACGCCGAGCAGAGGCAGCCCGCGGCCCAGACACAACGCGATCAAGGCGCGCTCCAAGCGGTCCCGCTCCGGCGCCACATTGGCGGCTTGCGGCGCCTCCGCCACGTCGTTGCCCCCCGTCAGGATAATGCCCGCCAGCCCCAGGCCATCGACCAGTTCCGTCGCCGTGGCCGGGCCATTGGGCAGCGGAATCGCCAGGACGCCCATATCCTTGCAGAGCGAATACCAACGCAAATCCAGGCCGTCGCGCCGCTCGTCGCGGCCCGGCACGCCATCGATACGCTGGCTCAGTCCAATTCGATGCATGGATCCATATCATTCACGCCCGTCCGGGGACATTATGAGATTGGACGCTGATGGCGTCCCTCAATGTCTCACCACTCGGTCTCCGATGCCGCGCGGCTTGGGTAGGTGGCGGAGGGAGGGGGACTCGAACCCCCGCAACGCTTTTACGCGTTGACGGATTAGCAATCCGTTGCATTACCGCTCTGCCATCCCTCCCGCGCGCGGTGAAGGCCCCTTCTAACCAGCGCTCCGAATGCTGTCAATGGTAGCGCTAAACTCAAATCGATTTGGAATATAGATGGCCGACGGAACAGAAACTCAGCATTAACTTTTTAGTAACAGACTGCCGATGTCAAGAATTCTCCATTAAATCCGGCAACACACCTGTTCAATTGGATGTGATCGGCGCTTTAAATATTTTCCATAATTCATATCTTATTAAGAGCGT
>JAYGEB010000431.1:0-4283 GCA_046582595.1 Alphaproteobacteria bacterium | reverse complement strand
GTCTCGGAGATCAAAAAGTTGAGCAACTACACCCAGTTGGCGGCCGGCAACGTGGCCACCGGAGACGGCGCCAGGGCCCTTCTCGATGCCGGCGCCGATGCGGTCAAGGTGGGCATCGGGCCCGGCTCCATCTGCACCACCCGCATCGTGGCCGGCGTGGGCATGCCACAACTGACGGCGATCATGGAGGCGGTGGAGGTCTGCCGGGACAACGAAATTCCCGTGATCGCCGATGGCGGCATCAAATTTTCCGGTGATCTGGCCAAGGCCATCGCGGCCGGCGCCGATTGCGCCATGATCGGCTCTCTGTTGGCGGGCACGGAAGAGGCGCCGGGCGAGGTATTCCTGTATCAGGGCCGCTCCTACAAATCCTATCGCGGCATGGGATCATTGGGTGCCATGGCGCGGGGTTCGGCGGACCGGTATTTCCAGGAGGAAATCCGCGAAAGCATCAAACTGGTGCCCGAGGGGGTCGAGGGGCGGGTTCCCTACAAGGGTCCGGTGACCAATATCATTCACCAATTGATCGGCGGTTTGCGCGCCGCCATGGGCTATACGGGCAATGGCTCGATCGAGGCCATGCGGCGGGACTGCGAATTTGTCAGGGTTACCCAGGCCGGTTTCCGGGAAAGCCATGTCCACGATGTCGCCCTGACCCGGGAAGCGCCGAACTACCCCCTCAATCCTTCCTAGCCAGGCGCCACCGTGATATCAGGAGCCCGGCTGCAGGCGGCGATCGAACTGCTGGAGCGGATCGCCGGCGCGGGCGCGCCGGCCGACCGCCTTGTGGGCGGCTATTTCCGCGGCCGCCGCTATGCGGGCTCGAAAGACCGCCGCTGGGTCACGGAAATGGTCTATGACGTCCTCCGCCGCCAGGGCGAATACGCCTGGCGGGCGGGCGGGACGGAGGGCCGCCGCCTGGCCTTGGCCCATCTGATGGCGGGGGAGGATGCGGACGCCGATGCCGTCGCCGCGCTATTCAGCGGCGGGCAATATTGCCCCGCCAACCTGGATACGGATGAACAAGCCGTGTTGGCCCGATTATCCCAAGCGGCGGCGGGCGAGGCGCCGGCCTGGGCCACCGGCAATTATCCTGAATGGCTGCACCCCGCCCTGCTGCGGCGGTTCGGCCCGGAACTGCCGGCTGAAATGGCCGCCATGGGGGGGCGGGCCGGGGTTGATTTGCGAGTCAATGCCTTGAAATCCGACCGGGCGGAGGTGGCCGCCACTCTGGCGCGGGAGGACATCGCCACCACGCCCGGCGCCTTCGCGCCCACGGCCCTGCGCCTGGACGGCCGCCGCTCCCTGGCCGGCCATGCGCTCTATCGGAACGGCAGCATCGAGATTCAGGATGAAGGTTCGCAACTGGTCGCCCTGTTATGCGCCGCCCAACCGGGCCAGCAGGTGGTCGATTACTGCGCAGGCGCCGGCGGCAAGAGCCTCGCCCTGGCGGCGCTGATGGCCAACAAAGGGCGGATTTTCGCCTTCGACAGCCAACCGCGCCGCATGCGGCCCTTGCGGGAGCGCTTGCAGCGGGCGGGCGCGCGGAATTTGCAGCTCCATGCCCTGGCGGATCCGGCCGCGGCGACGGTCCTGGCCGAGCTGGCTGGCAAGGCCGACCGGGTGCTGTTGGACGTGCCCTGCACCGGCTCGGGCGCATGGCGGCGCAATCCGGAAGCAAAATGGCGCCTGACAGCGGAACAACTGGCCGAATTTGGCGAAACCCAAGACCAAATTCTGCGCCGGGCCGCGCCCCTGGTGGCCACCGGCGGGCGCCTGATCTATGCCACCTGCTCGATCCTGACCGAGGAGAACGAAGACCGGATCGATGGCTTTCTGGGCGAAAATCCCGCCTTCGAGGTCATGCCCATCGGGCAGGTCTGGGACCAGGTTCTGGACCGTGCCTGTCCATGCGGCGGCCCCTATCTGCGCCTGACGCCGGAACAACACGGCACCGATGGTTTTTTCGTTGCCGTGCTACGGCGCCAACAAACGTGATAGGCAGGCGGGGTTCCGCCGGGTTATGGTCCTGATCTGGGTACGGAAACGCGGGAACCTGTCATGAAATTCATCGTCGCCACCTTGATCACCTTGTCGCTCTGTTTTTCCACCGCCCTGGCGGCCGGCAGCGACGATGACGGCGGCACCTGGGAGGTAAGCGCCGCCGTGAAGGCCATCAAGGCAAAGGACTGGGCCGGGGCCATTACCCTGCTGAAAGCGGAGGTGGCCGCGAACAAGGGCACGGCCAATATTCACAATTATCTTGGCTATGCGTACCGCAATCTGGGCGACTACGACGCCGCGTTCAAACATTACGCCACGGCCCTGAAGATGGATCCGGAACACCGGGGCGCTCATGAATATGTCGGCGAGGCCTATCTGAAGGTGGGCAATCTGGAAATGGCCAAAAAAACACCTCGCCGCCCTGGATGGAATCTGCTTTTTCGGCTGCGAGGAATATGACGACCTGAAAGCCGCCGTTGCCGCCTATCGCCCGAAATAAAGGACTTCCGACGATCGGTGGCAATGGGTCCTTGCGCCGGGACCAGGGGCCGCTGTAAAGCTGAGCCATGAATGACGGCATGAAAAATAATGGCGGGACGGAAAAAATCCTGATCGTCGATTTCGGCAGCCAGGTCACCCAGTTGATTGCCCGGCGGCTGCGCGAAAGTAATGTCTATTGCGAAATCGTCCCCTACACCTCTGCCGAGGCGGCGCTGCGGGAGAGCCGGCCCAACGGCGTCATCCTCTCGGGCGGGCCATCTTCGGCGGCCCTCGCCGATTCCCCCCGCGCGCCCCAAGGCCTGTTTGAAATGGGCCTGCCCGTGTTGGGCATCTGTTACGGCCAACAGACCATGTGCGCGCAACTGGGCGGCCGGGTCGAAGCCTCGGAGCATCAGGAGTTTGGCCGCGCCTTCGTCGAGGTGGAGGACGATTGCGCCCTGCTGGACGGCCTGTGGCGATCCGGTCAACGGCACCAGGTCTGGATGAGCCATGGCGACCGGGTGACGGAACTGCCCCCCGGTTTCAGGGTGGTGGGCACCTCGGAGAACTGCCCCTTCGCGGTAATCGCCGATGATGCGCGGCGTTTTTACGGCGTGCAGTTCCATCCGGAAGTCATGCATACCCCCGACGGCACCGCGTTGCTGCGCAATTTCACTCATAACGTGGCCGGCTGCCAGGGCAGTTGGAACATGGCGGCTTTCCGTCACGAGGCCACGGCGCGCATCAAGGCCCAGGTGGGCGACGGCCGGGTCATTTGCGGCCTCTCTGGCGGGGTGGATTCTTCCGTCGTGGCGATCCTGCTGCACGAGGCCATCGGCGACCAATTGACCTGCGTCTTCGTGGACCATGGCCTGTTGCGGGAGGGCGAGTCCGAGGAAGTCGTCGGCCTGTTCCGGGAACATTACAACCTATCCCTGGTACACCGGGACGCCGCCGAATTGTTTCTGACCAAGCTGGATGGCGTCGGCGATCCCGAACAGAAGCGGAAAATCATCGGCGCCACCTTCATCGACGTGTTCGAGGAAGAGGCCAAGCGCGTCGGCGGCGCCGAATTTCTGGCCCAGGGCACGCTGTACCCGGATGTCATCGAATCCATATCGCCTTCCGGCGGACCGTCGGCCACGATCAAATCCCATCATAACGTGGGCGGCCTGCCCGAACGCATGAACATGCAACTGGTCGAACCGCTGCGGGAATTGTTCAAGGACGAGGTGCGGGAATTGGGCCGCGCCCTGGGCCTGCCCGAAAGTTTGGTCGGGCGCCACCCCTTCCCCGGCCCCGGCCTGGCGATCCGCTGTCCCGGCCCCTTGAGCGCCGAGAAACTGGCCATCCTGCGCCGGGCCGACGCCATCTATCTGGACGAAATCCGCAAGGCCGGGTTGTACGACGCCATCTGGCAGGCCTTCGCCGCCCTGCTGCCCGTGCGCACCGTCGGCGTGATGGGCGACCAGCGCACCTACGACTATATCTGCGCCCTGCGCGCGGTGACCTCCACCGACGGCATGACGGCGGATTATTACCCCTTCGACCACGACTTCCTGGGCCGCACCGCCACCCGCATCATCAACGAAGTGCGCGGCATCAACCGGGTGGTCTATGATGTCACCTCGAAACCACCGGGCACTATTGAACTGGAATGATTTTAAAAAAATTTATCCAATAAAATCAATTTGTTACAGTCCATTGTTTACTTCTAAAACACTTCTAATTATTTTTTGCCTCTGCAGGTATCGTGGAGGTATTAGATTCTCAGGTGAAACAAAGTTCAAAAATCAAAA
>JAYGEB010000284.1:0-6879 GCA_046582595.1 Alphaproteobacteria bacterium | reverse complement strand
GATGATCTGCGCCGGCGACTGGATGGCTTGCAAAACGATGTCGCGGCCCAGCGGACGGAATTGGTCGAGGCCCGCGCCCAACACGATGGCTTGCTGGTCGCGGCGGCGGCGCGGGCCGGCCGCCTGACGGCCGTCGCCGGTGAACGGGAAGGCTGGCGCCGACGGGCCCTTGGCGCGGAACGGCAATTGGCGGAGCTGTCCGCGCGAGCCGACGCCGGGCGCGGGGAACTGGAGCAATTGCAGCGCAAACCGGCGGAAATCGCCGCCCAGCGGCAAGCCTTGTTGAGCCAGATCGAGTTAGCCGAGGGCAACCGAAACCGGGCCGCCGACGACTTGGCCAGGGCGGAAGCAAAGGCCGGAGAATTGGCGGCCGGGCAACGCCGCGCCGAGAGTGCCCTGGCCGCGGCGCGGGAAGAACGGGTGCGGGCGGAAGCGGGCGTTGAACAATGCGGGGAACGGCGGGGCGAGGTGACCCGGCGCATCATGGAGACGTTGGAGTGTTCACCCGATGCGGTCCTGGCCGTGGCGGGCATCGAGGCGGATACCGAACTGCCGCCCCTGGAGGAAGCGGAACGTAAATTGGAGCGCCTGAAGCGGGAGCGCGACAACTTGGGCGCGGTCAACCTGCGCGCCGAACAGGAGGCCGTGGAACTGGAGGAACAGCTTGCCACCATGGTGGCGGAGCGGCAAGACCTGGAAGCTGCCATCGCCCGATTGCGCCAGGGTATCTACAGCCTGAACAAAGAGGGCCGGGAACGTTTGTTGGCGGCGTTCAAGACGGTCGATGGCCATTTCCAGGATCTATTCGTGCGCCTGTTCGGCGGCGGCAAGGCGCATCTTAGCCTGACGGAATCGGATGATCCCCTGGAAGCCGGCCTGGAAATCATGGCCTCGCCGCCGGGCAAACGGCTGCAAAGCCTCTCTCTGTTGTCGGGTGGCGAACAGGCCTTGACGGCGCTGGCCCTGTTATTCGCGGTGTTTCTGACCTCGCCGGCGCCGATCTGCGTGCTGGACGAGGTGGACGCGCCGCTCGATGACGCCAATGTGGAGCGCTTTACCAATCTGGTCGGCGAAATTGCCCGCATTACCGGCACCCGGTTTCTGATTATCACCCACCATCCCTATACCATGGCCCGCATGGACCGCCTGTACGGCGTGACCATGTCGGAGCGCGGGGTATCGCAGTTGCTTTCGGTCGATCTGGCCCGCGCGGAACGCATCCGGGCAACCGGATAAGGCATCGTAAAAACCCGCCATGTCTGGTGATAATGCAATAAAAACATATAGTTAAGGCGCGATCATTGGCCCTTGACAGGGCGCGGGCCAATTCGTATCGTGCGCCCGCTTCCGACCTAGTCGCAGCTTTCGAGCATCATGTCCGATCCACGGCGTCCATCCTCCTCGAAAAACCCTTCGCTGGATGAATTGGGTGGCCGGATTTCCATGGCCCGCCACGATGCGGGGTTGGACAAGTCGGCGGCTTCGGAAGAAGCGGAGCGGCAGTTTGGTGCCGGTCTGGGCGCGGCGTGGCGGATTTCCATTGAAATCGTCGTCGCTCTCGTGGTTTCTACCGCCATCGGCTGGGCCCTGGATTATTGGTTCGGGACCAAGCCGTGGCTGATGCTGCTGTTCCTGTTTCTCGGCGGGGCGGCGGGAATTAACAATGCGGTGCGAACCGCGCTTCGCATGGACGCCCAGGCGACCGAGGCCCTGCAAATGAAGCCGGGGCGGAAGTCAGGGCAAAGGGCGCCGGAGGCGAAGACGGAGAGGGGAGACGGGCGTGACGGTTGATCGCCAAATTGATCCTAGCAGCCCGATGTATCAATTCGTCATCGGACGGCTGAATGAATGGCAACTGGGCGGCTTGGATATCTCGTTTTCCAAGGCGGCCCTGTTTATGTTCGCCGCCGTCATCGCCGCCACCTTGTTCCTGGTTCTGACCACCTCGCGCCGGGCCATGGTGCCGGGCCGGTGGCAGTCCGTGGCCGAGCTTTGGTATGAATTCATCGCCGATATGATCAAGGAAACCATTGGTTCCGAGGGGCGAAAATACTTCCCCTTCGTGTTCTGCCTGTTCAGCTTCATCGTCATGTGCAATCTGCTCGGCATGCTGCCCTACAGCTATACCGTGACCTCCCACATCGCGGTGACCATGACCCTGGCCCTGGCGGTATTCCTGTTGACGACGTTCATCGGCATCACCCGGCACGGCATGCATTTCCTCACCTTCTTCGTGCCCAAGGGCGTGCCCCTGGCGATGCTGTTCCTGGTCGTCCCGATCGAGGTTCTGTCCTATTTCATGCGGCCGATCAGCCACTCCGTCCGGCTCTTCGCCAACATGACCGCCGGCCACACCATGTTGAAGGTGTTTGGCGGCTTTGTCGTGAAGATGGGCGTTTTCGGAGTGCTGCCGTTTGCTCTGATCGTCGCCCTCACGGGCCTGGAATTGGCCATTGCAGTGCTGCAGGCCTACGTTTTCACCGTTCTGACCTGCCTTTACCTCAATGACGCCATTCATCTGGAGCATTGATCCAGGCCCCGCTCCGATATATTACCCATTCCCAACCAAACCCCAATGAAACACCAGCCAACGAAGGAACGTATATTATGGAACCAGCCGCTGCGAAGCTGATCAGCGCCGGACTTGCCGCCATCGCCATGGGTGGCGCCGGTATCGGCATTGGCCTGATTTTCAGCAGCTATGTCGCCGGCGCCATGCGCAACCCCGGCGCGGCCCAGGCCGTGTTCGGCCGGGTCATTCTGGGCTTTGCCCTGACCGAGGCCATCGCGCTCTTCGCGCTGGTCGTGGCGCTGATCATCCTGTTCGTCTTCTAGTCTGCCGCCGGGCGGTGCCCGGCGGCACATTCCGTCCCCGCCTTTAGGTACGGGGGCGGGCAAGGAAGCTGAAGGCTGGATTGGAGCGAGACCATGCCTCAATTTTTGGTGGAGGATTTCGCGCCACAAATCGTGTGGCTGGTGATTTCTTTTGTCGCGCTTTATCTGCTGATGGCCCGGGTGGCGTTGCCGCGCGTGGCCGATATTCTGGAAACCCGGCACGGCAGGATCGCCGATGACCTGGATCAGGCGGCGCAACTGAAAAGCCAGGCCGAGACCGTGATCGCCGAATACGAAGCGGCGTTGGCGGAAGCCCGCGGCAAGGCCCAGTCGACCATCGCCCAGGCCGGCCTGGAAGCCGCCGCGGCGGCGGAAAAGCGCAATGCCGAGGTGGCCGAGGCCCTGGCGGCGGAAGCCGCCGCCGCCGCCCGCCGTATCGAGACGGCCAAGCGGGAGGCCCTGGCGGAACTGCGCGATGTCGCCGTTGAATTGGCCCAGGCCGCGGCCGAGCGTCTGATCGGGGCCCAGGTGGCCAGGGCCGAGGTGGACGCCGCCGTCGACGCCGCCATCCAAGACAACACTGCTGGGAGACGGTAATGGACGCCACATTCTGGGTCGGCATCGCCTTTCTGATGTTCGTGGGAATTCTGTTCTATTTCAAGGTGCCGGGCATGTTGACCGGCGCCCTGGATGAACGGGCCAAGAAAATTTCCGACGAATTGGACCAGGCCCGCCAGTTGCGCGAGGAAGCCCAGGCCTTGTTGGCGACCTACGAGCGCAAGCAGCGCGACGCCCTCTCGGAGGCCGAGGAAATTATCGCGCACGCCCGCGACGAGGCCCTGCGCGAGGCCGCCAACGCGGCCAAGAAATTGGACGAGGCCATCGACCGGCGGCAACAGACCGCCCTGGACAAGATCGCCGTGGCCGAAACCCAGGCCGAAAAAGAAGTCCGCGATGCCGCCATCGACATCGCCATCGGCGCCGCCACCGCCGTCATCGCCCAACAAGTCCAAGGCGAGCGCGCCGACGCCCTGATCGATGCCGCCACCGCCGATCTGGGCCGGCACCTGAACTGATCACGGCGACTTATGCGCACCCATAAATTCCCGCGCCCGATTTCTTTGATGCGAGGCGCAAGAATAGCGGGGACGTAACCCCTTTTCCCAATGGGAAAGAGGGGATTACGTCCCCGATATTCGGTCTTGAAGTTAAAACCACCAATCCATGAGCAATCTTGAATTTCGTACAAATTTGTGCGAAGTTGGCCGCCATGAATGGGAATGAGTTTCTGAAGCGCCTCCGCCGCTAGACCATTTTCGAGATTGAATGAGTCGAATTTGAACTGCGGGTATTCTCTTTTTGGGCCGGTCATGATTCTCTCGCCTTGATGATTCGCAAGGAGGGTGCCATGGCCAAGGTTTATTCACAGGATTTACGCGAACGATTGATTGGAGCCGTTGCGGCGGGTCGGTCCGCCAGTGCCGCGAGCCGTGTCTTCAGCGTCAGCCGGTCGATTGCCATAAAATGGGTTGCGCACTGGCGCCGCACGGGGAAGGTGCCGGAGGCAAAACCCCGAGAGCGCTATCGCTGGCGGCTGGATGCCCATAAGGCTTGGTTGTTGGCCCTCGTGGCGAAGGAACCGGACCTGACGCTGGAAGAGATACAGGGCCGTTTGGCCGCCGAGCGCGAGGGTAAGGGCTGTGTCAACAGCGTGTGGCGGTTCTATGACCGCTACAAGATCACCTATAAAAAAAACGCTTCTCGCCGAGGAACAGAAACGGCCCGACGTGGCCGCCGCCAGGCAAAAGTGGAAAGCCGAACAACACCGTCTCGATCCCGAGCGCCTGGTCTTCCTGGACGAGACCTGGGCCAAGACCAACATGGTGCGAAGCCACGGACGCTGCCCCAAGGGAGAACGCCTCGCAGGCAGCGCGCCCTTTGGTCACTGGCGCACTTCGACCTTCATCGCGGGCCTGCGCCATGATGGAATAATCGCCCCCCTGGTCATGGACTGCCCCATGAACGGCCTGATCTTCCAAATGTATATCAGGGATTGCCTGGCACCGGAGCTCAGGCCCGGCGAGACCGTTATCATGGACAACCTTGGAAGCCACAAGTCACCGGCGGTCCGCGACGCGATCATGGAACGGGGCGCCCATCTGCTCTTCCTGCCGGCCTACTCGCCGGACCTCAACCCGATTGAAAACTTCTTCTCCAAACTCAAGGCCCTCCTCAAAGCCGCGGGGGAAAGGACAATGGAGGGTTTGTGGAACCGCATCGGCATCATCCTCGACGGGGTCTCGCCGCAAGAATGCCGCAATTTCATTCGGCATGACGGGTATGCGTAGTTCAATCTCGAAAATGGTCTAGACCAATTTCGGGATTGATATGGTCGATCAAGGTCGCGACGGCGGCCCGGCGCTTATGCGCCGCCCGCGCGGAGCGGTGCGCTCTTGCGCACAAGCGTGAGCGAAGAGAGCGAGGCCAGATTCATTCAATCTCGAAATGGGCCTACCGCTCGCGCCCCTGAAAAAGTCGCGCCGATGGACTATCCGCCTTGCCCCGCCGCCCGCGCCACGCCGTTGACGGCGTCGGGATTAACCAGCGCCGTCAGGTCGCCGGGGTCCTGGCCCAGGACGGCGGCCCTGACCACGCGGCGCATGATTTTCATGTTGCGGGTTTTCGGCAGGTCGGCGACGAAGATGACCTCCCTGGGGCGGGATTGCCTGGTCAATGCCGCACCACGCCAATCAGGGATGGGGGGCTGATCTGGAGACCTCTATCGAAATAGCATTGCAACATGCCCGATGGGTTACGCAAAGCCGGGCTGCCAGAAAAATCAAGGTGGGCATTTCGTCTTTGCGTCATTTTCGACGGCCCCGAAAATTTCGGGCATAGCTCAATGATAAGGTAACAGCGGACATCGCTCTTCGAGGCCGCCACCACCGGAGAGTGCCAGGAGCCGACATTGTATTGACGAATATCGTGTCGAAACTGTGCGTTATTACACTTCTATTTTAAAACCAAGATCAGTTTCAGAAGCCGGAATTCCCCCTTTAACGCCCCAGCTGTCGGCCGGAGGTTCCACAAGGACAATGCGTGTCTCAGATTTGGGGACGCCAACGGACTGTAGTTTTTCAACAATCTCCTTGAAAAGCACACGTTTGGCATTCGACGATCTTTTGGCGATGCCCAAAATCTCGACCCGCGTATAACGTTCGGAACGTCCGTGCGAGACAAGGCGTCGGCATTCGTCGTACAGGTCGAGGACTACGTCGCGGTCCGACTCGGGAATCTTGAATGCAGAGACTAATGCCGATTGCACGGCTTCCATCAATTCGATTTCGAGCCCTTCGGCCCACTTACCGGTTGTAATTCTCACGCAAGGCATGGCTTCTAACCTTATAGGTGTAATTCCGACTTGTTTGCAAAAAGTATAGCATGTGAATCAAAAGACCTTAACCTCGAACGGGACGCCTAAATAGCCCTCAGTTTTCTAGCAGATGGACCAATTTTGGTTGAGGGTCTCGGTATCAAAATCGCCTAGATTGGTTTTTCTGATCGGGCTATAATTTCATTCGGGTGTATTTCTGGCTTTGCCCGCCGGCTTCATGGGTAAACGTTCTGGTGACAAACGCATGGTGGCTGCCGACTTTCTGCTCATGGCCTTGGGCGTTCCGTCGGTAAATAGTTGCATTGGAATAGTAATTTGTCTGAGAGGTCGTAAACTACATGCCATTAGCTTATTTTTTAGCGAATATTGAAGTAACAGATCAGGAAGCATGGGTAAAATATCGTGTGGAGGTACCGGCAACGGTTGCTCAATATTGCGGCCAGTTTCTAGTTCGGGGTGGCCGCTGGGAGAGACTTGAGGGCAAAAAACCCTTGCCCCTGTTCGTGATCGTGCAGTTTCCGAACATTCAGCAAGCCAAGGCTTGGTTTAATTCGAAAGAATACCGATCCTTATCGCGGCTCCGTCAAACGGCTTCAAAGGGTGACCTTGTCCTCATCGAAGGTATCGAATATCCTGGTGCGCCATGGTCC
>JAYGEB010000274.1:0-1926 GCA_046582595.1 Alphaproteobacteria bacterium | reverse complement strand
CCAAAAGGGCGGCAAAACCCGCCTGCATAACCCGTGCGGATCCGACGTCCATCGCTGTAGAATTATCGGCCAATTTCGCTTGCGCCATGCGCTCTATCTCCCAAAATCGGTACTTGCCGCATCCGCCCTGATTAGCCCTGGAGGATGCCTGATTTAATGGCTTCCGAGAATACTTGCGCGGCCCACAATTACAACAATTATTCGCCACTCCTCAATTGTTTCGCACCACCCGCCCGGCCCTTTCGGGACAAAGGTTGCCCAACATCAACGACAGGACGCCATTGACCAGGACATAATCGATGCCCATGGATTGTTGCAGCGGCTTTTCGTAGGTCGCAAGATCCCTGATATTGTCGGCATCGAACACCACCAAATCGGCATGGGCGCCTTCGCGGACCACGCCGCGGTCCTTCAGGCCGAAAGTTTTGGCCGGCAGGCCGGTCATTTTGTGCACGGCTGTTTCCAGATCGAACAGGCCAAGATCCCGGCAATAATGTCCCAATACCCGTGGGAAAGTGCCCCACAGGCGCGGGTGGGGATGGCTGTCATGGGGCAGGCCGTCGGAGCCGATCATGGTCGGGGGATAGGCCAGGATGCGCTGCATGTCCGCCTCGTCGATCTGGAAGTAGATCGCGCCCGCCGGCAACAGTTTGGCGGCGGCATCCCGCAGGGAGAGGCCCCATTCCTTGGCGATATCAGCCAGATCACGGCCCGAGGCCTCCGGGTGCGGTTCCGAGGTGGTGATCATGATGCGGATTTCCTCATAAACCCAATCAGGATCCAGCACGGTCGAACCGGCGGCGTAAGGATAGACATCCAGACCCATTTCGGTCGATCCCCGTGCCGCCTCGATAAAGGCCAGGGTTTCGCCGCTGCGGCCCCAATTGGCTGGTTTGGAGCATTTGTGGTGCGAAATCACCACGGGCACCTCGGCCTGCTGGGCGGTTGTCTGGGTTTCCCGTAACGAGGTCATGATATGATCCGCCTCGTCGCGCATATGGGTGGTGTAGATGCCACCATGGGCCGCGACCACCTTGGCCAGCGCGATGACTTCCTCCGTGCTGGCGGCGTTGGAGGTTTTGTAATACAGCCCCGTGCTCAGCCCGATGGCGCCCGCCGCCAGGGATGCGGCCAACTTCTCGCTCATGACATCAATCTCGGATGCCGTCGCCACGCAGTCCAAATCAGCCATGGCGGCGACCCGCAGGGTGCCATGACCGACCAGGGCGGCGACATTGATACTGGGCTGGATATCTTCGACGGCGGCGAGATAATCCGCCATGTCGTCAAAGCGGAAGCGCTCCCGCCCGCCCAACAGAGTAAGAGGGGGCGGGGGATCGATATCGGAAATGGGGGCCAGGGAGATACCGCAATTACCCACGATCACCGTGGTCACGCCCTGGCTGATCTTTGCCGGCATGGTGGGCGTGGCCAGAACCGCGTTGTCGTCGTGGGTGTGCACATCGATAAAGCCCGGCGCCAGGACGCGGCCGGAGGCATCAATGTGCAAGGCGCCCCACCAATGTTCACTGTCTTCGGGCGCCGCCACGGCGGCGATCCGGTCGCCGTAAACGGCAACGTTCATCTCGCGCGCCGGCCCGCCCGTGCCATCGATCAGCCGCGCGTCCGTGATCACCACATCGAATTTTTCGACTTCGCTCATGCCGGCCCCCGCCAAGATTGTTCCCGAATTGCATCCATCTTATGAATGTTTGCGGCGGATTCGAAGAGATTCCTTAAGTGATAACCACACCGAAAACCCTCATCCTCGGGCGTGGCTAGGGTGGCGCGGTAAGGAGACGGTATCCATATCTTTCGTATCGCCCGTCCGCCGTGAGGAATTTGCCATGTTAAACCTGATATTGGCCAGCCTGTCGTTTCTTGCCATTCATGCGGTGATTTCGGGCACCGCCGTCCGCGCCGCCC
>JAYGEB010000252.1:0-19763 GCA_046582595.1 Alphaproteobacteria bacterium | reverse complement strand
AATAAGTTGTGGGTAACAATATTATGTATCCCCTGAAAGGCGGGGATAACTGCTCTTACGTCCTGAAAACACGGGACAATCGGGCGCTCTTCCGGCCTGTTAAACAGACCGGAAATAAACATTCCGTTTTCCGCCCGCGGTCAGGTTCGCCGTTCAAGCCGGGCGCGATTCGGAACTCGCGCCGCCCGACTCGGTCTAAATCGGTTTGGATCAGGCGGCCAGGATTTTGTCGATCTCGTCGACAAGGTCGCGCAGATGAAATGGTTTGGAGAGCACCTTGGCGTCCGAGCGCGAGGATTTTTTGTTGCGCAGGGCAACGGCGGCGAAGCCGGTGATGAACATGATGCGGATGGCCGGATCAACCGCCACGGCACGCCGCGCCAGTTCAATGCCGTCCATCTCCGGCATGACGATATCGGCCAGCAGCAGATCGAAACGGCCTTCCGCCAATACCGGCAGGGCCTCGTCGCCCTGACTTACGGAAAACACGTCATGACCCGCCCGCTCCAGGGCGCGGCCCAGAAAGTGCCGCATGGAATCATCGTCTTCCGCCAACAGGATTTTCGCCATCAACTTCCCTCTAGAACCCAATCTTCGCCCAGCCATTGGCAATCCAGAGCGCTTTCTTATCGCGTTGAATAGCCGGGTGCGCGGGTGGCCCGGACAGCATTGAAATTGCTCTCATGTCGCCACCAATATAGGCACACGATAGTCCGACATGCCTAGCAAAGAGTAAATATATCCTAGCAAAGTCTTTAAGAATGCCGCTTTTTGCCGGCGATATCACCCGCCCCGGCCGCCTTGACCCTATGGATGGGGGCTTTCGCATGTTAACATCCGGGCGGCAGACGGGATCGCGGGGGCGGATGAGTGATGACGCAAGGGCATGATGGGGAAACCGCGCCGGCGCCCTACGACGTGGCCTCGCCCGTTGGGGCCCAGGTTGCCGTGGTCTTCGCCTCGCCCCACAGCGGAGAGTATTATCCCGACGATCTCATGGCCGCCACCAACCTCTCCCGATTGTCGTTGCGCCGTTCGGCGGACAATTTCGTCGACCGGATTTTTGCCGCCGCGCCCGAGCATGGCGCACCGTTGCTGCGTGCGACCCATGCCCGGGCCTATCTGGATTTGAACCGGGAACCGTGGGAGCTTGATCCCCGGATGTTTGCCGAGGATCTGCCCTCCCACATCAATGCCACCTCGCTGCGGGTGGTGGGGGGGTTGGGCACCATTCCGCGGCTGGCGGCCGACGGCAGTGAAATTTACCGCCGCCATCTGGATTTGGCTGAAGTGCGCCAACGCCTGAACCGGATCTATTTTCCCTATCATCATTGCCTTGCCCGGATGTTGGAAGAAACTCAATCGGCCTTTGGCCACTGCCTGTTGATCGATTGTCATTCCATGCCCTCCTCGGCTGGCGTGACGCCGGGCCGCGGCGGCGCCAGGGGTGGCGGCGATCAGCGCGCCGATATTGTGCTGGGCGATCGCTTTGGCACCGCCTGCGCCCCGGAACTGACCGATTGCGCCCATCACACATTGTCCGCTCTGGGCTTTCGCGTGCAACGCAACAATCCTTACGCGGGCGGTTTCACGACCTACCATTATGGCCGGCCCGGAGCCGGTGTCCATGCCCTGCAAATCGAGATCAACCGACGCCTGTACATGGACGAGGACCAGGTCCGTCCGCTGCCGGAAATGGCCCGTGTCCGAGACGCCATGACCGCCTTGATCGCCGCCGTGTGCCGCCTGCCGGCGGCCTATTTTAGCACTCGCCAGGCAGCGGAATAGGTCTCGTGGCCCGCCGATAATCCAGTTGGCACGGTTCTTGCTGCGCAAAAGCTGAAGAGACATCGGTGGCGCGAGGCGGAAAATGAACGGCAGGCGGATCATGGGCACGGTTGTGGTGTTTGTTCTGGCATTTTTCTGGGTATTCCAGATCCCGGCGGTACAGGCGCGGAGCAAGCTAAAAAGGGCTGAAATCAGGCAAATATCGCTTTTGAACGAGGCCTACCCGCGCCAGGATTGCCGGCGCCTAATCGGCGCCGTGGAGCGTAGGTACCGCATTCCGGCGCAATTGCTCTCGGCGATCGCCTTGACCGAATCCGGGCGTTGGATGGCTGGCGAGGGGGTAATAGTTGCCTGGCCATGGACCGTTTATGCCGAGGGCGAGGGCCGCGTTTTCGATAACCGGGCGGCGGCGGTGGCGGCGGCGCGGTCTTTGTCGGACCAAGGGGTGTGCAATATCGATGTGGGCTGCATGCAGGTCAACCTGCAATATCATGGGGAAGCCTTCACCAGCCTGAACGAGGCCCTGACCCCCGCCGCCAACATCGACTACGCCGCCCGGCTGCTGCGGCGGCTGTACGTTCGGCACCGGTCCTGATTGCAGGCCGTGGCCCATTACCATTCGGCGACGAAGTCCCTGAATAGTGTCTATCGCGCAAAGGTCATAAAGATTTGGCACAAGGAGCGGCGCTGGGCCATCGACCAACGGCGGCGGCTGGTCCAGGCCGCCTATGCCAGCCGGCGGGCCGCCCGTCCATACCGCAAGGCCCGTCTCAAGTAATCTCGTCGATCTGTTCGATGGACAGGGTGCCGGGCACCACCGTTATCGGGACCCGCAGATCACCTGAATTGAGGCCGGCCAGGGCGGTGACAAGGGGCCCGGGGCCGTCTTTTTCGGCCGAGGCGCCGAGCACCAGCAGCCGAATTTCCGGTTCGTCATCCAGCAGGGTGATAACCTGTTCCTGCTTGCGGCCTTCGCGAATGGCGAATTCGGGCATGATGCCGGACCATTGGCTGACCTCGTCGGCAAGGGTGTGCAGCACTTCCTCGGCCGCTTCCCGGGCCTCCTCGCGCATCAGATTTTCCACCGCCACCCAGTGTTGAAAGTCGGCCGGCTCGATCACATACAGCAGGACAACGCCGCCGCCCGTCCGCGCCGCCCGGCGAAAGGCAAAGCGCAGGGCCAAACGGCATTCCGGGGAATCATCGACCACGCACAGAAATTTCCGGCGCGTCAGGGTACCCTGTTCCAGCTTTTCCATGGTTCCGCCCTCAATCTAGAGCAATTTTCAACTAATTGGATTGCTCTTACGATCCAAATAGTTGGTTCAATGGCTCTTTTCTTAAGAATCCGGGCATGTTTAAAGGGGACATGCTCCTGACAATATGGTGACAGCCCCGGCGCGTCAGGGCAACCGATATGAGGCCGGGTTATTTCAACAGGATATTGGTGATCTCGCGAAGTTTGGTGCGGGCGCGCAGCAGATAGAATCCCTGGGCCGCCAAATGGCTGGGCAGGGCTTGGGAATCGGGCCGGCCGTTGATCACCACCAGGGGCGATAATTCCGCCGCGTGCTTGAGGCTCTCCAGCATCTTGGCCCAGGCGTTGGTCAATTCCCGCTCGCTCAAGACATTGGCGTAATCCAGCCCCAGCTCGCGGATAATCAGGTAGTAAGCATAGCTTTGTCCCTTGATGCCGTAAAACACATCATCGGCAAGGGTATCGATCAGATCGCCGGCATGTTCGGCGATATGGCGGTCCAGGGTGGCGGAAGACGCGCCCATGTCCAGGGCGAAGCGGTCCAGGGTGGCCAACAGGTTATCGGCGCGGCGCTCGAACACCGCCTTGCCCTTCGCCAGACGCTGGTTGTAGGCCCGCAACGAGCGGGCCGCCTTGCGGTAGCGGGCTTCCGACGTGGTGGTCGGAGCGAGCGAGGTTGAAAAATCGAAAACCCAGACATTGCCGGCATATTGCAATTGTCCGGCCGCTTCCTGCAGATCCTTGTCGGTTTGCGAGGTGCCCCGTGTGCGGCCGATCTGGTCCGTCAACTCGAAGGCGAACCGGGCCAGGGCGGAAATGATGCCCTGTTGATAGTTCGGCATATTGTCCAGGGCTGCGGGGGGCAGGAAAAACGGATCGTTGGCGACCCAGCGGTTCTCGTCCACCTCCCTCATAATCAGGCTGGCGGCCATGGCGACGGCGCGGCTGCCGCCCTCGGGCGCCTGCGCGGCGGGTGTCTGGTAATTCGTGTCGTCGTCGATTTCATGGGTGATCAACATGCCGATGGGATAGTACAGGAGCGCCGCCACCACCAAGGCGCCGCCGATGCCGCCGGCGGCGCGCAGCCGGCCGCCGCCGCTCAGATCCGGCAGCAGTTTCCTGGCCCGCCCCAGCAACCGATCCGTGACCATATCCATTGCGTCTCCGCTTCCTTCCGCGCGGCAGGTCGCGCCGCCTATTTCTGACATAATGGGCCTTGCGGCGGCAATCAACCGGTTGGGCGCACGGACAGTCGCCCGCGAAATCCGGATAGCCCCGACCCGCGAGGGGCGACAAATCTTTTGCGCCAGGGGGCCGGGGCCGTCATCATTGGTGCAAAGGGAGAACGCCATGATCAAAGCCATCACCTGTATCAAGCGCAAGCCCGGCCTTTCGGTCGAGGATTTTCAGGCCTATTGGCGCGGCGAACATGCCGCCATCGTCACGAAGCTGCCCAACATCCGCCGCTATGTCCAGTCACACGCCCTGCCGGGCGGCTACCGCAAGGGGGAGTTGCCCTATGACGGCATCGCCGAGATTTGGGTCGATGCCGTCGATACCCTGCGCGCCTGGGCTGGAAGCGAGGCCTATGGGGCGGTGCAACGGGACGAGGAGAACTTTATCGACCGTTCCAAATTGGCCCTGATCCTGACCCAAGAGCATGTCATCAAGGATGGCGCCATACCGCAAGGCGCTCTGAAGAACATCGAATTCGTGCCCCGCAAGCCGGGCATGGCGGTCGAGGCCTTTCAGACCTACTGGCGCGAGGTACACGGCCCCATCGCGGCGGAGATCGAGGTGATCCGCCGCTATGTGCAAAGCCATACCCTGCCGGGCGCCTATCGCGATGGCCGGCGGCCGGCTATCGACGGTTGCGCCATCACCTGGTTCGACGGCATCGATAGCATGCGCCAATCGGCCCAAAGCCCGGCCTATGGGCGCACCCGCGAGGACGAGCCGAACTTCATCGATACCAGTTCGGAAATCGATTTCATCATCACCACCGAACATGTCATCGTGGCGGGATGAGGGAGGGCAGGGGCGTGGCGCGCATGACCGGAACCTAAACAAACCCCATGGGGCGGCCGGTCCTTGCCGTGCTAATCTGCGGGGCGGTGGCGCACATGATTTGGACTTAGAGGTGGAGGAGACGACGATGGCGTACGAGGGCATGATTGCGGAAACCCTGTCGATCAACGGCGACAACAACGAGTTGATCTCGGCCTATGTGGCCAGGCCGCTGGGGCCCGGTCCGTTCCCCGGCGTCGTGCTCATTCATCATTTGCCCGGCTGGAGCGAATGATACCGCGAGGCGACCCGCCGTTTCGCCCATCACGGCTATGCCGCCATTTCGCACAACCTCTATCATCGCTCTGGCGAGGGCGATCCCGACGATGTCGCCGCCAAGGTGCGGGCCGAGGGCGGCGTGGCCGACGCCCAGGTCATCGGCGATACCGCGGGCGCGGTGGCCTGGCTCCGCGCCCAGCCGTACGGCAATGGCAAGGTCGGCGTGATCGGCAGTTGTTCGGGCGGGCGGCAGGCCTTTCTTTACGCCTGCAAGTCTCTTATGCCGCAGGCCCGCGCCCGTTCGGCCGCGCCAATGTATCCGGTCATCACGATGATGGGAAAATTGATGCCACTCGAGCGCATGCGGTTGATGAGTTCAATGCCGTTTCCAGCGGGAAGATTGACGTCGATAAGCGCCGCATCGGCGCGAAGTCCGCGGATTTCATCCATGTTCGAGGGCGCATAGGCGAACCATTCACATCGCCAGCCAATTCGTTGGAAATGCAGCCGGATCGACTCGTAAAGCACGGCATCGTCCTCGACAACGATGATTGTTTTCCGTGCGGGGATATCCTGGGGCATGTATCTAACCCTTTAGATTGCCATCCGCTATTTGTGGAAGATTATGGCAAATATTGGTAAAGGGAAGGTAAACCCGCGGATCGCCGGGCCTGATGATCGCCCTTCTACAAGGTGCAGTAGCCGCCATCGACGGGGATGGTGACGCCGGTAATGAAGCTGGCGACGTCCGTCGAGGCCAGAAACAGCGCCGTGCCGGCCATCTCGTCCGGTTCGCCCCAGCGGTCCATGGGGGTGCGCTGGATGATGGGATCGGCGATTTCCGGCATCTCCTGGATCGGCGCGGTGAGATTGGTCTTGATCCAGCCCGGAGCAATGGCGTTGACGCGCACGCCGTCCCTGGCCCACAGGGCGGCCAAACTTTTTGTCATTTGCAAAATGGCCGACTTCGAGGCGCCATAGCCCGGACCACGCGGCGAGCCGAAATATGAGGTCATGGAGGCGATATTGATGATCGAGCCGCCCGATGCCCGCAACAGCGGTTGCAGACGGTGGGAGAGGCGGTAGACGGAGTTCAGATTGATATCGATGGTCGCCTCGAAATTCTCCGGCTCCAGGGCTGCCTTGCCGCGAAAGGTCGTGCCGGCATTGTTGACCAGCACATCCAGGCGGTCGAAACGGGCGGCCAGGGACTCCACCGCCGCCATGTCCACCATATCCACCTGGTGAAAGGTGAAGCCGGAGAGAGCATGGGGATAGTCGCCGGGGCCGTCCTTGGTCCCCGTGATGGTCACTTGCGCGCCGGCGGCGAGAAAGCCTTGGGCGATGGCCAGGCCGATACCGTTGGAGCCGCCCGTCACCAGTACCTCCGCGCCGGAAAAATCAAAACTTGTGGTCATGCCGGTTGCTCCCAGAGGTATGATTGCTTTATCCGCACTTGGAATAACCGCACGAGACGCAGGTATCGCAGCCTTCCTGGCGGATCAGGCCCGGCGCGCCGCATTTCGGGCAGCCGCGCAGCCGGGCGGTATCGTCGCCGATCGATGCCGCCGGCGCGGATGCCGGCCCAGATACCGGCAATGCAATGGGCGGCGCCTCCGCCTCGGGGTCCGCATTTGGGTTGACGATGAAACCGGTGGCGATCATGTGCCGCTCGATCACCTCGCCAATGGCGGCCAGCAGGGAGGGAATATAACGCCCCTCGACCCAATGGCCGCCGCGGGGATCGAACACCGCCTTCAATTCCTCGACCACGAAGGAGACGTCGCCGCCACGGCGGAACACGGCCGAAATCATCCGGGTCAGGGCCACGGTCCAGGCGAAATGGTCCACGTTCTTGGAGTTGATAAACATCTCGAACGGGCGCAGGCGGCCGTCCTGGAGGATGTCGTTGATGGTGATGTAGATGCCGTGATCGCTTTCCGGCCAGTTGATCTTGTAGGTCCGGCCCAGCAGGGCGCCGGGGCGGTCCAGGGGCCGGGTCAAATAGACCACGCCGCCCGCGTCCAGCTCATCGCGGGGCCGGGCCTCGGGCTGCTCCAAGGGCAATTCCGGCTCCACGGGCGGCAGCGGTTTGGCCTCCGCCCCGGCCTCCAATACCGCGCCCGTGATCTCGTTCGGCCGATAGGTGGTGCAGCCCTTGCAGCCGGTGTCATAGGCCAGCATATAGACCTCCCTGAAGGCTTCGAAGGAGATATCTTCCGGCAGGTTGATGGTCTTGGAGATGGAGGCGTCGATATAGGTTTGCACGGCGGCCTGCATGCGCACATGCTCCGAGGGCGGCAGGGCGGCAGCGGTGACGAAATAGTCCGGCAGTTGGGCCGCCTCGCCGAATTTCGCGCGGTATTGCCGGTAGGCATAATCGGAAACCATTTCCTCCCGCCGGCCGCCATCGGGCATGGTGATGTGGCGGCGATAGGTAAAGGCGAAGACCGGTTCCAGGCCGGAAGATACATTGTCGGCGAATATGGAAATCGTCCCCGTCGGCGCGATGGAGGTCAACAGCGCGTTGCGGATGCCGTGTTCGCCAATGGCCGCGCGCACATCGCCGTCAAGTTCCCCGACGCTCTCGCCGGCCAAATAGGCGGCCCGCTCGAACAGGGGAAAGGGTCCTTTTTCCCTGGCCAAATCCACGCTGGCCAGATAGGCCGCCCGGCGCACCTCCGCCAGCCAGGCCTCGGTCAACGCCACCGCCCGGTCCGAACCATAGCGCGCCCGGCAGAATATGAGGGCATCCGCCAGCCCGGTCACGCCCAGACCGATGCGCCGCTTGGCCCGGGCCTCGTTCTCCTGTTCGGGAAGCGGAAAGCGGGAGACATCAATGGCATTGTCCAGCATGCGCACGGCCACCTTGACCAAACGGCGCAGGGCCTCGAGGTCCAGAGCCGCCTCCGCCTCGAACGGATGCCGCACCAGACGGGCCAGATTAACCGAACCCAGCAAACAGGCGCCATAGGGGGGAAGCGGCTGTTCGCCACATGGATTAGTTGAATTAATATACTCGCAATACGCTAAATTATTGCGCTTATTAATGCGGTCGATGAAGATCACGCCGGGTTCGGCATAGGCGTAGGTGGCGCGCATGATGCGGTCCCACAAATCACGCGCCCGGATATTGCGGTAGGTGCGGCCGGCGAATTGCAGCTCCCACGGGGCGTCATTCTTGACGGCGGCCATGAAGCCGTCCGTGATCAGCACCGAGAGGTTGAACATGCGCAGGCGGCCCGGATCCTGTTTGGCCTCGATAAACGCCTCGATATCGGGATGGTCGCAGCGCAGGGTGGCCATCATGGCGCCGCGGCGATGCCCGGCCGACATGATGGTGCGGCACATGGCGTCCCAGACATCCATGAAGGTCAGGGGGCCCGAGGCGTCCGCGCCCACTCCTTCCACCGGCGCGCCGTTGGGCCGCAGGGTGGAGAAGTCATAGCCGATGCCGCCGCCCTGCTGCAGGGTCAGGGCGGCCTCGCGGAGATTTTCGAATATGCCGGACATATCGTCGGGAATGTTTCCCATGACGAAGCAATTGAACAGCGTGACGTTGCGTTGCGCGCCGGCGCCGGCCAGGATACGGCCCGCCGGCAGGAATTTGAAATCCTCCAGCGCCGCGAAGAATTCCCGGCTCCACGCCTCCGGTTCAGCTTCCGCCGCCGCCAGGGCGCCCGCCACCCGGCGCCAGCTATCTTCAATGGTATCGTCCAACGCCCCGCCGTCGGCGCTGCGTAGGCGGTACTTCATATCCCAGATCTGTTGAGAAATTGGCGCGACGGTTGGCATTGGAACCTCTTACGGATGGCCGTGAACAATAGCAAATGTTCTTGTTATGTACCAGAAGGGATTTTATCCTCCGCCGAGAGTCATATTTCAATGCCGGCCTCGGCTTCAAGGGCGGATGTGCCGCCTTCAATGCGGGCCTGCAAAAGAGCATCGAATTCCTTGCGCGGCAGACCGGGGGGAATGGCTTCGAGGAATTCCAGGACGATGGTGCCGGGCCGGCGCAAAAACTGCCTTCTGGGCCAGAACAGGCCGGAGTTGAGCGCGACGGGCACCACCGGCACATCCAGGCCCCGGTACAGCGCCGAGACGCCCGGTTGATAGGGGACCTCCCCGACCGAGGAGCCGGGAGGGGCCCGCGTGCCTTGAGGAAAAATCACGATGGGCCGGCCCAGCGCCACCGCCGCCCGTGCGTCTTTCAGCATGGCCCGCAAGGCTTTGGTGCCGGCCTTGCGGTCCACGGCGATCATCCGGGTCTTGCGGCACATCCAGCCGTAGATGGGAATTCCCAACAATTCCTGCTTCATCACCAGGGCCGGATCGTCCAGGATGGCGTGCCAGATCAAGGTATCCCAGGCCGATTGATGCTTCGCCGCGACAATGGCGCCAACCGTCGGGCGATGCTCCAGGCCGCGGTACTCAACATCAATGCCCGCGCACTGGCGCATCAGGAAATTCACGCCCCTGGCCCATTGGCGCTGGCCCCAGACAGTAACCCGGTAGGGCAGCAACAGGGCGGGCGCGAACAGCACGACCATGCAGACCGTCCAGACATAAAACGACAGATTGAACAGATTAGAGCGAATCATGCGCATGGGAATTCCCTACGAGGCGGCCGGATCGGTCAGCCGCACCCTGAACAGGCTGATCAGGTATTTGCCGTACTCCACCGCCAGTAACTTGAAGGTGCCCGGATACAGCCACCATTGCGCCAGTTTCACTTGCTTGGGAAACACCGGATTGGGGTACAGGGTCACATCCGGCATGGCCTGATGGAACAGCAACAGGCTGCGCGGCATATGGTAGGAGGCGGTCACGACATGCAGGCTTTGATAACCATGACGCTGCATCCACAAGGCCGTCTCGATGGCATTGCCGCGGGTGTCATGGGCCTGATAGCCAAGATCGATGCAGCAACTAAACATATCGGCCGCCTCGGCCTGCCGGACCCGCAATTCCGCCGCCGAAATGCCGCTCTTGACGCCGGAAATCAACAGGCGCCCGCCCTGGCCCGCCGCCAGCATTTCCAGACCCACCCGCAGCCGTCCCGTGCCCCCGGTCAGCACCACGATGGCGTCGCCGGGCGGTTGGCCGGTCCGCCGGGGCAGGTCCGAGGTGAATTGCAGAAATCCGCCCAGCCACGGCAGAACAAGGGCCAGGACCGCCAACATCAGGCCCCGGCCTGGCCATGATCGGCGCGTGGCTCTGCCAGTGGCCATGGTTCACGGCATCCGGGACAGTTCGCGCAAAACCGTGTGCCGGGCCGTCAGCGCGGTCAGCAGGGCCGCTAGCAGGGGCAAGGTGGCCAAGGCGAATAGGCCCGGCGGCGTAAGGGTTAAATTACCGAACAGCGGCCCCTCCAGGTCCGCCGCCAGACGGGACAGCGCGAACAGCGCGGTGGCGGTCACCGCCAGCCCGATCAGGCCGCCTTTCAAGCCCATGACCATGGCGCGCCAGAGGAACAGCCGGGCGATGTAGCCGTCCCGCGCGCCCATGACATGCAATAGCTTGACCACTTCCAGATGCGCGGCAAAGGCCGCCCGGGTGCCGAATATGACCACGGAGCAGGTCGCGAAACAGATCATCGCCAGGCAGGCCAGCATCATCCATTGCAGGGATTGGCTTAATCGTATCAGCTTGCCCAGCCAGATCTGGTGATCGTCGATGCGAATGCCGGGGCCGATGGCGGCCAGCCGTTTCGCCAACATGAGCAGATCGGCCGGCTGGCCGGGAGACAGCCGCACATCGATCAATTGAGGCAGGGGCAGTTCGCCGATCAGGTTGCTCTGGCCCAGCCAGGGCTGCAGCAGTTTGGCGATCTCGGCCACCGCCAACGGCCGCACGTCGTCAACGCCGGCGGTCTCGGACAGGGTCTTGGTCACCGCCGCCAGGCGGGCCTGGCCGTCTTTTTCCGGCGAAATCTCCACCGTAATGGTGTTGGCCATATCATTGCGCCAGGTGCCCGTGGCCTGATGCAGGGCCAAACCGGCGGCGCCCGCCAGGGCGGCGAAAAAGACCATCACCGCCACCACCCAGGGCAGGAAACGTCCCGCGCCTTCCGAATCGGGGATCAGATCGGGGCCCGCCATGGCGTCTTATCCCTTATTCCCAGGCTTGCCGGCATCATCGCCGGGCCCGCGCAGGACGTTGTCCGCCAGAACCAGGACCGGGTGGGAAAAGCGCCGCACCAGGGCATCGTTATGGGTGGCCACCACGACGGCGGTGCCGGAGCGGTGCAGTTCCTCGAACAGCCGCACCAGGCGGTAGGCGATGCGGTCATCGACATTGCCCGTGGGCTCGTCCGCCAGCAGCAGGCTGGGTTTGGAAATCACCGCGCGGGCGATCGCCACCCGTTGCTGTTCGCCCCCCGACAGGGTGTCGGGACTGTCGTTCAGGCGCGCGCCAAGGCCGACCCAATCCAACAACTCGGAGACATTGTTGCGGGTGCGCTGCTCGTCTTCGCCGGCGAGTCGCAGGGGCAGGGCGACGTTGTCGAAGATGGAAAGATGGCTCAACAGGCGGAAATCCTGAAACACCACGCCGATGCGCCGGCGCAGTTCGGGAAGCTTGCGCCGGTGCATGCGGGCGATATCCTCGCCAAAGAGCCGCATGTAGCCGCGCGAGGGATGCAAGGCCAGGTACATGAGCTTCAACAATGACGATTTGCCGGCACCCGACGCGCCGGTCAAAAAATAGAAGCTGCCGGGTTCAATATGGAGATTGATATCACGCAGCACTTCCGGCCCGACGCCATAACGGACACCAACATTTTCAAAGCGAATCACTCTGCCGATACCCTCTCGTTACAGGTCCGGGGCAAGATGCCACGTGCAAGGTCCGGGGTCCAGGGCTGGGATCGAGGACGGCGGGCGCGGTTGATTTCGCGCCGCCGCCAGTGTGAACTTGCCTCGTAGTAATGTTGTTCCTATAACAACTTGGCTTGGTTTTCCGGTAGATTGCATGATCCTATCCTGCCCCGCCTGCCAGACGCGTTTTAAAGTCCCCGCCAACGCCCTGGGCGAGGCTGGACGCAAGGTCCGTTGCGCCAATTGCGGCGATAGCTGGCACCAGATGCCCGTTGCCGAAGAGGCGCCGCCCCCCGTGGCCGCCCCGGCGCCGGCCGGCCCCCAAGAGCCCGAAAACGGCAATGATGATGCCAACGGCGATGATGCCGCCAATGACGATGCCAATGGCAATGCCGCTGCCGGTGATGAGCAGGATCATGGCAACGGCATGGGCGGCGATGGGGATGCCGCATCGGCGAATAAATCGGTATCGGGTGGCGAAGCCGTCCGGAGGGTCAGGGCGCGGGCCGATCGCGGGGCGGTGGAGGCCGAGGGGCGCAAGGGCGGCTGGATCGGTTGGCTGATCCTGATCCTGGTGTTGGCGGGCATTGGGGCGGGCGGCTTTTTCTATCGGGCGAAGATCGTTGAAATCTGGCCGCCGGCGGGACAGCTCTATGCGCTGCTCAAGCTGGGATCGGCGGCGGAAACATTCGGTCTGGCTATTCAAAACGTCAAATGGGAACACAAGCGGGAAAAGGGCAAGCCGGTGTTGTTCGTGCGGGGCGAGGTCGCCAATATTTCTGAAGAACCCCAGTCAGTGCCGCGCCTGCGGGTCGTTATCCTCGACGAAAATGGCAGCCGCCTGTTTCGCTGGACCGCGACCACGGCGAAGAACAATCTGGCGCCAGGCGAAGCGACCAAGTTCTCGACCCGCCTGCCAGACCCGCCCGAAGGCGGCCGCGGTCTCGCGGTGACATTTATGGTCCGGCCATGAGCGGACCGGATAAGCCGCCGATCGACGGTGCCGGCGGTGCCGGCCGCGGAGCCGGCGCCCAAACCTCTGGTACCTTCGATACCACGCAACGTCCGCCGGGGCGGGTCGAGGTGATGTATTCCGCGGGCGAGATCGGCGCCCGTGTCGGCGCCCTGGCCGCCGATATCGCCGATACCCTGGGGCCGGACATCATGGTGGTGGCGGTGCTGAAGGGCAGCTTTGTCTTCACCGCCGATCTGCTGCGCGCCCTGCATCATTTCGGGGTGCATCCTCGGATCGATTTCATGACCCTGTCCAGCTACGGCACGGGGACGGAAAGCAGCGGCAAGGTCGCCATTACCCGGGATATTACCGACGATGTGCGCGGCGCGAAAATTCTGCTGATCGACGATATTTTGGAATCGGGCCGCACCCTGGCCTTTGCCCGGCAATTGTTGCAAGACCGCGGCGCCGAACGCGTTCTGCTTTGCGTTCTGCTGGACAAGCCCGAAAAACGCAAGGTCGATGTGACCGCCGACTTCGTGGGTTTCGCCATTGGCGATTCATTCGTGGTTGGCTATGGCCTGGATTATGCCCATTATTATCGTGAATTACCCTACATTGGCACATTGTCCACCGAATGAGGCGGCGTGGGCCGGGAATGAGCCGTGGCGAAAATCCTGATAGCCGAGGATGAGGAATCCGTCCGCAACCTGGTGATCCGGGTTCTGGAAATGCACGGCCATGAGGTCAAGGCCGTGGTTGACGGCTCCGCCGCGCTGGAAGCCTTGACCCTGGATGCCTATGACCTGCTGCTGACCGATATCGTCATGCCCCTGGTCGATGGCATCGCCCTGGCTCTGAAGGTCTCCCGCGACTATCCCGGACTGCGGATTTTGATGATGACCGGCTACGCGGAGCAAAAACGCCGGGCCCACAACCTGGATTTGCTGGTCCACGACATCCTGATGAAACCCTTCACCATCGAGGAACTGATCCTGACGGTGGACAAGACCCTGCAGCCAACTTAGCCCCTCTTGATACGGTGATCTTTTTAATATGGCGACGTAATAACTATATAGAAAATTAATTATTTTTAATTCATTTTTTCAACAGGTTAATTAATTATTACGTCGCCGATTTAATAAATCATGGCTTGATTTTGAAGTCCTTCAGGATCTCCTCTTTGAAGGCCAGGCCGTGGCCGGGGCGGGTCGGAGGGGTCAAGAGATTGCCCACGGGCAAGACCGGCTCGACCCAGAGGTCGTCCAGGAAATCGATATATTCCAGCACGTCCGGGTTGGGGATGGCGGCCATCACCTGGACCATCAACTCGTGAAACAGGTGCGGCGCGATGCGGATGCCCTTGGCGTCCGCCAGGGTGGCGATGCGGCGCATCTGGGTCAGGCCGCCGCGCATCATGTCGGGCTGCAGGATGGGGATTTTCGGGGTCTCGAAAAACGGCGCCAGGTCGTGATGGGTAAAATGGCTTTCGCCGCCCACCACGCGGGTTTTCAGGGCATCGGCGATGCGGAAGTAGCCGGCAAAATCCTCCGCCACCACGGGTTCCTCCAGCCAATGAATGTCATGGTCGTCCAGGCGCCGGCCCACGGCGATGGCCTCGTCCGCCGTCCAGCCCATGTTGACATCGACCATGATCGCGACGCCATCGCCCAGGGCCTGCCGCATGGCGGCCACGTTGGCCACATCCGTGTCGTGATCGTACATATGCCCGGTCTGCATTTTGATGGCGTCGAAGCCGCGGCCCACATAGGCCTGGGCCTTCTCGATCATGCCCTCCCGCCCCAGGCCGCGCCAGCAGCCCGAGCCATAGGCCGGAATGGGATCGCCATTCCCGGCGCCGCCCCAAAGCTGAAAAAGCGGCAGCCCGGCCTGTTTGCCCAGGGCGTCCCAGAGCGCGATATCGATGGCCGATTGGGCGAACACGGTGACGCCCATGCGCCCGACCCAATAGGTCGCCCGCCAGATATCCCGCCAGATCGCCTCCACCGAGGCGATGGAACGGCCCAGCACCACCGGCGCCACCAGTTCCTCGATACAGGCCTGAATGGTCCGCAATCCGCCCGACAAAACCATGAGATAACCCATGCCCGTGATCCCCGAGGCGGTCTCGATCTCCACCACCAGAATTTCCCGCGGCCGGTTGTAATCAGCGCTCCACCGGGGCGGATCGGTGAAGGGAATTGAAAGTGCCGTGGTGTGGATGTCCTTGACGATCATGGCGCTGTTTCCTTTGCCTAGGGCATGTTCTTTTTAAACCTGCCCGGACTCTTAAGAAATGAGCATTTGAACCAATCACCCGGGTCGCGAAAGCTCATCCGATTGATTGAAAATTGCTCTAGTGGTTGTGGGTAAGTGCCAAGCTTGGCCTGTGAGTTGCCGTAATTATGGGGAGCGATGCTCTATGTTATTGCCCCAACGGCGCTTCGCAAAGCGCCAATTGGTCATACCCCATGTGGATAGTTTGATCTGGTTCAGTCGTGCAAGCCATTGAAATTACAGTCGTTTTACTCTATCCTTGGCTCGGCGCAAGATCATTGAAGGCTATGGAATGAGTATCGCGGTGACGGAGCGGGACAGTCAGACCAAGCCCGGGGCGGCGGGCGGAAGCGGAATTTTGCCCCGGCAGGCAATTTCGGCCCTGTGGCGGGATGGCGTGATTACCGCCGCGCAGCCGCTGCTGGACGGCCAGGTTCAGCCTTCCAGCCTTGATCTGCGCCTGGGCGCGGTGGCCTACCGCGTCCGCGCCTCGTTCCTGCCCGGCCCCGGCACGCCCATGGCGCAAAAGATCGAACAGTTCACCATGCACCAGATCGACCTGACCCAGGGCGCGGTGCTGGAGCGGGGCTGTGTTTATATTGTCCCGCTGTTGGAACGATTGTCCCTGCCGCAACGCCTCTCCGCCATCGCCAATCCGAAAAGCTCCACCGGGCGGCTGGATGTTTTCACCCGGCTGATCACCGATGGCGCCAGCGAATTCGACCGCATCGACGGCGGCTACGATGGCCCGCTGTATGCCGAAATCGCGCCGCGCACATTTTCGATCCTGGTCCGTACCGGGGTCAGGCTGAACCAGTTGCGCCTGCGCCGGGGGGAGCATCGCCTCTCCGACGCGGAGCTCGGCCGCCTGCATCAGCGTTCGCCCCTGGTCCACGGCGAGGCCGGCGCCGAGAACATTTCGGGCGGTATTGCCCTGACGGTCGATCTGCAAGGCGGCGAAAAGAGTGCCGGCGGAGACGGTTTGGTCGGCTACAAGGCCCGGCCCCACGCACCCTTGATCGACATCGAAAAAATCGGCCACTACAACCCGGCGGATTTTTGGGAGCCCATCCACGCGGGGACCGGCACCGGCACCGGCCTGGTGCTGAACCCGGATGATTTCTATATCCTGGCCTCCCGCGAGGCGGTCTCGGTGCCCCCCGATCATGCCGCAGAAATGGTCGCCTACGATACCCTCGTGGGCGAATTCCGGGTGCATTACGCGGGCTTCTTCGACCCCGGCTTCGGCTGGGCGGCGGCGGGCGGCGAGGGCACCCGCGCCGTGCTGGAAGTGCGCAGCCACGACGTGCCCTTCCTGCTGGAACACGGCCAGACCGTGGGCCGCCTGGTCTACGAACGCCTAACCTCCGTCCCCGACCGTATCTACGGCCAGGACATCGGCTCCAACTACCAAAAGCAAAGCCTGGCGCTTGCCAAGCAATTCCGCCGCCGCTAGTGCATTTTCAACCAACGTTGAATAGCCGTGCCGCCGGCTCCCGCGCCCGGCCACCCACTTTGATGAAAATACTGTCGGAATTCTTTACATATTTCATAAATTCATTTTCAGGGCATGGCGTAAGGTATTGAAATCATTGATTTCAGAAAACTGGCGCGGGAATTGCGTAATATCGGATGAAACGGAATTTCGATGCCCGATTAACCAAATCTAGGAAATATGAAAAATGGATGAGAAAAAGAATGCCGGCCAGGAAACCGTGCAAGAAGAACGCCGCGCGTTCCTGAAAAAGGCCGGCACCATTGCCGTGGCGGCCCCCGCCGCGGCCCTGATGCTTTCGGCCAGATCAAAAACGGCCCAGGCAGGTATCTCGTCGATTCCGCAATAGACTAAAGCAGTTGGCTGTGCCGGGACGGCGGCAAAATAATCGTTGCAATCCGCCGCACGCTCCCAGCCATATCTTCGAGCCCGCCCGCCGTTACGGCGCGCCCTTCACCAGGCCGCGTTTTTTGGCCGCCAGCCACAGTGGCAGGGCAAGGTAATCATGGGCCGGCTTGAAGAGGTAGTAGGCCGGAAATAGCCAATCCGGCAGGGGCAATGCCTCGAAGTGCTGGACCCGCGGGGTCACCATGGTGCGAAAGACATAAGCCAATTTTTGCCGGTTATGGTCGAGCATGCGGAGCCAGTCGCGGGAAATTCCGGATGTCGAGGCGGGCGGGGCATTTTCGTGGAACAACGTGGCCGCGCGCTCGGACGCCACCGCCTCCGCGCCGGCATCGTTGGCCATGGCGGCGCCGACGCCGGCGTCCAACTCGGTTCCGAACAGTAGGCGCGCGAGCTGCAATCCGACCAGCAGAATGCGCAAAATGCCCATTTGCCGCGCTTCGTGAAGCAGCGCTTCCCAGTCCACATCCGTTTCGCATTTCATGGCCCGGTCCAGATCGGAGATCCACTGCAGGCGGCTCCAATGGGATTTCGCGCCGTGCAGCGCCAGGCCCAACAGCGTGTCTTCCCGGCTCAAGACAAGGATGGCGCTGTCGGCCAGCACGCCCTGCCGCGCCCTTGCCCATAGTTTGGCGTAATCGAGATCGAGCCCGAAGGTCGGCGGGACAAAGGCCCAATGGGGTTCGATGGCGATCGGCTTTTCCGCATGGAAGAATAAATACTCGCCCGCATACCGCCATAGCGCCGCATCCTGGCGCGGCGTGAGGGTGAATGTCTTGTCTTTTGACGATACCTGACCCGAACCTGTGTAACCAAGCGTGCGCAAAACCCCGAGCGTCTCCTGGGCGGCGTCCTCGGCAACGAGAAAGTCGAGATCCGCGTAGCGTCTCAGGCTTGGATCGCCATAGTAATGTTCGGCCAGGACCGGCCCCTTGAAGGGAATGGCGGGGATACCCGCGCCCGCCAACCCGGCAAGAATTCGCAGCAACTCCTGGGTCATCAAATTGTTGCGCGACCGATTTTCTTCCAAATTCGCCCGCGCCGCCTCCGCCACGTCGGGGGGAACTAGATTTGGGGCAACCAGACCCAGGGTCCGGCAGAGCAGCGGCGTAACGGCGTGCGCATATGACGTCTCGATCAGGTATTCCCAATCCACCGGACCGTCGAGCAGGCTTTCAATGCGGGCCCGTTTGCCGCTCTCGAAAGGCGCTTGCGCGCTCAGGAGAAGCAGCTCCCATTCCGTCCGCCAATCCTTCATGTCCATCATGCGGCACGCCGATTTGCTGAATGGATTAGTTTTGACCGCCGTCAAACGGTAATCCCGACGCCCGCGTTGATACATCAAGCAGTTTGCATCGTCACGCCCTATCCCATCTCTCGGCCAAAGCCCTGGGCGCAATTCATGCAAATGCGCATTCGGCGATTTGGTGGCTTGCGGATTGCCGTCAAGATGTGAAACCCTAGGGGCAGGGCCCATGATCCTTGCCTTCAGGCATGGATTTTCGGCACGGAGGAAATTGAAACCAGCAAAGGCCATGGCACCAGACAATGACAGACGAAAAAACCATCACGTTTCCCGTCGAAGCAACGCATATCATGATGTTTCGGCGGTCCATTGGCGATTTTTCCGTTCCCGATACGGGCACGGAAGACACCGCCGCGCCGCCAACCTTTCCGCAGTCCGTGGCCCAGTTCGATCCGGATTATTTCCTGCGCATCAAACCGGGCGAGGCCTGGTTCGGCTCCGGCAAGAACCCCAGCGGGGTGGAGGGCAAGGCGTCTTCTTCGGGCGGGCTGCACGCCGAACAGCATTTTGAGTTCGAACGGCCGATCCGGCCGGGCGATGTGCTGACCGCCGTCACCAAGCCGGGCAAGACCTGGGAGAAAGAAAGCAAGCGCGCCGGCAAGTTGATGTTTTCCGAGCGTATCACGGAATACCGGGACCAGGACGGCACGCTGGTCTGCACCGCCCGAGGCGTCGGCGTGAAGACCGAACGTCCCGTGGATCAGAATTGAGGAGGCAAGCCATGACAATCAAGGCAAGCGAAATTTCCGTCGGCGATACCTTTGAAGAGGTCCTGGTGGAAGACCTCAAACGCACCCAACTGGTGATGTATTCGGGCACTTCGGGAGATTACAATCCCCTGCACACCGACGATGTCTATTGCCGCGAGGCGGCAGGATACCCTGGTGTTTTCGCCCATGGCATGTTGACCATGGGCATGACCGGCCGGGTGGTGACCAATCTGTTCGGGCCCGAGAACATCAAAAAATTCGGCGTCCGCTTCACCAATCAGGTCTGGCCGGGCGACGACCTGACGGGCAGCGCGGTCATTGAAGCGATCCGTGAAGAAGGCGGCGAGACCCTGGTGGACATTAAGCTGACAACCACCAACCAAAAAGGCGACGTGGTCGTCATGGGCAATGCCACCGGGCGGGTGGAGCCATAGAGCAAATTTCAACTAATGTTGAATCGCCGAG
>JAYGEB010000116.1:0-18499 GCA_046582595.1 Alphaproteobacteria bacterium | reverse complement strand
GCCTGCGCAAGGGTGAAATCGCCGAAGGGCCGGCGCTGGGCGGCGGCGGCCATTCGGTCGTGCGCGTCGTGGGTATAACCAAGGCCGACCCCAAGACCGCGCAAGCCTCCCTCAAGCGCCTGAGCGATTTCATCCGCTCCTCCATGACGGAGGATGTCCTGGCGCAATACCGCTCCGCCTTGCGCAAAAAATACCATGTTGAAATCAATGACCGCATCATCGATGCGTTGTTCGACGAGCTGAATGCGCGCGGCAATTTGTAGGCGAAGGCTGGGCGAGCCGGATGAACGCTTGAAGACAGATAGCCGATGCCTATAAATTGAGGCGTCATGCGACCCGATGTCATCGATCTAAGAGAATTTTACGCCACCCGACTCGGCCAAGTGGCGCGCAAACTGCTGCGCTATCGTATCCGCCAAATATGGGGGGATGTGAAGGGCATGGATTTATTGGCGCTGGGATACCCGGCGCCATATCTGCGGCAGTTTCAGGGCGAGGCGCGGCGGGTGTTGGCCTTTATGCCGGCCCCGCAGGGGGTGCACCGCTGGCCCATCCGCGACCGCAACCAGGTGGCGCTGGTGGATGAAATGGATTTGCCGCTGCCCGATGCCAGCGTCGATCGGGTGTTGCTGATCCACGGGCTGGAAAACACCGAACAGGTTGCCCCCTTGCTGCGCGAGGCCTGGCGGGTTCTGACCTCCGGCGGGCGGTTGCTGGTCGTCGTGCCGAACAGAGGGGGCATCTGGGCACGGATGGAGCGCACGCCCTTTGGCCAAGGCCATCCCTATAGTCCAAGTCAGCTATCACGCCTGTTGCGCGATAATTTGTTTCTGCCCGGCGAACGGGCCTCGGCTTTGTATATTCCTCCCTTTACCTCCCGCATGTTGTTGCGCGCGGCGGGGGCATGGGAGAATATCGGCCAGCGATGGGGCCATGCCTTCGCTGGCGTGCTGTTGATGGAGGCGGATAAACAGATTTATGCGGTTCCCGCCACTACCCGCCGCCGCCGGCTCCGTCCCATTGCCTTGCCGCTGCCCGCGCCGCCCTCGGGCGCCGTCGGCATGACCAGCTTGACCGGGACCGGGCGGCATGCGAATTTTAAGCCTAGCAAGGCCGCCAAACCTGGATTAGGGCAAAACCCGGCCCTTGGGGGGAGATACCGCTGATGCGCACCATGCTATTCGCCGCGTTCGTAACCCTCGGGTTTGCCGCCGCGCTGTCACCGGCCAATGCGGCGCCGCAAATGATGGGCCTGGTTGCCTCCAACGCGAGCGTGCCGCTGCAATGCCAGCGGGGCGAATGTTTCGCCGAATTTACCGCTTTTTGCCTGCAGCCGGAACGGGCCTCGCCGGTACAAGGCACCGCCTACCGTCTGCATGACGGCTCGCGCCTGGTGGCCTTCGCAACGACGAGGGACGGCCGCCGGATCGAACTGGATGGCGGGAAAGATCTATGGATCAGGGCGGAACGCAGCCACGTCGCCGTCCGCATCGGCATGTCCGCGCGGACCATGGCGCGTCTGGGCCTGCGCCGGATCGAAATAAAAGTGGCCCACAACGCCACCCTGATACCGCTTGCGGTCAAGGGTGACAAATCACCCCTGCAAGCCGATGACATCGCCGCCGGTAGCGGTCCGTTGCGGACCATCGGCGCCGCTTATGTGGACCGGGAACAGCATTGGATGCCCGTGGCGCGCATGACCAACCGTCTGATCAATGCGCTGCCCCCTGGCGGCAGGGCCGGCACCCGGCTGCGGAGGGGATTATGGGATGCGGTCATCGGCTGGAACGGGCTTTCCGGCGCGCCGTCGGGGACCGGTCAACGCCTGCGCACGATGTACGAGCAATGCCAGCAAGCCGTCGCCGAGGGCCGCTTGCCCAGCCTGCGCCGATGTCTTGAAAGCAAACATGACAGCATGGTCGGAACATTGAACAACCGCTATTGGAACGCCATCAAGAGCGGGAGCTGAATATCAACCCGGTTCGGCGCCGGCGGGTATAAGCCCCTTGGTCAATTTATCCGTTGTTTCCCGCGGATTGATTGCCTGGCGCGATAGGATTACTAAAATCCCCATAATTTGCCGGCGGACATGGGATTAATCGCAATGTCGTTTGTTCTACCAAGGCTGATCTGGCTGGCGTTCAACCCAATGACCATTCTGCTGGTGCTGATTTGTATCGCTTTGTTTTTGCAAGTGACTGCTTGGCGCCGGGCCGGTCGGCGTTTGTTGGTTTTCTGCGCGACGATCATTGTGTTGTTGTCGATCCTGCCCATTGGCACCTTGATGCTGGCGGCGTTGGAAGGTCAATATCCGCCGATGCGCCGGTTGCCCCAAAGGGTCGATGGCATCATCGTTTTGGGTGGCGCGACGCAGCCCCTCATCGCCATTGTGCGAAATCAGACCTCCGTCAACGACAATGCCGACCGGCTGTTGGAGTTCGCGGTTCTGGCCCGGCGGTATCCGGACGCCAAGCTGGTGTTTTCGGGCGGTTACGGCAATTTGCTGGGCGAATCCGTCCTGACCCAGGCCGACGTGGTTGCCCGTCTGCTTAAGGAAGCCGGCCTGGATACGCGCCGCGTATTGTTCGAGGGCGAGGCCCGCAACACCAATGACAGTCCCCGTCTGATCAGCGAACGGGTCCAGCCCCGGCCTAACGAGGTTTGGCTGCTCGTCACCTCCGCGACGCACATGGCGCGCTCTTTGGGCGTATTTCGAAAGCAGGGCTGGAATGTCATCGCTTACCCCTGTGATTACCGCACGCGGGGCGGCATGCGTTCGCTGGTGTTAAGCTTTGATATTGCCGGCGGCCTGCGCCAGTTCGCGCAGGCTAGCCGCGCTTGGATTGCCCTGGCGGCTTACTATGTGATGGGGCGCACCAGCGAATTGTTCCCACCGGCCTTTCCGCCCCGGTAATTGGCGGCAGGTTAAAAACGTCTTAAAACCGCAGCGAAGCGCCAACAGAGGCGGCCCAGTTGGTATAGGTGAAATTGGAGAAATTGGAATCCACCACGGTCCGCGCCAAGGTTGTGGTGATCGACCAATCCCTGGTTATCGGCACGGAGGTCAATAGGGTCGCGCGCAACTCGGTATCCTTGCGTTTTTTCAACGCGTCGATGGTCGGATCCGGGGAATGATAACGGCTATACAGCACCGTTCCCGTCAACGACGATGTCCACGGGCCCGTGTCCACATTGTCCGGCGAGGCATAGGTTAAAATGGCCCCAATGCCGAATGCATATTCCGTGTTGCCGTTCGGATTGGCGGAGTTCACCGGGTTGGGCTGCGAGGTATCCAGATTGGTGTAGCCCGCGGTCGTGGTCAACAACAGCTTATCCAGGGCCTGATGACGGACATTGATCTCGATATCCGTTTCCGTGCCGTCTTGCAGCCGCGCGGTGAGGCGGCCCCCATCGGCGCGGTATTTCTTACGCACCACCGAAGTGGTTAGAGAGCCATTGGTCCTGCTGGTGAATTGCTTGTCGATATCGAACCCGGCGCCGTAGGAGTAATAGTAGGGCGATTCATCCAAGTTGACGACAGAGCCGACGACATGCGGCCGCCACGATGCGTTCTCAAGATATTCGCGCAGAAACTGGCCGCGCGGACCGACCGTCAATTCCAAAAAAACCAAATCCAGTTGATGTTGATTTTTTTGCTGCGATACATAAAGCAGGAGGTCGGTTTCCAAGACCTCGCCGCTATGGACCTGCGGATCATAAATATGGCTGAAATTTGCTGAAACGAAGACGTTCCAATCCATTTTTTTGGTGAACTGAGCGTCAAGGGTGGATTGACCGCCGGGCGCCGAGGCCAAACTGATGGCCGCGCGCTCGGGTCCGGCGTTGGCATTATCCTGATAGCGCAGGCCGCCGAAGACCGATCCGGAAAAGCGGTGGTTGGAGAGCCGGCTGTCTATCTCATCAAGGAACACCGCCACGCGGGCGCGCACGTCGTCGGGGACATTGTCGCCCACCACGGCGCGGGTCAGATAGGCGCGGGCAATGGCATAGGAGCCGAGACGGAAATACAACACACCGAGTTCCAAACGAACCCGGGGCAAGTCCGGATTGTACAACAGCATGCGTTCAAGGGCGCTAATCGCCGCTTCGTAATCGCCAATCTGAATGCCCAATTCGGCGTATTTGAAGGATTTGTCCAGGTTTGAAGGGTCCAGCAACATATGCTTGAACGCCTGCTCGAACTGCTGTTCTAAATCACCGACCGTGGCGGTTCGCGCCCGCGGCTGCGTCCAGGGAAACAGCCAGATGGCGGCCAAGAGGCCAAACATGAATACCGCCCGTTGCGTCATGCCCATTCGCAACATACCGCCCCTCAAAAATACCTGTCTTTCGAAACTGTTTGGACCCTAGCGGATATGGAAGCCGGCGCAAGTAAAATTCGATTGTTTTTAACCCTTTGGCGGACTTTCCTAAGATCGCGCGCGGCTGCGCTATCCTGACAATGAAGGGGCCCGGTGAACCGGCCCGGTCGGCCGGGGACGGCCAGGTCAAAATTGACGTTAACGTTAACGTTAAGTAAAATGCGGCTATCGATAATGTTTTAACAAGAGGCGTTGATCAATGCCGGGTTCAGATGTCGCGGAACCCACCGCTGAGTTGACCTATACGATCAGCGAGCTGGCCGGCGAATTCGGCATAACAGCCCGCGCCATCCGCTTTTATGAAGACAAGAGCCTGCTGCAACCGCGGCGCAATGGCTTGGCCCGGGTTTATGGGCGCCGGGACCGTGGCCGCCTGAAGTTAATTCTACGTGGCAAGCGGCTTGGCTTTTCGCTTTCCAATATCGGTGAAATGCTGGATCTCTACGACCCGCATGGCGAAGGGCGGGAACAATTGACGGTGGGCCTGGAGAAGATCAACAAACGCCTGGCCGTGTTGCAGCAACAGCGCCGGGACATTGATGAGGTGATTGAGGAATTGCAGGAAAACCGCGGCCTGATCGCCGCGCGGCTGGACAAGATCAACGCTGTCTAGCCGATAAATTCTACCAAGAAGACGATCATTGGCGACGGAGTCCGCCTCATGACGGCGGCAGGGTTTGGTTGGGAGACACGGCATGGCTGGAATAGAAAGAACATTGTTTGATGGCGATCACGAAATCTTTCGCGACACGGTGCGCCGTTTCGTGGATGAGGAAATCGCGCCCTTTCACGCACAATGGGAAAAAGACGGCAAAATCAGCCGGGATGCCTGGCTGAAGGCGGGTGAACTGGGCCTGTTGTGCGCCTCCATGCCCGAAGAATACGGCGGCGGCGGCGTGAACCGCGTCTATAGCATAATTTTGATGGAGGAGATGGCCCGCGCCGGCGCCACCGGCCCCGGTTTCGGCCTGCATTCCGAAATCGTCGCCCCCTATATCAACCGCTATGGCTCGGAAGAGCAAAAACGCCATTTCCTGCCCAAAATGGCCAAGGGCGAAATGATCGGCGCCATCGCCATGACCGAGCCGGGCACCGGCAGCGACCTGCAAGGCGTGCGCACCACGGCGCTGAAAGACGGCAACGAACTGGTCATCAATGGCTCCAAGACCTTCATCACCAATGGCGAGATGTCCGACCTTGTCATCGTGGTCTGCAAGACCGATCCCGATCAGGGCGCCAAGGGCACCTCCCTGGTGCTGGTCGAGGCCGTCCGCGAGGGCTTCCGCAAGGGCCGTAACCTGGAAAAAATCGGTCTGAAGGCGCAGGATACATCGGAATTGTTTTTCGACGACGTGCGCGTGCCCATGACCAATCTGCTGGGCGAGGAGGGCAAGGGCTTCGTCTACCTGATGCGAGAACTGGCCTGGGAGCGGCTGCAGCTTGCCGTCTCGGCCGTGGCCAACATGGAGGCGGCCCTGGAATGGACCATCGATTTTGCCAAACAACGGGAGGCCTTCGGCCAGCCGATCATCGAATTCCAGAATTCCCAATTCAAGCTGGCCGAGGTCAAGACCCAGGTCACCGTGGCCCGCACCTTCGTGGACAAGCTGATCGAACTGATGCTGGAGGACAAGCTGGACGCGGAAACGGCGGCCATGGCGAAATGGTGGACCTCCGATACCCAATGCAAGATCATCGACGAATGCCTGCAATTGCACGGCGGTTACGGCTATATGTGGGAATTCCCCATCGCGCGCGCCTGGGCCGACGCCCGCGTCCAGCGCATCTACGCCGGGACCAACGAGATCATGAAGGTAATTATCGGGCGGGGGCTATAGGGGCGGCTCGCGTAATCGATCAGGCCGGGTCCATGAAGCGCAATTCAATGGCGCAAAATCCCGGACGCGGAAATTCATGTAACCGCCGATGCCATAGCCCGCGCCTTGCCGGCCCGCGCGGAAGCGGCATTCAATCGTTGACGGCTTTTTCGGCAAAAATTTTTCGCCACGCATTCGCCAGTTGCACATCGACCTCCGCCATCTCGATGGGTAGGCCCAGATCCACCAATGAGGTCACGCCGCCCTCCCGGATGCCGCAGGGCACGATGCCGGCATAGTGGGACAGATCGGGTTCCACATTCAACGAAATGCCGTGGTAGGTGACCCAGCGGCGCACCCGGACGCCAATGGCGCCGATCTTGTCTTCGCGGCCACGGCCCCGGTCGATCCAGATGCCGATCCGGCCCTCCCGGCGTTCGCCCCGCAGGCTGAAACATTTCAGAGTGGCGATCAGCCAGTCTTCCAGCATGGCCACATAGCAACGGATATCCAGTTTACGGCGCTGTAAATCCAACATGACATAGGCGATACGCTGGCCGGGCCCATGATAGGTATATTGCCCGCCCCGGCCGGTTCGATAGACCGGCAGGCCGCCCGCATCCAACAAATCGGCCTCCTTGGCGGATGTCCCGGCGGTATAAAGCGGTGGGTGCTGCAACAGCCAGACAAGTTCCCCGGCCTCGCCCGCGCGGATGGCGGCGACCCGGTCCTCCATGGTTCGCACGGCCAGATCATAGTCGATCAGGCCGTCACTGATGCGCCATTCCATCGCCTTCCCGTCCCGCGTTCCAACCGTGATCTTAACCCTATCATAACCATGTCCAGGCATAGCTATACAGGGTAACGGTAACAGCGAGTTTGGGCAGTTCATGAACGACCAACGTCTAGCGGATGTGGAACTGGATATCTCCGTGGTGATCGGCAGCACCGAAATGCCGATCCACCAACTGCTGCGCATGGGTCGTGGCGCGGTGATTGAATTGGATTCGACCACGGAAGACTATGTCTGGATATTGGCCAACAACAAACTCATTGCCCGGGGCGAGATCATGGTCAATGGCGAAAATGTCGCCGTGCAGGTGACGGAAACCATTAGCGGCGAGGAGGAATGAAGCCTGCTCCGTGCTTGCGGCGGACGTCGGTATTTGCTATTTCCCAACAGCTTGGTTGATTAGCGGCGGTCGTGGCGGAATTGGTAGACGCGCAGCGTTGAGGTCGCTGTGGGGGAAACCTCGTGGAAGTTCGAGTCTTCTCGACCGCACCAAATCAACCGCCAAAACAACCCCTTGAAGACGAATTGTTTTCGAGGGGTTTTTTGTTGTCCGTGCTGTAGTCTGCGCCCATGAGCGAGCTGAACCAGGTGGACGAACGGGAGGCGCCGACATCATTCGAGGATGTCTACGCCGTCAATACGGAATTGGTCCGCGCCGTCGAAGGCGCCTTGGCGGACAACCACGAGGCTCGGATCCGCGATCTGCTCGAACCGCTGCGCCCGGCCGATATTGCCGATCTGGTGGTCGTGCTGGGGCGCGAGGACCGCCGGCGTTTGGTCCTGGCGCTGGGCGATGACCTGGACGTAGACACGCTGATCGATCTGGACGGTACCGTGCTGGCCGATCTGCTGGCGGTGATGAGCCCCCAGGCGGTGGCCCGCGCCATTCCTGAATTGGATACGGATGAAGCCGTCCATCTGCTGGAAGAGATGGGAGAGGGCCGCCGCGAACAGGTTTTGGCTAGGGTCCCGGCACCGGACCGCGCCGCCGTCCTGGAAGGTCTGTCCTTCCCCGAGGACAGCGCCGGGCGCCTCATGCAGCGGGATTTGATCGCCGTGCCGGCCTATTGGAGTGTCGGGCAAGTGATCGACTATTGCCGCGATACCGACGATCTGCCCGACGAATTCTACGAGATATTCGTGATCGATCCCCGTCACCGCCCGATCGGCAAGGTGGCCCTGAACCGATTGATGCGGACCCGCCGCCCCGTCCTGTTGCGCGAGATCATGGCGGACGAGTCGACCACCATCCCCATCGACATGGACCAGGAAGAAGTCGCCTTTCTGTTCCAGCAATACCGCCTGGCTTCGGCTCCTGTGATCGATGGCGCCGGGCGGCTGGTCGGCGTCATTACCTTCGATGATGCCGCCACCGTGTTGGAGGAAGAGGCCGAGGAAGATCTGATGCGCCTGTCGGGCGTCTCGTCCGAGACGGATTTGTCCGACACCGCGCTCCGCACCACCCGGACCCGCGCCGGTTGGCTGGTGCTCAACCTCTGTACCGCGATCCTGGCCTCCATGGTGATCGCCTTGTTCGATGCCACCATCGAACAGATCGTCGCCCTGGCCGTCTTGATGCCGATCGTCGCCTCCATGGGCGGTAATGCGGGCACTCAGAGCCTGACCGTGGCCGTGCGCGCCCTGGCCACCCACGAGCTCACCGCCGCCAATGCCCTGCGCATCGTCGGCAAGGAACTGCTGGTCGGAGCCTTGAATGGCGTTTTGTTCGCCGTTCTGGTTGGCCTGGTCGCCGCGTTTTGGTTCGCTCAACCGGCCTTGGGCGTGGTGATCGCCGTCGCCATGATGATCAATCTGGTGGTGGCCGGTCTGGCCGGCACCCTGATCCCCCTGGGCCTGGACCGCGCCGGCATCGACCCGGCCATCGCCGCCACGGTGTTACTGACGACCATTACCGATGTGGTCGGGTTTTTCGTCTTCCTCGGTCTGGCCGCGCTGTTCCTGCTCTGACCGTGACCGGCCCCCGGCGGCCCGGGAACCGGATTAGACGATTTTCGAGATTGAAATGGTCGATCAAGGTCGCGACCGCGGCCCGGCGCTTATGCGCCGCCCACGCGGAGCGGTGCGCCCTTGCGCACAAGCGTGAGCGAAGAGAGCTAGGCCCGAATCATTCAATTTCGAAATGGGTCTAGCGTTTGCCGGGCCGCAGCAGGTCAAGCGATGCCAGCACCGCGCCGCCGGTAATCAACAGACAGGCCGCCAGCACGGCCCACGTCGCGGCGGCGAAACCGAACAGGATCAGGATCAGCGTGGAAAGCAACGGCGCGGCGTAGGAAGAAGCCCCCAGAGCCTGAATGTGGCCGTGCTTAACCCCGTGATCCCAACAGAAAAAGGCCAGACCCACCGGCCCCAGACCCAAACCGGCGACGGCCAGCCATTGCGACAAACCGCTTGGCCATACCGTGGATTCAAAAACCAAATGGGCCAAAAGCGACAACAGGGCGGTGGCGCCGCAAAACCCGCCCACGGCATCGGTTGGCACATGCCCCAGGAGCCGCGAGAGGATGGAGTAACCCGACCAGATCAGCGCGCAGGCCATGGCGGCGAAATGTCCCGGCATCAACTGCACCGGCGCCGAATATCCACGCCCGGCAAGGATCAACACGGCGGCGCCCGCCAAGCCGGTCACGGCGCCGGCCAGATGCCACCAACGTAGCCTTTCACCCGGCAGCAGGGCCGAGAAGAGGACGATCAACAGGGGCCAAAGATAGGCGATCAGACTGGCCTCGACCGCCGGGGCATTGCGCAGGGCGAGAAAATAAAAAAAGTGATAGCCAAACAGACCGCCCACCCCGACCCCCCAGACAAGGGGTGGCTGGCGCAAATGGATCAGGAAATTTTCGCCGCGCAGCAGCCATTTGCCCAAAGCCAGGAAAAAGGCGAGGCCGAATGTCATGGCCGCCAACTGCAACGGCGGCACGCGGCCCGTGGCGGCGGTGAAGAGGGCCAGCAGGGCCCACAGCAACACCGCGACGAAGCCAATCGCCGTGGCCCGGCGCTGGCGGCCTGGATCAGCTTCCACCATCAATACATGTGCTGGCCGCCGTTGATGGACATGGTTGACCCGGTGACGAATGTTGCCTGATCAGCGACCAGGAACATCACCGCGCGGGCGATCTCGTCGGCGTGTCCCAAACGGCCGACCGGGATTTTAGCGATGATTTTTTCCAACACATTGTCCGGCACGGCGGCCACCATATCGGTGTCCACATAGCCCGGCGCAATGGCGTTGACCGTGATGTTGTAACGCGCGCCTTCCTGGGCCAGGGCCTTGGTGAAACCATGAATGCCGGATTTCGCGGCGGCATAGTTGACCTGGCCGTACTGCCCGGCCTGGCCATTGATCGAGCCGATGTTGACGATGCGGCCAAAATGGCTCTCGCGCATGGCCGGAAAGACCGCCTTGCAGGTATTGAAACAGCCTCCTAGATTTACCCGGACGACCGCCTGCCAGTCTTCATGGCTCATATTCATCAAGGTGCCGTCGCGGGTGATGCCGGCGTTGTTGATCAACACGCCGATATCGCCCAGATCGGCCGCGACGGCGGCAATGCCGTCCTGGCAAGCCTGAAAATCGCCGACATCGAATTTGTACGCCGCGATGCCCGTTTGATCGGTAAATCGCTCGGCCGCTTCATCATTGCCGGCGTAATTGGCGCCAACCACGTATCCAGCCTCCTTCAGGGCCTCGCAAACGCCCCGGCCGATGCCCCGGGTGCCGCCCGTAACCAATGCCACTTTGCCCATCATCCGGCCCTCCAATTCAATCTATTCCGCGCCTGCCAATATTCCATCCAGCCAGCGTGAAAGCGGCCACCATAGGCCGCTCTTGCCGCGCCGTCCGACGACCATGCCGATATGGCCCGCCTTGGGCCGGATCACCTCGGCGCCTGCGATGGCATCGGCCAACGCTTGCGCCGATGCGGCCGGCACGATGCGGTCGGCCTCCGGGATCGCCACCAATACCGGCAGCCGAAGCTGCGCCGGATCAACCGATTCGCCTTTCACCACCCAGCCGCCGCGCCCTGGGTTTTTGTCGCCATACCAACCTATCAGACAGTCTCGGGCTACTTGGGCCGCCAAGGGGACGCCGTCATTGACCCAATCCTCCAAGGCCACGAAATGAACGGCTTCCGCGCTTTGGGGATCAAGGGTCGCGAAGTGGCGGAATTTCCGTTGCGCAAGACCGGGGTCCAGCGCGGCGAACAAGGCCTGCAGCATATCCACTGGAAAGACTCCGAAACCCCGCAGCAGATCTTCCAGACCTGGCGCCAAGGTTTCCAGCATTGCGCCTTGAATGGCGCCGGCATGAAAGTCCCAGGGAGTCGCCAACAGCGCCAGGCCGGACAATTCGTCCTGGCGCCGCAATGCCAAGGCCAGTGCTAAATTGCCACCCATGCAATAGCCGATCAGCGCCGGGCGCCGTTGGTCCCGCCGCCGCACGATATCCATCACGGATGAAAGGCGGCGACAAATATAGTCATCCAGCGAGAACCGCCGTTCCTCGTCGCCGGGCGCCCCCCAGTCCACCAGGAAAGGCCGGTAACCTTCGCCGCGCAGCCATGACAGCAAGCCCCGCTCCGGCGTCAGGTCGAGGATCCGCGCGCCGTTGATCAGGGAAGGAACGAACAACAGGGGCGGGCCGTCGCCACCATAATCCAACAGAGACGTGCCGCCCTGGCGCCAAATCTCCCGGCCCGGTCTGTGCTGATGGTGCGGTCTCTCGGCCTCTTGATAGGCCCCCACGCCGGCCAGCGTGGCGCTTAACCGGTTTTGGCATTCGCCGGCCACGGCTTGAAACAACGCCTGGGGATCACTCCGCCTCAAGTCCGCCGTCAGCTCCGCCGCCGCCTGGTTGAGTTCTCGCGGCCAGGGCAGCGAACCGTTCCGCGCACTCGGCAAGGCGGCGAGCGAGCTGATCATGGTTGTCATCGCCGTCGACAGATGCAGCGCCAGGGGCCGCGGGCGCAGGCGACGTTGTTGTTGGTCCACCCTTCCTCTCCTCTTTTCCGCTCCGCTCCAACTCCGTCAAGGCCCCGGCCATGATTATTGCCGCCTCGGCCATCGCCACGCTTGGCGTCATTGTCGTGGAGGCGGCCATCCGCCGCTCCCAAAGGTCCAGATAACGCCGGGCCAAATCGGCCAGATCAGGCTGTGTCATGGCCCCACTATAGGCCGGCGGCGGCGGGCGGTCATGACGCAATGCAACAAAGATTTCACGAACTTGTTGCGCACTGCAACATAGGCGGTCCATATTAGGACTTCGTTAACCAATCGCGGTCCAAGAATACTGCCGGCGGCGGGTATGATGAGGCGGGCATGGTTGAAAAGTCGAGCGATACCGATGACGCGATCGTCATCAAAAAGTACGCAAACCGGCGGCTCTACAATACCGCGACGTCCTCTTATGTGACGCTGGACACGCTCTGCTCCATGGTTAAGGACGGCCAGATTTTCGTTGTTCAGGATGCCAAAACCGGCGAAGACATTACCCGATCCGTACTGACGCAGATCATTTTCGAGGAAGAGAGCAAGGGGCAGAACTTGCTGCCCATATCATTTTTGCGGCAATTGATCGGCTTTTACGGCGATAGTTTGCAAACAATGGTGCCCGGTTATCTGGAAAGCGCGATGGCGGCCTTTACCCATAATCAGGACCGGTTCCGCCAGCACATGACGGACAGCATGGGGGACGCCAATCCATTCCGCCAGATGGAGGATTTGGGCCGCCAGAACATGGCAATGTTTCAACAGGCCATGGGCATGTTCACGCCGTTCGCGCGAACAGCCGGCAATTCGGACGAACATACCCCGCCAAAACAGCCGCCGGCGCCAGAACGCCCCACCGATGGCGATGGCGAACTGGATCGCTTGCGCCAGCAACTGGCCCAGATGCAACGCCAATTGGACCGTCTTTCGGACAAGAATTGAGCCTCAAGGCGCGGGACGGAAAATCAACGACAGGTTACCCGCCGGCATATCTTCTTTGCGGCTGAGTTCCAGGCCGTTGGATCTGGCGTCCTCGATCACGCGATCCAGATCGCGTAAGCCCCATGATGGATCCCGCGCCCGCAAGGATAGATCAAATTGACGGTCGTTTTCCGAAACCGGCCGTCCACCGCGCAGGAAGGGGCCGTATAAAAATAGTATCCCGTGGGCGGGCAGCAGACGCGAGGCCCCGGCCAGCAGACCCAGCCCCGCCTCCCAGGGCGCGATATGGATCATATTTGCACTGAATATGGCCACCAGATCATCGGCGATGTCCTTGACCGGCCAATCCCCGTCCGCGGCATTCAGTCGCCGCGACGGCAAAATATTCCCCGCCGGCGCGTCGTGGCCCCACGCATCGATGCCGGCGTGGGCGCCTGGGTCCCGATCCGACGGCGCCCAGCGGTGTTCCGGAAACGCGGCCGCGAACCAGGCGCCGTGTTGACCGGTGCCGGAGGCAACTTCCAATATGATGCCGGGGGCCGGCATGACGTCGCGCAATATGCTCAGGATCGGCCCCCGGTTGCGTTCCGTGGCCGGCGCCTGCCGGCGCGCCGTCGCCGCTGCCTCGAATCCCGATTTGCCGGTTGCCATGGTTCGTGATGTCCCGCCGTTCAGAGCCTTTTTCAATTGATTGGAGCCATTCTACACGACATCCCGGCATCCACGGGCATTGCCACTCGGAATCCCCAAAATTACCGGCGGTCCAGTGTCGCGAATACTGCGGTTTGTCGTCCTGAATGACCGCCTTGTCCCTGGTTTAATACGGTTTTTTAACCTTATACTGCATGAAATAGAGCATCGGAGGTATCATGGCGCAACAAAAAGCCGGCACATCGGTTTTTTTTAAGAGATCGCGATGGTTGAGCGTGCAAGCCATATTGCTGCTGGCGTTCGGGTTCGTATTTTCGCCGATGGAGCCCGCCGCCGCCGGCACGGTGAAGCACATCGCAACCTTTGAGGAGTTGGCTCAATCCGTCCGCCGGGCGCAACCCGGCGACGTCCTAACCCTCGCGCCCGGCACCTACGAATTCCGTCACAAGATTAAGCTTGATAGGCCGGGCAAAAAAAACGCGCCAATCATACTTCGCGCGGCCAAACTGGGTGATGTTCGCATCAAGGGCGGCGGCGTCGCGTTCAACGTCAGCGCACCCTATTGGATCGTCGAAAACCTGGACGTCGAAGGTGTATGCTCGAAAGATCAGTGGTGCGAACATGCGTTTCACATATTTGGCAATGCCCAGGGGGTGATCATTCGCGGCAATCGTCTGCATGAATACAACGCGATGATAAAAATGAATGGCACAAACGACAGGTCCGTAAAAAAGGGCCAAAGGCCGCAACGAATTTATCCCAATGACGTATTGATCGAAAACAACATTTTTTTTAACTCCGCCATCCGCGACACCGGCAACCCGGTCACGCCGATAGATGTGGTGGGCGGAAGACGTATCATTATTCGTGGCAATTTGATCGCTGATTTCGCGAAATCCGGCAGAGACAAAATTTCTTATGCCGCGTTCTTAAAGGGGATGTCCCGGGAGGGTATTTTCGAACGCAATCTTGTGATTTGCGAACTTGCCCATTCCGGTCACATCAGGGTTGGTCTGTCATTCGGCGGCGGCGGAACGGGCAAGGGTCTGTTCGATGAGCCGGTGGGCGGGACGGAACATTCAGACGGGATAATGCGTAATAATATAATCATGAACTGCCCCAATGAGGTTGGGATTTATTTGAATAAATCAAGTAATACGAAAATATATAACAACACCTTCACAGTACCCGGTGGATTCAGATGCGAAGTGCAACATTTTGAGATGATGGAGAGGTCGCGTAGAACCCATTGAAAGTAAAGGGCCAAGACTGCTTCGCAGCGCTTCGCACCCTTGACTTACAATGGGTTCTACGCTGTTTGCCTGCCATCCCCATAAGGTGAAAACCACCCCATGGGCGGCTGTCGAGGAAGATCTCCGAAGGACGCCAGAGAGATATCAATTGTTGCACTTCGCGCCTGAATTCACCCAGGCCATCCACGTCGAAGGTCACGTAGACCGGCCCATCGCCGACCACGGCGCGGGCTTTTTCAATCACCGCCCCGACACCCATCGCGGTGAATTCCTCCACATGGATGACGGTCATGCCGGCTTCGTAAGACAGCTCCCAGAGGAATTCCGCCGATCCGCGGATGCCGATCTGGATGGTCCGCTCGGGATCGATCAGGCCGTCCAGGACCGCCAGCCGGAACGGCCCGCCGTGATGAAATTTAGAGCCGTCATATTCACCGGAGGTATCGCAATGGGCATCGATATGAACCATGGCCACCGGTCCATGCCGCGCCGCGATGGCTTTCAGAATGGGATAGGAGATGGAATGGTCGCCGCCGATGGCCAGGGTGCGGACGCCGGCCTCGGTGAGGCGCCTGAAATGCGCCTCGATATCCTCGATACAATGTTCCAGGTTGAAGCGGCTGCGGAACGGCACGTCGCCCACATCGGCCACCTTGCAGGCCGCGTCGGGGGTGATTTCCAGGGCGTGATTGTAGGGCCCGATGCGCTCCATGCCCCGTATCGCCCGTGGCCCGAAACGGGCGCCGGGGCGGTTAGTCACGCCCAGATCCATGGGCACGCCGACCACGGCGATATCGAGAGCGGAGAAATCCTCCACGTGCTTGAGGTCCATGAACGTCGGCAGACCGCCATAGGGCAGGGAACGGCTGCCGTCATCCTTGAATAATTTATCGGCCACCGCCTTGAACTTGGGATCGAACACCACATCGCCGGCGGCGTTACCGTATTTTTCCCGCAGCGCCTTGAGTTTTTTCTCGTCCATGGCGGTCCCGCCAAGATTGTTCAGGGTAGATAGGGAATATGCGGCGTTCCCAGTTGCGAATGCAAGATGCGCTGAGCGTCTTCGACGAATTCGCACAACAGGGGCCGGGTTTGGCGCGGGTCGATGATGTCCTGGCCGGTGGCCTCGGCGGTGAGGAATGGCGAGGCCAGGGCCCGTAGCCGCGTCTCGATCTCCTCTCGTTTGCCATCCGGGTCGTCCGCCGCCTCGATCTCGGCCCGGTAGGCCGCGGCCGCGCCGCCCGAAATATGCATGCTGCCCCAATTCGCCGAGGGCCAGGCATAGCGGCGGAACATCCCCGTGGGGCGGTGGTGGCATTGCCCGGCGACGCCATAGACCCGGCCCAGAACGACGGTGGCCCAGGGCATGCGGCTGTTGCACACGGTAGCGATCATGCGGGCGCCGGCGCGCTCAATTCCCTGTTTCTCGGACTCCAGCCCGACCATGAAGCCCGGCTCGTCGCACAGCGAAATGATTGGAATGTGAAAGGTATCGCAAAGCTGGATCAGCCGGTTCGTCTTGCTGCCCGCCGCGACGTCCGTGGAGGAGCCGTTGAAGCGCGGATTGTTGATCATGATGCCCACGGAATAGCCATTGAGGCGGGCCAGGCCGGTGATACGGGCGCGGCCATAGTAGGGCGCGATTTCAAAGAACGAATCCCGATCGACCACGGCGCGGAGGATTTTCCGAGCATCATAGATCTTGCGCTGGTCCTTGGGCATGGCGGACAGCAGCATCTCCTCGCACCGCTCGGGATCGTCCGAGGTATCGCCACGGGGCGCCATTTCATGCACGTTGGAAGGCAGATAGCTCAAAAACCCGCGGATCTGTTCATAGGCGTCGGCCTCGTCCTTGGCCAGATTATCGACGCAGCCGCTTTCCCGCACATGGATGTGGTCGCCGCCCAACTCCTCCTTGGTGATGTCATAGCCCAGGGCGGCCTTCACCACCGGGGGGCCGCCGGGAAAAATCTGGCTCATCCCCTCGACCATGATCGAGAAATGGGACAGCGGCGCCTGCACCGCCGGCAGCCCGGCGACGGAGCCCAGGACGGCGGAGACGACGGGCACGGCGGAGAGTTGCTGTACTTCGTATTGCACCCATTCATTGCCGTCGGGCAGGTAGGTGCGGCCCATTTCCTCGAACGCGCGGACGCTGCCCCCCGCCGCGTCCAACAGCCGCACGTAGGGCAGGCGCCATTCCAGGGCGCGTTTCGAGGCGCGCATCTCCATCCCCATGCCACCGCCAGTGCCCCCCGAGCCGCCCCGGACCGTGAAATCCCCGGCCGTCAGAATGACCTTGCGGCCATCGATCTTGACGATGCCTTCCACCAATCCGCGGGGCAGGAAATGTTTCAGTTCGTTGTCTTCATACGTGCCCGTTCCCGTCAGCCCCATGAATTCACGAAAGGAGCCCGGATCGGAAAGGGCGTCGATACGCTCCCGCACGGTCAGTTTGCCGCGCCGGCGTTGCCGGGCCACGCCCTCTTCGCCGCCCATTTGGGCCGCGAAGGCGCGCCGGGTTTCCAGTTCCTGAACTTCCTTTTCCCAAGACATCGGGCACGCTCCTTTTTGTGTACGGTTTATTTAACGGCCCATATTACGCAATTGCTTGGCCGCGGCCATAATTCAATCAACCCTACGCCGATCGCGCAATTGCAACTTTTGGTATTTGGAAACAACTTGGCTTCCCGCTATATTCTGTTCAGATGGAAGCATTTCTTCATCTTTGCCGCGCGGCCCTCGAAAAACCGCCCCTGGCCAGCGCATAACAAGGGCGGCATTGATGAAACGTCTTTGAGCGGAGGAGAACCGAGATGAAAACAACACAATTTACGCCTGGGATTTACGGGATCGTGGCGGCGGGCTGCATGGGATCGCCGGGATGCTGCCGTTGAAGGCCGCCATCGCGGGCGAGGAGCCGAATATCCTGATTATCGGCGAGGACGCGGACAAGGACACGGTGCCGCGCAACGGCCGGGTCTTCAAACGGGTGCTGGATGCGCTGGCCAATGAACTGAACGACGAGGGTTTCAACATCTATGATGAGACCGCCGTCACCCTGGGCAAATTCGCCCAGGGACGGACCCGGCGCACGGACGCCGAAATTATTGACATCGCCAAGTCCATGGAACGCCCGCCCATGGACGTCGCGGTGATCTTCGCCATCTACGCCTCGGCCAATCAATTGAGCTATACCACCAAGATCAGGACGCGGATCACCGGCCGGTTGCTGGACGTGCGCAGCGGCAAGCGTCTTGGCAATTTCGAGGTTGAGTTGCCCCGGGCCGACAACGCGCCGGTTAAATGCCAGCGGGAATGCATCTTGGAGACCGTGGGCCGGAACGCCCGCCTGCTGGGCATGGACCTGGGCGTCGTGCTGGCGAAAAAGCTGGATTGGCTGGCCCCCGGCCCCGCCAGCGGCCCCGACAGCGGCATTGCCAAGGCGGGCGGCAAGAGTGGCGGCGGCGATGCCGGCCTGGCCACGGCCTACAGCCTGCTCTTCACCGGCTTCACGCCCGACGATATCACCACGATCGAGGAATATATCGTCGCCTTCCGGGGCTATGAGCACCACCGGCCCGTCTCCTCCTCTCTGCGCAGCGCCGAATACTGGTACGAAACACATTCAAAATCGTCCCGCCTGAGCCGGAA
>JAYGEB010000111.1:0-1614 GCA_046582595.1 Alphaproteobacteria bacterium | reverse complement strand
AGCCAAAATTAGCAGTAGAGTTCATACGGGTTGCGTACAGCGATTACGGAAAAACCGTAGACGATTTTTGACACCTTCCTTATCGATTAGGAAGAACTGATAGACGGCGTCGTGGTAATGACCAGGTTACAGCTTTTCATCAAGGTTGGGATGTCCGGGGCTATGGTCACCGAAAACCCATCTTGCTCCATCCGTTCGACATAGTCTTTCACATGCGATGGGGTCCGCCCATAAACGGTTACCGATTTGATCTCCAGCAATTTACAAGTCCATTTCGCCTGCAATTCCACCTGTTCGCCGGTGCCGATGATGCCGACTCTGGTGACGGCGGGGGGGCGCCTGCCCGCGCCGCCAGGGCGCCGGCGGCGGCCGTTCTGGCATTTGTCAGCCAGCCCTTGTCGTCCAGGATACAGACCGGCACACCGGTGTTGGCGTCGAACACCAGCATCATGCCGCTATTGGCCGAAAGTCCAATTTTCGGGTTTTCGTAAAAGCCACAGGCGATCTTGATGTCGAATGTGTCACTGCCCCTGAGATGGCCATATTTCATATGGCACTCGCCCTTGGGATCATCCAACTGCAACATTCCCGGCGGCGGGGAATTAACCTCTCCCCTGGCCTGGGCAATGAGCGCGCCTTTCACTGCGTCAAGAATCTCCGCCTCGGTGAGGCTGTCCTGAATGGTCTCCAGGGTGATAACCGGAATTGTCGTCATTTAATTCTCCTCCAATACTGAGCGGAAGGTCTCAAGCGCAATGTTGCGGCCGCAGATCACCACCGCGATCTTCCCGCCCCGATAGTCGCTTGCGGTCTTGAGAGCCGCCGCCAAGGCCACGCCCGCCGCTCCTTCGATGATGAAATTTTCAGCCGTCGCCATGTCGCGCATGGCGGCGGCAATTTCAGCTTCGCTAATCAGTAGATGCCGGCCAACGACCTGCTGGCAAAGCGGGAAGGTGACGGACCCTTCCTCCACGCCCCCGGCAGACCCGTCGGACAGGGTCGGGGTCTCGGGGGTATCGTGGATTTCGCCCTTTTCCAGGCACAGGTGCATGGCCGGCGCATTCGCCGGCCAGCAGCCGATGATCTCGACATCCGGTTGGTGCGCTTTCAGATAACTACCGATACCCGAGATCAGCCCGCCGCCGCCGACACAGACATAGACCGCCGCCAGATCGGGGCATTGATCCGCCAATTCCAGACCCACGGTCCCCTGCCCGGCGATGATGTCCAGATCCGCATAGGGCGAGACATAGATCTTACCCTCCCGTTCCGCCGCCGCCCGCGCCACCTTTTCCGCCTCGACGCCATTGCCCGGCACCAGGATTGTGTTGGCGCCTAAACGCTTCATGTTGGAGTGCTTCAGGGGGGAAACGGTTTCCGGCAGATAGACGGTGGTTTCCACACCGACCACCCGGGCCGCCTGGGTGGTGGCCATGCCATGATTGCCCGACGAAGCAGTGATGATGCCTCGTTTCCGGTCTTCTTCCTTGAGGCTGAGGAGTTTGTTCATGGCGCCGCGCATCTTGAAAGAACCGGTCCGCTGCAGATGCTCGCCCTTCAGTAGGAAACCAACGCCGGTCCGGTCACCAAAAATGCCCGACTCGTCCAGCGGAG
>JAYGEB010000092.1:0-1555 GCA_046582595.1 Alphaproteobacteria bacterium | reverse complement strand
AACCTGGATTTCATGCCGGAATGGGTAATTGGCGATCGGGATGCGGCGCGTCCCTGGCGCCGTAAATCTCAAAGTGCCGGATTTCAGTCGTTGGCTCGGACTACATTGAAAATGCTCAGACGCCAGATGCCAATCCGAGCTCCCGGGCCACCACGCGCCGGTGTTCAAGGGAGGTGCCCAGGCGCATGCTCCAGGCCGCCGCCCGGCGGTACCAGAGCTGCTGGTCATATTCCTTGACCTGCGCGTAGCCGCCGTGGATTTGATTAGCCTCGCGCAGCACCGCCAGGCAGCGTTCGTTGGTGAAGGATTTGGCGGCGGCGGCCGGCAGGGCCGCATCCATGCCTTGCGCGATATGCCATGCCGCTTCCCGGGTCAGTAGTTCGGCCCCGTCGACCCAGGTGATCATATCGGCGCAGGTGTGCTGGATGGCCTGGAATGAACCAATGGGATGACCAAAGGCCCGGCGCTCCTTGGCGTAATCAAAGGCCCGTTCGGCGGCGCGGCGCGTGGCCCCGACAATCATGGCGCAGTTCAGGACCACAGCCCGTTCCAGCATGGGCCGGGCCAACTCCCAGCCCCGGCCGATGCCGCCCACCAGCGCCTCGCCGTCCACATGAACGTTGTCGAACCGGACCTCCGAGTGATGGTCGCCCGCGAGGGTAAGCTGGGGCGTCGAGGACAGACCCGCCAACTTGGTATCCACCACCACCATGGTGATGCCGTCGCCGCCCGTCGCCGTCGCATCGGTGCGCACCCCGACCAGGCAATAGTCGGCAAGTTCGAACATCTCGACCATGCGTTTACAGCCGTTCAGGCGCCAGCCGTTGCCGTCCGGCACGGCGCTGATCTCGACCGCCTCCGGCCCGATAATCGGCAGCCGTTCACTCCAGGCCCAGGTAATCAGGCAATCACCCAGAATGGCCTCGCTCAATACCGAGGCACCGAGGCCGCCGGCCTCGCCGCGGCCGGCCGCCTCCGCCAAGGTGAGGCAGGCAACGTTGTGCGGGTGCAGGGGCACCGGCGCCAGGGCCCGTCCCGCCTCCTCGAACAACAGGGTAAGCTGGGTAAAGGGCGCCTCGCCGCCGCCATGGCTGGCCGGCAACGCCAGGCCCAGCCAACCCAGTTCGGCCAACTGGCGCCATACGTCACGGTCCATCCGTTCCTCGCCATCCTCGATCTCGCGGACCCGCCGGGTATCGCATTCAGAGGCAAAAAACCGCCGCGCCGTATCGCGGATCATGGCCTCGTCTTCATCCAATAATACGTCCATTGGCCGTCAATCCCTTGGCAGCCCAAGGCCCCGGCGGGCGACGGCGGTTCGCATCACCTGGGTGCTGCCATGGCCGAAGGTGGAGACCATGGCGTTCACGAACTGGCGCGGGAAAGCGCCGCCGTCCGGCGCGGTTTCACCCTCCCATAATTGGTGATAGGGGCCGAGAATCTGGCTCGCCCGCTCGGTGGTTCTGACTTGAAATTCCGGGCCCCAGATTTTCCCGGACGAGATTTCGTAGGGCGGGTTGATGCCGCGCCGGACCATGGAAAGGCTGCGCATGGT
>JAYGEB010000039.1:0-3807 GCA_046582595.1 Alphaproteobacteria bacterium | reverse complement strand
TCCGCGCGGGCGGCGCATAAGCGCCGGGCCGCCGTCGCGGCCTTGATCGACCATTTCAAACCCGAAAACGCCTGTCATCTAATTTAGGGCGAGGGGCGCCAATTTGGCCACGGCGATGGGGCCAAGATAGAGCTGACCATCCTGCAGCCGTACCGGAACGGATAATATTCCACCGCCCGCGGCCGCCAGCAGACCCAGGACCGCACGGGCCGCGAAGGCGCTGTTCTTGCTCATCGTCTTGCTGGCGACGGCGATGTCGAGCAAGGCATTATGCCCCTTGATCCGGGCCGTCAGGGCACCAATGGGCCGCATCCGGTGATCCAGGGCCAAGCTGCCGGTGGCGGTGATTTCCACCTTGCCCCATAGCAGGTGAAAGGTTCTGATCTCCAGCGTGCCGCCGCCGTCGCGCCAGCGGGCAAGCGGCGATGGCGAGGCGCCCTCGCCGGGCGGACTGGCGGACCAATTACGTGGCCAACCGGTGACCGTTGTTTGCAAATCGAACAGCCCGATCATGGGCGCCATGGTGGCCATATGAGCGGGCAGGACACCATTGGCTATTTCAAAGCCATCGCCGCGCAGGGCGAGATCGATGCTTTCGGCTTCATCCGGCGACATGCGGGCGTGAAATTGCAGCCGCCGTCCCCGCGCCGCCTCGGGCAAGACCCGCTGCCCGGCCGTGGCGGCGCCGAGGCCAAACCGAACTTCCTTGATATCCAGGGACAGCCGTTGCAGGCGGCCATCGGCGCCGGTCTCCACGCTGGCCATGGCCTGGCGGCTATCCAGGGTCAGCTCCCGCCAACTGCCGTCCTGGGCCGCCTTGAACCGGTGTTGCGTTGTCAGGTCGAGCACGACATGGCGCGGTTGCCACAGATGGCGGACCGCGCTGATCTTGTCCGCTTCCCAACGAAAATCCATCCGGCCGCCGCGCAGGGCCAGACGCGGGCGGCTGACTTCCACCTTGATCCGAAAGGGGAAACCGCCGATCCGTAGCGCCCGGTAGGTCAACTCGCGGGCCGCCGTGCCTTGGTTGGCGCCGGCCTGTATTTCCCCCCGGACCTGACCGGCGATAAAGAACCAGGCGCCGGTCCAGGCCGCGGCCACGGCGGCCACTACCCCAATCAGTATATAATAACGCATGGCGCCCCACATTTGCCCGGCTTAACGCCGCCCCGCGCCATGAAATGCCGTTACGGCTCCGCCGTCGGGATTGGTTGTCAAACTGGCGGGGGGAGGCTATTTGATGGCTCCAGACATTAACAGGCCGTATCCTTGAATCCACCCCCGCGTCCATACACCATTCCCGAACTGACCTTGCCGCCAGGCGATCTTTGGGTGTTCGGCTATGGTTCCGTCATGTGGCGCCCGGGCTTCAAGCATGCCGAACGCCAGGCCGGACGCGTATTCGGCTATCATCGGTCCCTGTGCGTCTGGTCCTGGGTACACCGGGGCACCCAGGCCAGCCCCGGCCTGGTCCTTGGCCTGGATGTGGGCGGTTCCTGCCTTGGCATCGCCTACCGGGTCGGCGCGGCGGACAAGCACGATGCGGCCGATTATCTCTACCGCCGTGAACTGGTAACCGATGGCTACGAGGCCATGCTGCACCCGGTACACTTACCTCGGGGGCCGGTTACCGCGCTGTGTTTCCGGGCCAATCGGGGGCATCCGCAATATGCCGGCAAGCTGGATCACCGCGAGGCGGCGGCAGTGGTGCGCCGCGCGACCGGAGTCTCGGGCGCCAACCCCGACTATGTGGCCAGCGCGGTGCAACAACTGCGCGCCATGGGGATCAACGACCGGGTGTTGGTAAAAATCAACAACCTGGTTCAGACGGACAGGCCTTATACTAGCCGGCGCTGATAGGTATTAATCCGAACCCAGTTCCGTTTCGTGCAGCCAGGCGCCCAACGCTCCGTGGTGCCGTCCCGGTTCCAGGCTTTCAGCATTTCCGGAGCGGCGTCGGCGGCCTTTTTCCAAATCTCGGGGCCGCCGGTATTGACCGCGAATTCCAGGCGATGGCCGTTGGGATCGAAAAAATAAATCGACTTGAACAAGGTGTGGTCAATGGGCCCTAACACGTCGACGCCATGGGATTCAATGCGCTGCTTGGAGGCCAGCAAGGTCTCCATTTCCGGCACTGTAAAGGCGATATGCTGCACCCATTCCGGCGTATTGGGATCCCGGCCCATGGCCGGTGAATTAGGCAGTTCGAAAAACGCTAAATAGCTGCCCGGCCCAATTTCGAAAAAAATGTGCATGTAGGGATCCGACTCTTTCGTCGAGGGTACGAAATCCTCCGAAATGGCCATGACATAATCCATGCCCAAGACCTGGGTATAAAAGTCCACGGTTTCCTGGGCGTTGTTGCAACGGTAGGCCGCGTGATGCAGGCCGGTGGTGACGGTCATGGCTGGCTCCTTGGCAAGCTGCTGGTTGGTTTGAGCCTAGCAATATTTTCCGGCCCGCGCGAGGCGGATCAGATGTCCAGGGTGCCGCCGTTCCGGTTCAGCCAGGTCTGCTGGGCGCGGTAGTCCGGCAGCAAGGCCGCCACGACGGCCCAGAATTCGGCGGAATGGTTGTGATGCCTGAGGTGCGAGACTTCATGCGCGGCGACATAATCGACGACCCTTTCCGGCGCCAGGATCAGGCGCCAGTTGAAGGACAAATCGCCCCGCGCGCTGCAACCGCCCCACCGGCGTTTGTAGCTTTTCACCCGGTCTGATTTTGCCGAGAGGCCCAAAATTTCGCCAAAATGAGACGCCCGGTCCTGAAAAACCTCCAAGGCATTGAGGGTATACCATTCCTGGAGACGCCCCGCGACCACCCCGGCCCGCGCCGCGGCGGGGGTGCGCTCCGGTACGGTGACGACGATTTGCCCCGCCCGCAACTCCGCCGGCCAGGGCGCCCCGTCAACGATCCGCAAGGGATAGTCACGGCCCAGATAGCTGAAGCGCTCGCCGGCCACAAAGGCTTTTGCCGCCGCCTTGGGCCGGGCCGCCTGTTCCCGCAGTTTCCGCCGGACCCAGTCACCGTGCTTGTTGACCAGTTCCTGGATCTGGCGCTCCGGCGTCCGTGCCGGCACCATGACCCGGACCCGGCCATCGCGGATCTGCAGGCACAGGGTGCGCCGGCGGCGGGAGCGTTTGACCTCGAACTCGAAATCTTGCTGTAGGGTCATTACGGCCTGTCCGGCGCGCGTCCCTTCGGATGCGCTCATATCCTGATCTGCTCTTGGCACCATTTGCTCTTAGCATCATTTGCTCTTGGCAGTGATTCGCCGTCCAGAATACAGCAATCGCGCCCTCTCGGCAGATCAAGGAATTCAATCGAGGATCATGACCAAGACCCCGCGCCAGAAGCGACCCGCTGGCCAGGCTACCATGGGCACGCATTTTCACTCCCCCGATGCCGATATGCCGGAGATCATTGGCGACACGGCCTGTCCGGCCACGGCGGCCGCCGTGCCGAATATGCCGTCTTCGATATGCCGGCCCTCCATTATTTGGCCCGCCCCGCGCATCGAGATCGGCAAGGGCGTGGGCAGGTCGCCGGAAACCCTTTGAATATTTCACCCCGGCCAGCTAAAAAGCGCCAGCCAAGCGCACCGGAGGGGTGACAGAGTGGTCGATTGTGCCGGTCTCGAAAACCGGTGTACCTTTGCGGGTACCGTGGGTTCGAATCCCACTCCCTCCGCCATCAAACCATAAATTACTCATTTAATACAAATAGTTAGATAAAAATCAATAAATTCTATACCTACTTCTATACCATGTCATTCCCACCCGTGACCCATTTCCTGCCCGTTTGGCC
>JAYGEB010000414.1:0-7796 GCA_046582595.1 Alphaproteobacteria bacterium | reverse complement strand
CGAATTCGTTGACCAGGACGGCGGCGTCCTTGAGCGAAGGGTGGCGCAACATGTGATTGAGAAGTGTCGTCTTGCCGCTGCCGAGAAAGCCGGTAATGATATTGACCGGCGTCTGTTCGGAATATTCGCCCAAGATCAGCGCTCCGCCAAATGGGCCAGCAGATCCGGGTCCAGGGGATCGCACTCCCGCCGCGCCAGATCATCCGCCGCCGCCCACATCTCGGACAAGTTATTGACCAGCGCCGTGCGTCCCGTGCGCCCGCCCAACACATGCCCCCCCGCCGACCAATCACCCAGGCGCAAACCATAATGGCCCAGTACCCGGTTCACCAGACGGGTGCGTTGCTGACGCTCCCGGGCCCGTGTGTGGGCCTCGCCGCGGGAGGCGAAGGCCGCCGGCGCGGCGGCGCTTTCGGTCCAGTGGCCGCGCCCGCCCAGAACGCCGCACAGGGCGCACATCCCCCTAGGCCGGGACCGCCGCCGGGCTGCTGGCCTGGCGTGGACAGCGCTGGGCGAAATCGTCGGCGATGGCATCGAAGGTGGTGAATTTCACCCCCGCATGGGCGGTGATATATTCGATCATCCGCTCCAGCATCAACAACACTTGCGGCCGGCCCGAGACATCCGGGTGAATGGTCATGGTGAAGACGGCGTAGTCGTATTCCCGGTAGACCCAGTCAAATTGATCGCGCCATAATTCCTCGATATCGCGGGGATTGACGAAACCGAAACTGTTCGGCGCCGATTTGATGAACATCATGGGCGGCAGATCATCCAGATACCAAGAGCCGGGAATGTCGATCAGTTCCGTCTCCTGGCCGCGCACCAGGGGCGTCATCCATTCATCGGGGTGCTTGGAATAGTCGATGGGCGTCCAGCTATCGCCGACCCGCACATAAAAGGGGTGGAAATCATCGTTCATCAGGCTGTGGTCGTATTTGATGCCGCGCGCCAACAGCAATTCGTTGGTCACGGGGCTGAATTCCCACCACGGCGCCACATAGCCCGTGGGCCGGCGGCCGGAAATCCGCTCGATCAAATCGATGCACTTGTCCAGCACGGCGGTTTCCTGCTCCCTTGTCATGGCGATGGGGTTTTCGTGGGAATAGCCATGCATGCCGATCTCGTGCCCGGCATCGACCACCAGTTTGCATTGCTCGGGAAAGGTCTCGATGGAATGGCCGGGAATGAACCAGGTGGTTTGAATGTCGTAGCGGTCAAAGAGGTTGACCAGACGGGGCACCCCGACCTCGCCGGCAAACAGACCGCGCGAGATATCGCACGGGCTGTCCTCGCCGCCGTAGGAGCCCAGCCAGCCGGCGACCGCATCCACGTCAACGCCAAAGGCGCAGAAAATCTCCTTCTTGCCGGAGGTGGCGGCGCGCGGGCCGCGATGCCCGACGGGCGCAACTCCGCCGCCGGGCGTGATCAGCGGCCTCGGCCGATAACGGCCACCTCCGCCCACCGGTCTTCCAGAACTATTCGGGCTCATGGTTCTCCCTTTCCATACGCAAAAATTACCGCCGCCAGTTTTCAACGTCCAAGGCCATACGACAAGAGCAAAGATTTTTCCGAATCGATTTCCGCCGGACAAGACACCTGGATAGTGGCCGTTTAGTATGCCTCCCGTGCGGACCAATTCATGACCAAGATTAATGCTGACGGACGGGAGGTGCGGGCCATGGCCAGCGAGGCGGGAACATTCGATTACGAGGCGGCGCGGGCGGAATTCAAATTGGATATACCCGAGGATTTTAATTTTGCCTTCGATGTGCTTGCGAAACAGGCGGCGGGGGTGGACAAGACGGCGCTGATCGCGGTCGCCGCCGATGGCGAAAGCTCGGAAGAGCACAGTTATGGCGATCTGGAAGCGGCCTCGAACCGGTTCGCCAATGTGCTGCGGGATTTGGGCACGGCAATGGGCGACTTCGCCTTTGTCATGATTACCCGCATTCCGGCCTTTTATCATGTGCTGTTTGGCTGCATGAAGACCGGCGTGGTGGCCATGCCGGGGACCAATCTGCTCACCGCCCATGATATCGAATACCGGGTCAACCGATCGGGAGCCAAGATCGTCATCGTCACCGCCGAGCATGCCGAAAAGGTCGAGGCCGTGCGCGGCAATTGCCCGACCCTGGAGCATCTGATCATCATCGGGGCGGAGCGGGACGGCTGGACCTGCAAGGAAACCGCCTGCGCCGCCGCCTCCGACCAGTTTGACCGCACAATGGCGCCGCCGACCCGGGCGGACGACACGATGTTGATCTATTTCACCTCCGGCACCACGTCCATGCCGAAAATGGTCGCCCGCGACCATGCCTACGGTCTGGCCCATACCATTACCTGCAATTACTGGCAGGGCCTGCGCCGGGAGGATATCCACTGGACCCTGACGGACACCGGTTGGGCCAAGGCGGCGTGGGGCATTATTTTTCCGCCCATCATCGCCGGCGCGGCGATCATGCTGTACGACGCGCCGGGCTTCGATGCGGAGATGCATCTGAAGCTGATCGAGAAATACAAGGTTACGACCTTTTGCGCCCCGCCCACGGTCTACCGCCTGTTCGCGCAGATGGACATTTCCGGCCATGACCTCGGCTCCATCCGCCATTGCATCGGCGCTGGCGAACCCTTGAACCCGGAGGCCATGCGCTCTTGGAAGGCGGCCACGGGATGCGATATCCATGACGGCTATGGCCAGACCGAGACGGTGAATATCGTGGCCAATTTTCCCGGCATGGAAATCCGTCCCGGCTCCATGGGCAAACCGGTGCCCGGCATTGAGATCGGCATCATTGATGAGAGTGGCAATATCGTCGATGACGACACCGTGGGACATATCGCGGTGAAAATCACCGACCCCTATCCGCCGGGCCTGTTCCATGGTTATTTCCAGGACGACGAGGCGACGGCGAAATCCTTCCGCCATGGCTGGTATTATACCGGCGATACGGCGACACGGGACGGCGACGGCTATATCTGGTTCGTGGGCCGCTCGGACGATATCATCTCCTCGTCCGGCTACCGCATCAGCCCGTTCGAGGTGGAAAGCGCCCTGGTGGAGCATCCCGGCGTGATGGAATCCGCCGTGGTCGGCAAACCCGACGAACTGCGCGGCGAAATCGTCAAGGCCTACGTGGTGCTGGCGGCGGGCTATGAAGGTTCCGATGAACTCACGGTGGAGATCCAGGACTTCGTCAAGAACCTGACGGCGCCCTATAAATACCCCCGTGAAATCGAATACCGCGAGGCCCTGCCAAAAACTATCTCAGGCAAAATTCGCCGCGTTGAACTTCGGGAGGAGGCGGAAGGTTAGAATGTTTCCAGTTTGACTGGATAGCCCAGCTGGGTGAGGGAGCGGACGGCTTGGAACAACTTTCAAATGCTATTTTCCATTCCTTGACCTGGGGACGCTAATTTCCAATCTGGCGGGGCGGGATGACGTTGGACCATTTCGTGTTCCGCCGCTGCGGCGATGTTCATCCGGGCCGGTAAATATTGTGGAAAATCGACATGGTATTTGAATCAGTTCCATTGATGACCGCGCTGGATATTCTGGCGGTTGGCATAACGCTGTGCGCCGGGGTGGTATTTTTCCGCTATCGAATGCGCCATGGCCGCCGCGGTCAGGTCATGGTCGTCATGGGAATTGCCCTGACGGGTGCGTTCTATGCGCTTGATCTCTTTAACATGCATGGTCTGCCTTTGCTCATGGCGCACGAACATGCCATGTCCGTGATGCGGTCGCTGCATCTCGATATTAACTGGTTTGTGATTATTGCCAGCCTGGCGATGGTTGCCGGCGGTTTCAACCTTATCGTCAAGGGGCAAATACGAACGGCGGAAACCCTGGAAAAAAGCGAGGAGCGCTTAACCGATTTCTTGGCATCGGCATCCGATTGGTTTTGGGAGACGGATGCGGACCTGCGTTTCACGCATATTTCCGGGCGCTTCGAGGAGATCACGGGGCAGGCGCCAGGTGTTTTGCTGGGCCGAACCCGGCGCGAGGGCTTTGAAATGATTTGGCGGGATATTTCAGACGAACAAGCCGCCAGGCTGGAAGCCAATTTGCGTGATATGGAGGCCTATCGGCCCTTTCGGGATATCGAAATTAACAGGCTGGGCGCCGACGGCGCGCTGGGCACCTATTTAATTACCGGCACGCCGGTTTTCGACAAATCCGGCAACTTCAGAGGCTATCGCGGCACCAGCCGGGACATCACCGCACGAAAATCGGCGCAAGACGCCCTGGCCGAGAGCGAGGAACGATTTCGCTCGCTTTCCGACCTGACGGGAGAAGGGGTGGCTATTCACGAGAACGGCGTGGTCGTGGAGGTCAATCAGGCCTATGCGGAGATGTTCGGTTACACCGGTTCGGAGCTTGTCGGGACGCCTGTTTTGGAAATTCTCGCCCCTGAAGTTCGCCAGGGCGGGGTTGATCGGATGGCGCGCAATGAAAGCTATACCTACGAAAGCATCGGCATCCGCAAGGATGGCGGCCGCCTTCCCATTGAAATCAAAGCCAAGTCCATTGTCTACAAGGGCCGGCAAATGCGGGTCGGCCGGATACGCAATCTGACCGAGGTCAAGGCGGCGGCGGCGGCGGTCCGCGAAAGTGAGGAACGCCATAAGAATATCACCGACAACCTGCCGATTTTGATCGCTTATATTGACCGCGACAAGCGTTACCGCACGGTCAATAAGCAGTATGAATCCTGGTACCAAAGGCCGGTATCGGAGATTGTCGGGCGGCGGATGGACGAGATCATGTTGCCTGGGTCTTATGCCATGCACAGTCCATTCATCGATCGAGCCCTGGCCGGTGAAGTGGTGTTGTATGAAGGCGAAGGCACGACGCCGGACGGGATCTTCCGCCATTACAGATTACATAATCTGCCGCACCGGGGGGACGGCGGCGAAATCTTGGGATGCTATTCCCTGGTCGAGGATATCAGCGACATTCGAAAGGCGATGCGGGAGCTTGAACTTCAAACGAAACGGCTGGCGGAGGCCCAGCGGATCGGCAACATGGGAAACTGGGAGCGAGATTTTGAAACCGGGGAGCTGCACTGGTCCGACCAGGCCTTTCGCATTTTCGGTCAAGCCGGCCGGATATCGAACGGACCGGACCCGGAGGGGTTTATGTCGGTGCTCCATGAAGATGACCGCCCGGTTGTACAAGCGGCACTTGATGCCGCAATCGAAACAGATGCGCCCTACAGCCTGGATCATCGAATCGTCCTCCCGGATGGAGAGTTGCGGGTGGTGCACGAGGAAGCCGTGGTGATCCGCGACGCGTCCGGCCGGGCGCTGCGCATGGTGGGCACGGTGCAGGACATCACGGAACAAAGGCGGGCCGAGCGGGCGCTGCGTGAAAGCGAGCAACGTTTCCAGGATTTCGCCAATGCCTCGGCGGACTGGTTCTGGGAATTTGATGCAAATGACCGTCTGACCTTCATATCGGGGACGCTGTCCGATTCCGGCCCGGCTCGGGAACAATTCATCGGCAAGACAGTCGCGGAATTGCGAGGTGATTTTGATGGTTCAATTATTGATGACGAAGAGACCGCCGCCATACGCGCGCGCGAGCCCTACCACGGTTTCGAGCGCCGTTCCTATGCGGATGAAGATCAGTGGGTTCGCGTTAGTGGAATTCCCATTTTCGCGGACGACGGCACCTATCTCGGATACCGGGGCAGTACAACCAACATCACCGAACGGCGCATGGCCGAGGAGGCGCTGCGCGAAAGCGAGGCGCAGCTACGCCTGATTACGGATTCACTGCCCATGCTGATTACCTATATTGGCCCCGACGAACGTTACCGTTTCGCCAACAAAACAGCGGGGCAATGGCTTGCCAAGCCCATTTCGCAGATCGTCGGCGCCCATACCTCGAAAATCATGGTCCCCGAAGCTTATGCACAGGTTCACCCCAATATCCTGGAAGCGCTATCGGGCAAAACACAGAACATCGACGCCACCTTCGCTTACCCGGATGGCCGGGCGCGAGATGTCGAACTCACATTCATACCGCATCTTGGGCCGGACGGTGGGATTGCCGGTTTCTTTTCCCTGGGCATCGATGTCACCGATAGGCGGGCCCTGGAAGAGCGTTTTCGCCAGGCGCTGAAGATGGAGGCCGTGGGACAGTTGACCGGCGGCATCGCGCACGAATTCAACAATTTGCTGCAAATTATCGCCGGCAACATTGGACTTCTGGAAGAAGACATCCCCGCCGGGAAGGAGACGGAACGGAGCCTTGACGCCATTAACCGGAACGTGGGGCGAGGGGCGGAATTGACCGACCGCCTGTTGTCCTTTTCACGCCGGCAGCCGTTGGACCCGAAAGCCGTGGAGATCGCCCCGGTGTTCGCGGAAATGCAAGACATGCTGATGCGGACCCTGGGCGAGACGATCAATATCAGGATCGAACCGGCGGGCGATGTCTGGCCGGCGGAGGCCGACCCCGGCCAGTTGGAAAATGCCCTGCTGAACCTTGCCCTAAATTCCCGCGACGCCATGCCCGGCGGCGGCGTCATCACGCTCTCCGCCGGTAACGTCCGGCTCAACGAGCGGGCGGCGGCGGCGCATCAGGAGGCGGCGCCTGGGGATTACGTGGTGTTGAATGTGATCGACAACGGTAGCGGCATGACGGAAGAGGATATCAGCCATGCCTTCGAGCCCTTTTTTACCACCAAGGACGTTGGCGAGGGCACCGGGCTCGGGTTGAGCATGGTTTACGGTTTCGCCCAGCAATCGGGCGGCTTCGCCGAGATCGAGAGCGCGGTGGGGCACGGTACGACAGTGCGCCTGTACTTGCCCCGGTTGAAACGGGCCAGGGTTGTCGAGGCCGCCGAACCGGAGACGCCGTCCAGAGCCGCCTCGCCGGCAAGCGGCACCATCCTTCTGGTCGAGGATGACGCGGATGTTCGGGAGTCGTTGGCGGCCCAACTAAAAAGCCTGGGTTACCAAGTGATCGAGGCGGAGAACGGAGCCGCCGCCTTGGATGTTCTGAGTGAAGATCAGCAGGTTGATTTGTTGATCACGGACGTGGTGATGCCCGGCGGCATGAGCGGCCTTGATCTGGCGCGGCGGCTATTGCCGTACCGGCCGGAACTCAAGGTCATCTTTACCACCGGCTACAGCGACGATGTCATTGCCGAGGCGGGAGACATCCAGGATGGCGCCGTCGTTCTGCGCAAGCCCTTCGACAAAGCCAAACTCGCTGAATTTATTTCACGGGCCCTGGATTGATCGCCGTCTACGGCATTTTCAACGAATATTGATTCGCCGGACCACCCGCTCCCCCTTCCACCCAGACTTTTTTGGCACCCGTTAATGGTACCCTGTGGGTGGTCGGGAACGGGGAGCGGGCGCTTCAGACTGCATTGAAAATGCTCTACATCTCCAACACGGCCTTGGCGATGATATTGCGTTGGATCTCGTTGCTGCCGCCATAGATGGTCGCGGCCCGGCGCAGCAGACGTTCCTGCATCAGGCCGACGCCGTGCGCCGGTCCGATCGGCGGCTCGTTGCGCTCCATGTCCTGGGCATCGGGGGGAAAGGGCGCGGCGTAGTTGCCAATGGCCTCGATCATCAGTTCGTTCAAGGTCTGCTCCACCTGGGTGCCGCCGATCTTCAGGGTGGAGGCTTCCGGACCCGGCGGCTGGCCCGCCTTTTGCTGGGCCAGAATGCGCAATTGGGTGAACTCGACGGCCTGCAGGGCGACCTCAGCCTGGGAAATCCTGGCCCGGAAGGAGGGGTCGGCCAGCATGCTTTTGCCATTTCCCATTTCC
>JAYGEB010000413.1:0-22599 GCA_046582595.1 Alphaproteobacteria bacterium | reverse complement strand
CATTCAGATGAGCCCCAACGCCATGCGCGCCCTGCGTGGCCTCGGACTTGACGGGCAGGTCCGCCGCATGGCCTTCCAGCCCCGAACCTGGAACAACCGCGCCTGGGACACCGGCGCCGTGAAATTTGAACTGACCTTGGGGCAAACGGCGGAGGATCAATTCGGCGCGCCGTATTTGCAAATGCATCGCGGTGATTTACACGCGGCACTTTTATCGGCCGTGCCGGCGCGGGATATATCATTGGGCAAACGGCTGGTTGACGTGGCGCCGGCCGCCGCCGGGTCGGTGCTGTCATTCGCCGACGGCACCAAGGCGGCGGTGGATCTGGTGGTTGGCGCGGATGGCGTCCATTCCAAGGCCCGCGAGATCCTATCGGGTGCGGAACGCCCCCTGGCGACTGGCCGCGTTGCCTATCGCGCGACTTTTCCCGCCTCGCTGCTGCGGCAGTCCGTCGGCGAATGCACCAAGTGGTGGGGCCGGGACCGTCATATCGTTATTTATTATGTCACCAAGGCCAAGGACGAGATCTATTTCGTCACCAGCCTGCCGGACGAGGGGTGGGTGCGCGAATCCTGGTCCGCTACCGGCGACATGGCTGTCGTCCGGCGGGCGTTTGCCGAATTTCATGAGGAGGTCCGCGAGGTTCTACGCGCCTGTCCCGTGGTGCATCGCTGGGCGATCCTGGAGCGCGCGCCGCTGCAACGTTGGTTTGGCGAGGGCCTGGTCCTGATCGGCGACGCGGCCCATCCCATGACGCCCTATATGGCCCAGGGAGCGGCCATGGCGATCGAAGACGGCGTTATTCTGGCCCGCGCCTTGGAACAGGCATCCGGTATCGACAACGCGCTGGTTATTTTCGAGGCGGCGCGGAAGGCGCGCACGGCCCAGGTTCAGGCGGTCTCCCACGCCAATACCTGGATGCGGGAGGAGACCGATCCGGCCTGGTGCTACGGCTACGACCCCTGGACCGAACCTCTCGATATTTGAGGCGCGGCACCGTCCGCCACTTCGGTCGTGCAGCGGCGCAATTGGCGCAGCTTGGTCAGGTCGTAGGCGCGGCCGCGGTGAAGCGTGCACTGATTGTCCCACATCAAAACATCGTTGGCTTGCCATTCGTGGCGGTGAACGAATTGCCGTTGTGTTGTGTGTTCCAGCAGATCATGCAGCAGCATGCGGGCTTCCGCCGTGATCATGCCTTCGATCTCGCGCGTGTGAATGCCGATGAACAGCGATTTTCGCCCCGATCTGGGAATGGTATGCACGATCGGCCAGAACACCGGCGGCAGCGCCACCCGTTCTTCGGGCGTGGCGCCGCTACCGCCCAATAAATCGCGGGAATGATAGGCCCAATGCTCGGCCACCAGATCCCGGACTTTTGCCTTCATGTCAGCGCTCAGCGCATCATGGGCGGCGCGTTGATCCGCGAACTCGGTCTGTCCGCCCTGGGCGGGAAGCTCCATGCCGCACAATATGGAATATTTCGCGGGCGGGTTCTTGAACGAGCTGTCGCTGTGCCAAAACTGGTTCGCGACCAGGCTGACATTGCGAATGTTGGCCGCGGGCAAGACATTGCCCTCGTGATCCACGTTGGCCAGATCGATCACATCGGGATTAGGCAGCCGGCGCTTGCGTTTCGAGCCAAGCAACAGTCCCTTGTCGATGGCACCGAAATGGCGCGTAAAGGCGGCGTGCTGATCGTCCGCCAGGGGCTGGTTGCGGAAAATGAGCACCGCATAGCGGTCCATCGCCTGTTCGATTTCCGTGATCATGCCGTCGCTCAACGGCCGGCTCAGATCGATATCGCCGACCTGGGCGGCGAAATCATTATTGATCGGTGCAATTTTCATCGGCGGCTTCAATCCCCCTGGGCCAACTGACGCTGTTTTTGGGCATCGAAGGTCGAGGCCCGCACCGCCGCCTTGACCACCGGCACGTCCTCTTCGGCGATCGGCTGCATATAGGTCTTGCGCGCCAGGGCCGCCTCGATATAGGGCGCCAGCTCCGCCGCTTTCGCGGCTTCCCGCTCCGCCACGTCCTTGGTGAATTCGGGCATCACTTTGTCGGCGAACAACTCCAGGGATTCGCATATGTTTTTGTGCGTATTGCGGCCCGCCTGCTGCAGGAAAATTACCTGGTCGATCCCGACCTCCTGGAAAGCGCGCAAATGCCGCGCCATGTCGTCCGGCGTGCCGATGCCGGCGCCGTCGTATTCGGACCGCGACAGCGCCGCCTGGATCAGACGGTCGGAGGCGTCGCCGCGCTTTTCCATGAAATCTCCCCACATGTTGGAATAGCCCGGCACGAAGTCCTCGGCCACCAGCCTTTGTTGTGAATAGCGGAAGAACTCGAAATTGTCTTGTCCGCGGCGGATCGCCTCCGCGCGGTCATCATGCATGGAAAAGGCCGAAACCATGGCCAGGTTGGCATTGACCGACCAACCCAGGGGCACGCAGGCCTCGCTTTTGATGATGTCGTAATAGATCTTCGACCAGTTCTTCGCCTCGTCCGGATCAAGAAAGGAAAAGGCCAGGGCGCCGATGCCATTTTGCGCCGCGATTTTGATGGTATCGCGGTTGGTGCAGGCCATCCACAGGGGAGGATGGGGTTTTTGCAGCGGCTTGGGCAGGACGTTGCGGCAGGGAAAGGAAAAACCCTCGCCCTCGTAGCCGGGATAGGGGGTCAGGGTCATCATATTGCAGATCTGTTCGGCCGCCTCCAGGGCCATGGCCCGTTTGCGCTTGGCCGGTATGCCGAAGGCGCCGAGTTCAAGCCGTGTCGCCCCCTCGCCGATGCCGAATTCAACGCGGCCGTCGGAGAGCAGATCCAGCGTCGCTAGACCTTCCGCCGTGCGGGCCGGATGGTTATAATTCGGGATCACCTGGCGAATACCATGGCCAAGGCGGATATTCTTGGTCAGTCCGGCGGCGGTCGCCAGGAACACTTCCGGCGCCGAGGCATGGGAATACTCATCAAGAAAATGGTGCTCCACCTCCCAGGCATGGTCGAAGCCAAGATTGTCGGCGAGAACGATTTGCTTCAGCGCATCCTTGAACAGGCGATGTTCGTCGCCATCGTTCCAGGGACGGGGCAATTGCAGTTCGTAAAATACGCCAAAACGCATGACTGGTGTCTCCTCATCATTTTTTGTAGCCGCCATCGGTCATGATCGCCGCCAACTTGGCCTGGACTATAAATATCCCGTATCACTATTGGAAGCTCTTCAGGCGATCCCCACCATCTCCGTCCCGCTATAAAACACCATTATGGCATTATCATCGACCCAACGCTCCATGCCGTCCGGGCGGATTTGTTCACGGAATCCGGCCCACCCGGCGGCATCGGGAAAGTATAATTCCGCCATGCCGGCGTAAGCTTCAGCCTCCGGTTCCAGGCTGTGGCTGACCACATAGCGAAAGCCGCCCACGGCTGCCATTGTCCGGGTAACGTTGGGCACATGAACATCCAGCCAATGATCGAACAGCGCGCCGCAATCCGCGCCCTGTTTCAACCCTACCAGGAAGGTGATTTTAAGGAAGCCGCCGCGGGTGCAGGGGAAAGGCGGGTTCAGGGTCGGTGGATTTAGCGGCAGGGCCCCGTCCATGACGACATATTCAACGGTCGGCCAGGGCCAATAAGGTTCCGCCTTTTCTTGAAAGGTATCGCCGGGTTGTTCGCTATGGGCCGAGGCTGGCCGCTCGAGCGCCCGTTCATACCAGAGCTGCGCGACGCCGTCCCAGGCCTGTGGTTGGCCCTGTTTGGGGTCAAACAACGTCGCCACATAACGCTCCGCAAGCAGCTTGCCGGCGGCGGGACCGGCTGTATTCCGGGCGATGACACCGGGCATGTGATTGGCGAACCAATGCGCGATCAACTCTTCGCGGCTGGTCGTCGGTCTGCGTTTGATCAGATACATCATCTTGGCGCCTGGCGTGGCCAGGGGTCTTGAAGTTGTCATGCGGCTCCCCCCTTTGGAGATGATATTCGGGCCGGGTCAAATCTGCGAATAGCCCGAACCGGTGCTGTCGATGCCCCGGCCGACGGGGTTTTCGATCCAGCCGAACTCGCCCAGGATCAACTGGCTGTAGGTTACCCGGCCATTGACTTTTTCCGGCGCCTCGCTGGCCAACAGCAAGGTGGCCCGGGCCATGAAATCCGGCGCCTCGCCGCGCGGGTCGTCCATGCCGTCGACCAGATGGTGATAGACCGTACCCGGCGTCGGCACGACTTTCGAGGGCGAAACGCAGGTCACGGAAATATTGCCTTGCGCCGCCACTTCCTCGGCCAGGCCCTGGGTCAGCCGTTCCAGCGCCGCCTTGGTGGCGCCGTACATGGTGCCGCCGCGCACGGACGGGCTGTCATAAGGCCCGCTGCCGGGACCGATCGCCGCGCCGGAACCAATATTGACGATGGCGCCGCCGCGGTTGCCCCTCGTCATGTCCTCTAGCACCGCCTTGGCCAGCATGAAGGGGCCGTGAACATTGACCGCGAAGGCGCGCATCCAGCGGTTGGCGGCGAATTCCGCGATCGGAATAAAATAGCTCAGCGCGGCGTTGTTGACGAGGATATCCACCGGCCCAAAGGCGGCGCGGGCGCCCTCGACCAGGGCCAGACACTCGGTCTCGGAGGAGACATCGGCCTGGAAGGCCTTGGCCCGCCCGCCCGCCGCCTCGATCGCCGTCACGGTACGGCCCAATGAACCTTCCAGGTCATGGTCGCCTTCGTTCAGGGTGCGGGCGGCGCAGGCGACGCGGGCGCCTTCGGCGGCGAACAGTTCCGCGATGGCTTGCCCGATACCCCGGCTGGCGCCGGTCACGATCGCCGTCTTGCCGTCCAACTTACCCATGATGCTTCCCTCAATGTCCAAATCCGCTTCGCGCGAAACTTACTATTCGGTTTTCAGCTATTTTCCAGGACCCATACCAGCGTGTCAAACGCCGGCGATCAGTCCAAAGTAGCAATGCGCGAAAAATTCCCGGTGGACGGGCATTTGGTGATTTCGGCGTTGCGCGGCGACTTTTCAACAAGGCCTAATTCGCTGCGAAGGCGGCGAGAAGATACGGATTGTTGCGCAGGCGGTGCGAACCTCATGGAGATGGCGGTTCGTACCGCAGGTTTTGTGGCGAGTGAATACTGGTGGCGAGTAAAGCGGCGGCGAGGCCGACCGCGCTGGCACCTGTGAACAGCCAAAAATAATCTCCCAACCCGTCGTAAAGCCAGCCGCCGGCTAACGGTCCAAGCGCCATGCCAAGTGTCGAGGCAGCCGTGGCGACCCCAAGGGTGGTGCCAATGGCGCCGGCCCCGAAATAGGCGCGGATCAAGATCGCGTAGAGCGGCATGATGCCGCCGTAGGCAAAACCGAAACCAAGAGCGACCGCATAGAAGTGATATTGCCCGGTGGCGCCCAGATAAAGGCTCATCGCGAGCGCTTGCAATGTGAGCCCCAACAAGATAACCGGCTTCGCGCCCATACGGTCGGCTAAGACGCCAAATATGATCTTTCCCAATAGCGACCCCAAACCGGCAACACTCAGAATGATTGCGGCCGATTTTGCTGACACATCGTTGTCAATTGCGTAGCTGACGACGTGGAACATCGGGCCAGAATGGGCCGCGCAGCACGTGAAAAACGTGAATGCAATGTTAAAAAACTGCGGATGGCGTAGAGTCGCCGACGCGGTGAATTCATTGTGGCGGTGGTTGATGGCGTCATCGGCGACAGCTTCTGTTGTTGTTTTCGGCGGCTCGCGCAACAACAATGCGGTGGGTAAGATTGCAAAGATGGCAATGACGCCAAGCACGAACATGGCGACACGCCAATCGTAGCTGGCGATGAGCCACTGGGCAAGCGGTGCGGTCGTCATGGAACCAACGCCGAGCCCCGCTGATACCAGGGCAACGGCTATGCTACGATGTTTTGTAAACCAGCGCGTCGTCGTCGCGGTCAAGGGTACGAGCAGTCCAGCGGCACCGAAGCCGATGAAGACGCCAAAATAGACCTGGAACTCCAGAACCGTTGTAGACCGGCTTGCCATCACGGCGCCCAAACCGAGCAAACTGCCGCTCAGCATTACGATGTTTCGGATGCCAAACCGGTCGGATAACATCCCCCAAAGGATCGAACCGGTGCCCAGGCAAAGGAAATTCAAGAGCGCAGCTGTCGAAATTTCCGTACGTGACCAGGTCGTGGCCTCGGCCAGAGGTTGCAGAAAGACCGCAAGAGATAACATGATACCAAATCCGGTGCAGGTCGCGACCATGCCCACCCCAACGATGACCCAACCGTAGAACAAGGTCATCTCCTTCCTACCGCGGGCCCGTTCGCGTGTATCCGGGGTGCCTCATATTCCGGAACTGCGATGCAGATGCCCTGGTTCGTACCAAAGGCAACAAGATTACCGATCTCGGACCACAACGCCCCGTGCGCGCCGTACAGCCCGCGGCCAGCCGTCGGACTTTCGGTCTCGATCAACAGCCAGTTTGCAGCGGATTGCAGTTCGGTTTGAAACTGGACTGTCAGATCCAGAGTCGGCGCGATGTGCGCCATCTTGCCGCCTTGATGGACCGCGAGCGCCGCCGGCCAGGGCACCAGATCAAACAGCAGTACAGCCCGCGCCGCCTGGAGAACGAGGTCTTGGTTCGGAATATCCTGGCAGAGCCGATACCAGCAAGACCATCGTGCTTGCGGTCTCGTTTGATCCAAAGCCGCAAATCGGCCGGTCGGACGACGTTCGATATGCTGCCAGATCGGGCTGGTTGGTCCGTCCGACTCGGGTTCGAGAAAGGCCGCCAGCTTGGCAACCTGGGCAACATGGGGCATGCCGGAGTGCTGGTGATGCAGGCCTTCAAGTTCTCCAGCCACGAACCAAGATTGTGCTTCGAGCAGGGGCTTTCCGTCCTGAACCATGCGGGCATGAATGCAGTTAGCACGGCGCGAGGCCCTGCGTTCGTACAGCTCGATTTGGATTGGCCCAGCGTGGCCTGTGTTCAAATACTGGCAGCTGAACGTGGCCGGACGTGGATGCGGGCTGCGTTTTCCCATTGCCCGCATCGTCATTGCTGCAAGATAACCGCCGAACGGACCCCAAATGAACCAATCCGGATCGATCACCCCAGCGTATATTGCGCCTTCCCGGGTGACATCTGTCGCTTCAAGAAACCTAGCCATTACCACCGCCAATCTGTGTGCTAAAATCCAAACAGAGATCGATGGTATGGCAGCCTAGTTCTTCAAGCGCGCTTGAAGTCAAGCAGAAAATGCGGCGGACTATTGACGCGCTTTACCTCCGCGCCCAACCGAATTATGTATCGTCGCAGTCTGAGAAGAATGGCTCGACTACGTTGGGACCGAGGAAAGGACGCAAGCATGGCCGCATTATTGATCGGCGAAGTCGCACACCGCTTTGGCATCAAACCTTCTGCAATTCGCTACTACGAGAGTGTCGGTCTTTTGCCCGCGCCAGCGCGGCGCGGCGGCAGGCGGGTTTATGACACTGATGTCCTTGACCACCTTACGTTCATTCGATCGGCCCAGATGGCGGGATTCGGTATCGCCGAAATCAAGAGATTGGTTTCCGGCCTGACGCCGCAGTCGAAGCCCGGCGAGCGATGGCGTTCGGTGGCTGATGAAAAACTCGCAGAAATCGATGGCAAGATTGAAAGCCTGCAATCGATGAAACGCGTTCTTGGAAATCTTGGGAAATGCCAATGTCCCAGTCTGGCGCATTTTGCCGCCGACGTCCGGCGAAGCTGAAAGCGCAAAAAGCGGTCAGCCCAAGCAAATGACGTCCGCCGTTATTGCAGAGGTTCTCAACCAGTTATCCAGACAAGAATGCAGGAACTATTTTGAGCACGCAGGATATTCGTAATTGTTTATTGAACTCACATCTAGGCCGCGATCAAGGCGAACTTATCGACATCGACCAGGCCGTGATCGGTGATCTTCAGATGCGGGATGACGCACAGCGGCAGGAAGGCCATGTGCAGAAAGGGTTCGGCCAGGGGGCAGCCGATGCCTTTGGCCGCCGCGCGCAAATTTCGCAGTTTCGTCACCACTTCGCCGGCGGGGCGGTCGCTCATCAGGCCGGCGATGGGCAGGGGCAGGTCGGCCAGGATTTTGCCGCCCTTGGCGACGGCGAAACCGCCCTCCATGCCGATCAGGCGGTTTACCGCAACCGCCATGTCGCCATCGTTATTGCCGATCACGATGACATTATGGGCATCGTGGCCGACGGAAGAGGCGATGGCGGCGTCGCGGAAGCCGAAGCCCTTGATAAAGCCGCGGCCGATGTTCCGCTTGCCGCCATGGCGGTTCAGGACCACCACCTTCAACACATCGTTGCCGGGATCGGGGTGGCGAAGACCGTTGGCATGGGGCAGATCCATGGTCAGGTGCGTGGTGATGACGCCGTTCGGGACCAGGCCGATAACGGGACCGCCCGGTCCGGGCGCGGGCACCTCGAAGATCGAGGGCTCGACCGGGTCAAGCCTGATTGAATTGCGCCCCACCGATAGATCCGGGCGATGGCTGGCGAAGGTCGCCTCATCGACCAGGGCGCCATCGCGGATCACGGCGACGACGGCGCAATCCGCCAGATCGTCCAGCAGCACCATGTCGGCCCGGTATCCCGGCGCGATCAAACCACGGTCGCGCAGGCCGAAGCCTTGGGCGGCGGACCAACTGGCGGCGCGGTAGACCGCGCCAAGGGGCGCGCCGGCGGCGATGGAGGTGCGGATCAAATGATCCAGATGGCCTTCCTCGACGATATCCAGGGGGTTGCGGTCGTCCGTACAGAAGGCGAGGAAGGGCGAGGTGAGATCGTTGATCAGCGGCGACAGGGTCACCACGTCCTTGCACAGCGAGCCGTCGCGGATCAGCACCTGCATGCCCTTGGACAGCTTTTCCGCCGCCTCGGCAAGGGTGGTGCTTTCGTGGCAATTCTTGATGCCGCAGGCGCAATAGGCGTTCAGGTCCCGGCCCGAGACCATCGGTACATGGCCATCGATATGGCCGCCGAAAAAGGTGCTAAGTTTCTCCAATACCCCGGCCTCCTTGTTTAACAGGCCGGGATAATTCATGAACTCCGCCAACCCGATGCCGCGCGGATGGTCCTTGTAGGGGGCCAAGTCGGCGGCGGTGATGACGGCGCCGGAGGTTTCCAAATGGGAGGCCGGCACGCAACTGGAAAGCTGCACCCGCAGGTCCAGGCCGAGGTTGGCGGAGGCGGCAAAGAAATAGTCCAGGCCCTTGGTGCCCAGCACGTTGCAGATCTCATGGGGGTCGCAGATCGCCGTCGTGGTGCCGCGCGGCAGCACGACGCGGTCAAACTCCCACGGACTGACGCAGGTGCTTTCCACATGCACGTGCGTATCGATGAAGCCCGGCACCACCACCTTGCCGCGGCCGTCAATTTCCTTTGCGCCGTGGTAGTCCGCCTGTACCCCGACAATGGTGTCGCCCGTCACGGCGATATCGCCCTTGACCATGTTGCCGTCGATGACATTGAGATAACGGGTGTTCTTGATCACCAGATCGGCCGGTTCCCGGCCCAGGGCTTGATCGATCCGCCGCCTCAGGATCGCCGTGTTGTCCGCCATATCGCAATGATCCCCAATCAACAGAGGCGCATTATAACGCCGAAATCAGTGCGGCAAAATGATCTTAGCCGATTAAAAATAAAATTTCAATAATATATTATTTAAAATTTGAATTTTAAGACACCTTCATTTAGGCTCCGGGCGTAGTTTCAAATGACCAGGACGCCCATGACCGACGCACAGACATTGACGCTGGAAACCCGTATTCGCGACCAATATGGCGCTTTGCCGGCCAGCGAACGCAAGGTCGGTGATCTGATCATGGATTTCCCGGGTCAGATCGCCAGTTATTCCGCGACCGAATTGGCCGCTTTGGCGGGCGCCTCGAAGGCCGCCGTGACCCGGCTGTGTCACCGTCTTGGCTATGACGGCTTCGAGGCCATGCGCCGGGCCGCCCGCGATGGCCAACAGGCCGGCTCGCCGTTGTTCCTGTTGTCGCAAGATCACGGTGATCAGGATTTCGCCTCACTGGCGGACCGCCACCGCCAACAAGACGCCCAGTTGTTGAGCCAGGCCCTGGATGGACTGGACGAGGAAACCTTCGCCGCCTCCGTCGCCGCCATTTGCCGGGCGGAACGGGTCTTTGTCATCGGTTGGCGCAACGGCTCCTATCTGGCGGGATATCTGCGCTGGCAGCTCATTCAGGTGCGGGACAACGTCCACCTGCTGCCCCAGGCCGGCGAAACCCTGGGCGAGACCTTGGCTGATCTGGGCCCCGACGACATGGTCATCATGTTCGGCTTTCGCCGCCGCGTCGCCACCCTGCCTAAGACCATGGCGCAGGCGGCGGAAAAGGGCGCGGTCATTCTCTATTTTACGGATCGGGACGCCGCCCTGGACGGGGCCGCGGGCCTGGCGGATTGGACGGTTCGTTGCCCGATCCGCTGCGCCGATGCTTTCGACCGCTACGCCGGCGTCATGTCCCTGCTGCATTTCCATGCCATGGGGGTGATGGGGAAAATGGGCGCCAAGGGGCGGGCCCGCCTGGCGGCGATCGAGCAATCGCACGAGGCGCTGCATGAATTCGCCTGAGGCTTTGGCCCGCCAGGTCATGGCCCGGATCGACGAACTGGCGGCGATCAGCGAGACGCCGGGCGCCCTGACCCGGCGTTACCTGACGGATGAACACCGCCGCGCCAACGAGCTGGTGGCGGGATGGATGACCGCTGCGGGAATGGCGGCGCACCAGGACGCCGCCGGCAATATGGTCGGCCGTTACCAGGCCGCGCGGGGGAGCGGCCCGGCGCTGCTCATGGGCTCCCACCTCGATACCGTGGTCAATGCGGGCAAGTTCGACGGCATGTTGGGCGTGTTGTGCGCCATCGCCTGCGTCCAGGCATTGAGCCGCGCGGGCCGGCGCCTCTCCTACCCGATTGAGGTGATCGCTTTCGCCGACGAGGAAGGCGTGCGTTTCGGCACCACCTATCTGGGCAGCCGGGCCATCACCGGCAAGTTGGATTGCACGGCCTTCGAACGGCGGGATGCGGACGGCATCAGCTTCCGCCGGGCGCTGTCGGAATTTGGCCTGGATGCGGAAAATATCGGCCAGGCCGCTTACGCGGGACGGGAAGTCAAGGCTTTCCTGGAACTGCATATTGAACAAGGTCCGGTGTTGGACGAGATGCACCGGCCCGCCGGCATCGTCACCGCGATCAACGGCCAGACCCGGCTGTCTGTTGTCATCGCGGGCCAGGCGGGTCATGCGGGCACGGTGCCCATGGCCTTGCGCCGGGACGCCCTGGCGGCGGCCGCCGAGGGCGTTCTGGCGGTGGAATCGATTTGCGCCGGCATGGAGGACGTGGTCGGGACGGTCGGCATTCTGCGTACCACGCCAGGCGCCATCAATGTCATTCCGGGCGAGGTTAGCTTTACCGTCGATGTCCGCGCCAAAGAGGACGGCGCCCGCCGCGATGCGGTGGCGCGGGTGATCCGCGCCATCCGCGCGGCGGCCGAAAAGCGCCAGGCGGAGGCGAAAGTGACGGTCTTTCATGAGGCCACTTCCGCGCCCTGTTCACCTGGCATGATGGACGCCATTGAACGGGCCATGGTCGGCCTCGGGATCGAACCGGTCAGGCTGCCCAGCGGCGCCGGCCATGATGCCGCCGCGATGTCGGCGCTGTGCGACGTGGGCATGATATTTCTGCGCAGCGACGGCGGGATCAGCCACGACCCGGCGGAACGCACGACGGAGGCGGATGTGGCCATTGGCATCAAGGTCATGTTGGCGGTGCTGGACCAGTTGGAGGGATAAGGGCGATGACGGACACGGACCGGGATCTGGCCGCATGGCTGGCCGCGCACAAGGAGGAACAGATCGCCTTCCTCCGCGAACTGGTCAAGCTACCCTCCGACAACCCCCCCGGCGATTGCGCGCCCCATGCCGACCGCGCCGCCGATCTGTTGGCGGCGATGGACTTCGAGGTGGAGCAACATCGGGTGCCCGGCGAACTATGCCGTGCCTACGGCATGATTTCCGCCACCAACCTGGTTGTTCGCCACCGCTTTGGCGACGGCCCCGTGATCGCCCTGAACGCCCATGGCGACGTGGTGGCGCCCGGAGATGGCTGGAGCCATGACCCCTATGGCGGCGAAATCGTCGATGGCTGGATGTATGGCCGGGGCGCGGCCGTGTCGAAGTCGGATTTCGCGACCTACGCCTTTGCCTTGAAGGCTCTGATCGAAACCGGCGCCAGGCTGAACGGCACGGTGGAACTGCATCTGACCCATGACGAGGAAACCGGCGGCGCCATCGGCCCCAAATGGCTGATCGATGAGGGTATTTCAAAGCCCGACTATGCCATATCGGCCGGGTTTTCATATGCCGTCGTGACCTCGCACAATGGCTGCCTGCATCTGGCCATCGACGTGAAAGGCAAATCCGCCCATGCCGCCAAGCCCGATACGGGGCACGACGCCCTTGAGGCCGCCAACGCAATCCTGACGGCGCTCTACGGCCACCGGCGCCGCCTGGCCGAACGGGTTTCCAGGATCGGGGGCATCGGCTCTCCGCAACTGAACGTGGGCCTGATCGAAGGCGGCATCAATACCAACGTGGTGCCGGACCGGGTCGGCCTGCGCCTGGACCGCCGCCTGATCCCGGAAGAGGACGCGGACGCCGTGGAGGCGGAACTGCGCGCCCTGATCGCCGGCGCGGTGTTGCATCGCGACGGCATCGCGGTGGATGTATCGCGGGTCATGCTGGCGGAGCCGTTGCAGCCGGTGGGCGATGTGGAGCGTCTGGCGGCAATTGTGCAAAAGCACGCCAGCGCGGTTCTGGGCGAGGCCATCCCCCAGACCGGCGTGCCCCTGTATACCGATGCCCGGCACTATTCCGCCCGCGGTATTCCCACCATTCTTTACGGGGCCGGCCCGCGCACGATCGAGGAGGCCAACGCGCATCGGGCGGACGAACGGCTGCCGGTGGCTCTGCTGCATGACGCCGCCCGGGTGATCGCGCTGTCCTTGGCGGAGATGCTGGCGTGAAAGGGCGGAAGTGGCGAAATTTTGCTTTTTCGAAGGTCTGATTTGGTTGATAGTTATGGAAATATCGGAAAATAGCCGGCCAATGGCGGCCAACGGGGCGGAATTGGACTGATGGGTCGATTGACCACGCATGTGCTCGATTTGACGACGGGAAAGCCGGCGCAAGGCTTGACGATTGAACTCTGGCGCCTCGACGAGGGGGGCCCGGCGCACCTGAAGACCGTCCAGACCAACCAGGATGGCCGGATCGACGAACCCCTGCTGGAGGGCCGGGAGCTTGCCGTTGGCGGCTATGAATTGCGCTTCTTGGCGGGGGATTATCTGAAGCGCCAGGGGGCTGAATTGCCCGAGCCGCCGTTCCTCGACATGATACCCATTCGCTTTGGCGTGGCGGACCCGGCGGGGCATTATCACGTTCCGCTGTTGCTCTCCGCCTTCGGCTATTCCACCTACCGGGGCAGCTAGCGGATGGCGCGCGGGACGGTCAGGTTTTTGCACCGGGGCGCGGTCGTTGAATTGTCCGATGTCGGCCCCAATGAAACCCTGCTGGATTATCTGCGTCTGCGCCGGCATGCCTTTGGCACCAAGGAAGGCTGCGCCGAGGGCGATTGCGGGGCCTGTACGGTGGCGCTGGGCAGCCCGCGTCCTGGCGGGGTGAGCTATCGGCCAATCAATGCCTGCATTCAATTACTGGGCATGATTGACGGCAAGGAGCTGGTTACCGTCGAAGACCTAAGTGACGGGGATGGCCGTCCGCACCCGGTGCAGGCCGCCATGCTGCGTCATCACGGCAGCCAATGCGGCTTTTGCACCCCCGGCATCGTCATGAGCCTGTTCACGCTGTATCACCTCCCGGACGGCAAGGCGGCGGACCGGCGGGCGGTGAACGATTATCTGGCCGGAAACCTGTGCCGTTGCACCGGCTACCGCCCCATTGTCGACGCCGGGCGGGAGGCCTGCGCGGGCCCGGCGGACGACCAATTTTCCGCCCGGAGCGCCGCCACCGCCCGGCGGTTGACCGCGCTGGATGATGGCGAGGACGTGCGGATTGGCGGCGGGGCATCGTTTTTCGCCGCGCCCGCCTCCATCGACAGCCTGGCCCGGCTTTATCTTGCCCATCCCGATGCGGTCCTTGTCGCGGGCGCCACCGATGTCGGGCTGTGGATCACCAAACAACTGCGCCAGTTGCCGAAAATCATTCATCTGGGCCGGGTCGCCGAATTGGCGGAGGTCCGGGTCTCGGACCAGGGCTGCCATATCGGCGCCGGCGCCAGTTATGAAATGGCGGAAGTGGCCCTGGCCGCCATCGACCCCGACCTTGGCGAAGTTCTGCGCCGCCTCGGCGCCAAGCAGGTCCGCGCGGCGGGCACGGTGGGGGGCAATATCGCCAACGGCTCGCCCATCGGCGACATGCCGCCGGCCCTGATCGCGCTGGGCGCTGAATTGCACCTGCGCCAGGGTGAGGCCGAGCGGTCTCTGGCGCTGGAGGATTACTTCATCGACTACGGCAAGCAGGATCGGGGCCGGGGCGAATTTATCACTGGCATCGACGTGCCGCGGCTGGCCGGGGACGAGATGTTCCGCTGCTACAAGATTTCCAAACGCTTCGACCAGGATATTTCCGCATTGCTGGGCGCCTTCAAGTTCAGGATCGTGGATGGCCACATCGCCCATGCCCGCATCGTCTTCGGCGGCATGGCGGCAACGCCCAAGCGGGCCAAGGCGACCGAGGCGGCGTTGCGGGGTCTGGCGCTGTCGGATGAGCCGGCCTGGATGGCGGCGGGCGAAGTTCTGGCCAAGGATTACCGGCCCATCGATGACATGCGGGCCAGCGCCGCCTACCGCCTCGCGACCGCCCAGGCTTTGCTGGTCAAGGCGCGGCATGAGATGAACGGCCGGGGCGGCGCATCGATGCGCCTGACCGGCCAGCGGCCGGGGGAGGCGGTGGATGCCTGATCGTCAGCCGCGCCGGACCTTTATTCCACCGCCCGCGGGGGACGCCGCCGTCGGCAACGCCCTGCCCCATGACAGCGCGGAGTGGCAAATTCAAGGTTCCGCCCGCTACATCGACGATATCCCGGAGCCCGCCGGCCTGCTGCATATGGCGCCGGGCCATGCGGCCGGAGGCGCGAAGGGCAGGATCTCCAAACTCGATCTTGACGCCGTGCGCGCCGCGCCGGGGGTGGTGGCGGTGCTGACGGCGAAGGATATTCCCGGCCCCAACGAATGCAGCCCCTCCATCGGCGGCGATCCCATATTGGCGGACGGCGGCATCGAGTTTCATGGCCAGGTGATCTTCGCCGTGCTGGCGCGAAGCCGCGATCAGGCGCGCCGCGCCGCCCTGTTGGCGGAGATTGACATCATGGCGGAAACGCCGGCTGTTTCCCTTGATGACGGCTTGGCTTCCGGCGAAACCGTGCTGCCCGATTATCAGTTCCTGCGCGGCGACCCAGGCAAGGCCATCGCCGCGTCCGAACACCGGGCATCGGGCGTCCTGCGGGTCGGCGGCCAGGAGCATTTCTATCTGGAGGGCCAGATTGCCCTGGCCCTGCCCGGCGATGGCGGCGCGATGCATGTGCATTCCTCCACCCAGCATCCGACGGAAGTGCAACATCTGGTGGCCCGCATGCTTGGGCTGCCCGAGGCCCAGGTGGTCTGTGAATGCCGGCGCATGGGCGGCGGCTTTGGCGGCAAGGAAAGCCAGGCCAGCCAATGGGCCTGCCTGGCCGCCTTGGGCGCCCATGTTACCGGCGTCGCGGTCAAGCTGCGGCTCGACCGCGATGACGACATGATCATGACCGGCAAGCGGCACGATGTTTTGGCGGAATACCAATATGGCCACGACGGCAAGGGCCGTCTGGACATGGTGGACGTGGCCTTCAAGGCCCGCTGCGGCCATTCGGCGGATCTGTCGCTGGGGGTTTGCGACCGCACCTTGTTTCACGCCGACAATTCCTATTTTTACCCCGCCGCCCGCATCCTCTCCCGCCGGGTCAGGACCAATACCGTGTCCAACACCGCCTTTCGCGGCTTCGGCGGGCCGCAAGGCATGCTCTTCGCGGAGCGGATGATGGACGAAATCGCCATCCGCCTTGGCCTCGACCCCCTGGACGTGCGCAAGCGCAATCTGTACGGCCCGAGTTCTTCGGGCCGGGACATCACCCCCTATGGCATGAAAGTAGCCGACAATATCGCGCCCAAGGTGGTGCGGACCCTGGAGAAGACGTCCGGCTACCGCCGGCGCCGCCGCGAGGTTAAAGCCTTCAACAAGGCCAACCGTTTCCTCAAGAAGGGCATCGCCCTGACGCCGGTCAAATTCGGCATCGCCTTTACCCTGAAGCATCTGAACCAGGCCGGCGCCCTGGTGCATGTCTACACGGACGGTTCCGTGCAGGTGAACCATGGCGGCACGGAAATGGGCCAGGGTCTTCACACCAAGGTGGCCCAGGTGGTGGCGGAAGAATTCGGAATTGCCTTTCAACAGGTGCAAATAACCGCGACCGCTACGGACAAGGTGCCCAACACCACGCCCACGGCGGCTTCCTCCGGCTCCGATCTGAACGGCATGGCGGCAAAACGCGCCGCCGCCACGATCAAGGAGCGGATGACGAAACTGGCTTGCCGGCTGTTTCAGGCCCGCGCCGGGCAGGTTCTGTTCGCCAACGGCCGGGTTCTGGTGGGCGAGCATGATGTTTCATTCGCCGAACTGGCCAATACCTGTTTTCTGGAGCGGGTCTCCCTGTCCTCGACGGGCTATTTCGCGACGCCGAAGATTACCTGGGACCGGGAGACGGCCACCGGGCAGCCGTTTCTCTATTTCGCCCATGGCGCGGCCTGTTCCGAAGTCACCATCGATACCCTGACCGGCGAAATGCGCGTTGACCGGGTGGATGTGCTGCATGACGTGGGAAAATCCCTGAACCCGGCCCTGGATATTGGCCAGATCGAGGGCGGCTTCGTGCAAGGCATGGGCTGGCTGACCACGGAAGAACTGGTTTTTGATGCCGCCGGGCGTCTGACCACCCATGCGCCATCGACCTATAAAATTCCCACCGCCAGTGACGTGCCGGAAGATTTCCGTATCAGCCTGTGGGACTCCAAGGGCAACGGGGAGGCGGCCATCTACCGCTCGAAAGCGGTGGGAGAGCCGCCCCTCATGCTGGCCATATCGGTGTTTTGCGCCATTACCGACGCCGTGGCCAGCCTGCGCCCCGGCCGGGTGCCGCGATTGGATGCGCCGGCGACGCCCGAGGCCATCGCCCGCGCCGTCCGCGGCATGCGGGAGGGCTGAACCATGGGCACCTGGTCCACCATATGCGACAGCCTGGCGCGCGGGGACTATTGCGTCATGGTCGGCATTCTGGAGGCGCGGGGTTCGGCCCCGCGCGAGGCCGGCGCCCGCATGGTGGTTCTCCATGACGGCTCATTCACCGGCACGATTGGCGGCGGGGCCCTGGAATGGCGGGCCATCGCCGAGGCCCGAAGGGCGATTGCCAAGGCCAAGTCGGATCGCGCCGCACCCCCCGTGCGCCAATCGCAACAGGCCCTTGGCCCTGATTTGGGTCAATGCTGCGGCGGCTCGGTGCGTCTGCTGTGGGAGGTCTTCGATCCGGCCCAGAAGGAAGATTTGCAGGCGCTAAAAGCGGCCGAACGGCGCGGCGCCTTTGCCACGGAAGGACGGATATTGGAGCATCATATCGAACGAACTATCCTGACGGCGGGGCAGCAACCCGACCCCGCACTATTGTCGGAGAGTTTTGGCCAGCCGAAGCAGACTTTGGCGCTGTTCGGGGCCGGCCACGTGGGAAGGGCGCTGGTCCTGGCACTGGCGCCGTTGAATTTCAAAGTTTTTTGGATTGATCCCCGCGCGGACGCCTTCCCTTCGATAGTACCCGGCGATGTGACTGTTACCCAGACCGCGAGCCCGGTTGATGGGCTAGCCGACCTGCCCGATCAGGCCTTTGTCATTGTGATGACCCACAGCCATGGACTGGATTTTGATGTGGTCTGGGAGGCGCTGCGCCAGGACCGCTTCTCCTATGTGGGTCTGATTGGCTCGAACACCAAGCGGGCGCGGTTCCGCCGCCGCCTGCGACAGGCCGGATTGGCTGCTCGGGAGATCGATCGGCTGGTCTGCCCCATTGGCATTCCCGGCATAAATTCCAAGGAACCCTCCGCCATCGCCGCATCCGTGGTTGCGGACCTGCTATGCCGGATGGAACAATGGGCCGGAAAAGTGGAAGACACTGTACCGATGCGCATCAAGGGAGGGCGGTGACAGGTGAGTGGTTCAGGCGAATATCTTCTTGAAGCGCGCAATATCGTCAAGGTTTTTGGCGAATTGCGGGCCAACGACGATGTTACCCTGGCGCTCAAACCTGGCGAAATTCATGCCTTGCTGGGGGAAAACGGCGCCGGCAAATCGACCTTGGTAAAAATCATCTACGGCTCCCTGCAAGCGACCTCCGGCCAGTTGTTTTGGAAGGGACAACCGGTCACCGTGGCCAATCCCGGCGCCGCGCGGGATTTGGGTATCGGCATGGTCTTCCAGCATTTTTCCCTGTTCGATGCCCTGACCGTGACCGAGAATATCGCCCTGGCCTTGCCCCCCGACGTGGACATTGGCGCCCTGGCCGGCCGCATAGAGAAGGTGTCCAGCGACTATGGCCTGCCCCTGCGGCCGGACGCCCTGGTGGTCGATCTGTCCGTGGGGGAGCGCCAGCGAATCGAGATCGTGCGCTGCCTGTTGCAGGAGCCGCGCCTGTTGATCATGGACGAACCGACCGCCGTGCTGACGCCTCGGGAGGCCAATCAGCTCTTCGTCACCCTGGAACGTCTGGCCGCCGAAGGCTGCGGCGTATTGTATATTTCCCATCGCCTGGAAGAGGTCAAACGCATCTGTCATGACGCGACCATTCTGCGCCATGGCAAATTCATCACCCGGGTCGATCCGCAACGGGAAACCGCCGCCTCCCTGGCCAATCTCATGATTGGCGCCGAGGTTGCCGCCGTGAAGGCGGACCGGGGCGGAGAGACCGGCGCGCCGTTGCTGGAATTGACCGGCCTGTCCCTGCCGACCGACGATCCCTTTGGCGTCGCCCTGAAGAATATCGACTTGGTTGTTCATGCCGGCGAGGTGGTCGCCGTGGCGGGCGTCGCGGGCAATGGCCAGTCGGAATTGTTCGATGCGGTATCGGGGGAGCAGCCAACGGCGAATGCCGAAATGGTGAAGATTTCGGCTGCGGCCTGCGGCCATGAGAATATCACCCAACGCCGCCGGCGCGACGCAGCTTTTGTCCCCGAGGAGCGCCTTGGCCACGGCGCGGTGCCCGGCTTCCTGTTGTCGGAAAACGTGGTCTTGACCCATCATGCCGTGGCGGGCGGCGTCGTGCGCAACGGCTTGATCAACCGGGAGGCGGCAAGCGAGGTGAACCGGGAGATCACCCGGCTTTTCGATGTGCGCAAGGGCACGCCCGACCCGGAGGCGAGTTCGCTCTCTGGCGGCAATCTGCAAAAATTCGTGGTCGGCCGGGAAATGGCCCGGCACCCAAAAGTCCTGGTGGTCAACCAACCGACCTGGGGCGTCGATGCCGGCGCCGCCGCCATGATCCGCCAGGCCTTGATCGATCTGGCGCGCAATGGCTCGGCAGTGCTGGTGATCAGCCAGGATCTGGACGAAATATTTGAGATTGCCGACCGGATCGCCGTTATTTCGCGCGGCGAATTATCTGAAGCCCGCCCCGCCGAGGAATTGAGCCTTGAACAGATCGGCCTCCTCATGGCCGGCGCCCATGAAAAGGCGGCAAGCATATGATTCTGGTTCTGGAAAAACGCAGTGAACAGTCCAGGGCCATGACCTTTCTGTCGCCGGTGCTGGCGATTGGCTTGACCGTGGTGTTTGGCGGCTTCATTTTCATGGGCCTGGGACTGGATCCCTTCAAGGCGCTGTACATTTATTTCATCGAGCCGGTGACCTCGCTGTGGTCGATCGAGGAGTTGATCGTCAAGGCCGCGCCCCTGATCCTGATTGGCGCCGGGCTGGCGGTCTGCTATACCGCCAACGTCTGGAATATCGGCGCGGAAGGGCAGTTGACCATGGGCGCCCTGTTCGGTTCCGCCATTCCGGTCTATTTCACCGGCTGGCAATCGCCCCTGACCCTGGTCGCCATGCTGGTGCTGGGCGCCGTGGGCGGCGCGCTATTTGGCGCCATCCCGGCATTGTTGAAGAACCGCTTCGGCGCCAACGAAATTTTGACCTCGCTGATGCTGGTCTATGTGGCGCAGTTGCTGTTGGATTGGCTGGTGCGCGGCCCCTGGCGCGACCCCAAGGGCTTCAATTTCCCGCAGTCGGTGCCTTTTGAAGGCTGGCAACTGCTGCCGCTTTTGGGCGAGGGCCGGGTTCATTTGGGCGCCATCCTGGCGGTCATCGCGGTCATAATTCTATGGTTCATGATGAGCCGTTCCCTGCGCGGCTTTGAAATACGCGTTATCGGCTCCTCGCCCCGGGCTGGCGCCTTCGCCGGCTTCAAGCAAAAACGGGTGGTTTATTTCTGCTTCATGCTTTCGGGCGCCCTGGCTGGCCTGGCCGGCATTTGCGAGGTCGCCGGGCCCAGCGGACAGTTGCAGCCGACCATATCGCCCGGCTATGGCTTCACGGCGATCATTGTCGCCTTTTTGGGCCGCTTGAACCCCATCGGCGTGCTGTTCGCCGGGATCCTGCTGGCCATCAGCTATCTGGGCGGGGAAGCGGCGCAAGTGGAATTGGGTATCTCGGATAAGACGGCACAGGTATTCCAGGGCATGTTGCTGTTCTTCATCCTGGCCTGCGATACCCTGATCCACTACCGAATTAAATTCGCGCCCGGCCGTGGCGCGGCGAAGCAGGCGTAGGAGGGTACCATGGGCGCTTTGGAAGCCGTCATACTGACCATCATCACCGCCTCGACGCCCTTGTTGCTGGCCGCCATCGGCGAACTGGTCACGGAACGTTCGGGCGTTTTGAACCTGGGCGTGGAAGGCATGATGATCATGGGCGCGGTCTGCGGCTTCGCCGCCGCCCATGGCAGCGGCTCCGCCATGCTGGGGGTCGGCGCGGGTTTGCTCGGGGGCGTGCTGATGTCCCTGTTGTTCGCTTTTTTGACCCAGACCCTGATGACCTCGCAAGTCGCCACGGGATTGTCCCTAACCCTGCTGGGGCTGGGCCTGTCGGGCCTTATCGGCGAGGCCTTTACCGGCCTGCCGGGCGTCAAGCTGGCCGCTTTGGATATCCCCTTCCTCGGCGATATTCCCTTCATCGGCCCGATTTTGTTTGGCCATGACATCCTGGTCTATGGCTCCCTGGCGATCACCGCCGGCGCCGCCTATGTGCTGTTCCGCACCCGCCTGGGCCTGATCATCACGGCGGTGGGCGGCAACCATCATTCGGCCCATGCCCTGGGCTACAATGTCATCCGGGTACGCTATCACTGCATCGCCTTTGGCGGGGCCTGTTCCGGCCTGGCGGGGGCCTATCTGTCCCTGGCCTACACACCGCAATGGATCGAGAATATGAGTTCCGGGAGGGGCTGGATCGCCCTGGCGCTGGTGGTATTTTCCACCTGGCTGCCCGGCCGGGTTCTGATCGGCGCCTATCTGTTCGGCACGGTCTGGATCATGGGGCTGTATGTTCAGGCCCTGGGCGTCGCCATCCCGGCGCAATTGCTGTCATCGCTGCCCTATCTTGTTACCATCGCGGCCTTGATAATCATTTCCGGCAACAAGACCTTGACCAAGGTCAATACGCCCGCCTGTATCGGGCAACCCTTCGCGCCCGAGAGGTAAGGGCTAGAGCAGTTCCGATCTAATGTGAATCACGAAGTGATTCTAAGTGATTGGAAAAACTGCTCTATCCTTAAGAATCGGAGCATTTCCAATTCGGAAATGCTCTAGGATACCGTCATCGTTTCGCGGACAGCGATGACGGCAACGAACCAAGTACCGCACCAAGAACGACGAAAATTCATGAGGCAACAGGAGCAAACAATGAAAAAACTCATTAGTTCGATCGCGTTATCCCTGGCGATGGTGTTCTCGCTGGGGACCGCATCCGCCGCCGAAAAGCTGAAGGTCGGCTTTATCTATGTGGGCCCAATCGGCGATCACGGCTGGACCTACCAACACGATCAAGGCCGCCTGGCCATCGAAAAGGAGCTGGGCGACAGGGTCGAAACCGTTTACGTGGAAAAGGTCGCGGAAGGCCCCGATGCCGAACGGGCCATCGAGCGTCTGGCGCGCCGCGGCGTCGGCCTGATCTTCACCACTTCGTTCGGTTTCATGGAGCCGACGCTGAAAGTGGCCAAACGCTTCCCCAAGGTGAAATTCGAACATGCCACGGGCTACAAGCAATCGAAGAATGTCGCGTCCTACAACGCGCGTTTTTACGAAGGCCGCTACATCATCGGTCAAATCGCCGCCAAGGTGTCGAAATCGGGTATCGCCGGCTACATCGCCTCCTTCCCCATTCCGGAAGTGGTGATGGGCAT
>JAYGEB010000369.1:0-3135 GCA_046582595.1 Alphaproteobacteria bacterium | reverse complement strand
TGGGCTTGGCCGCAAGGCGCCTGGTTACGACTAAATTTGTGAATAAGGGAAGACTGACATGACCGAATTATATACCGGCGGCCTGCTGTACGACGGCGGGACGGAGATCGTCGAAGGCCATGGGGTGATGGTCAAGGACGGCAAGGTGACCGAAGTCGCCCCCTCGGGCACGTTCGATGGTTTCGATGGCGAGACCGTCGATACCTCTGGCGGCACCCTGATGCCCGGCCTGTTCGATTGTCATGTGCATCTGTGCCTGGGCGCCGAGGGAGATCCGGGCACCGCCGCCGACAAGCTGTTGCCGGGACAGATCACCATGAAGGCCCTGGAACGGGCCCAGACCACCCTGGCGGGCGGCATCACGGCGATCCGCGATTGCGGCGGCAAGGATTTTCTGGAATTCGCCGTACGCGATGCGGTCAACGAGGGCCGGCAAATGGGCCCGACCATCCGCGCTTCGGGCCGGGTCATTTGCATGACGGGGGGGCATGGCAGCCGCTCCGGCCGCATCGCCGACGGCATTGATGAAGTGGTCCGCGCCGTGCGCGAGCAGATCCACGCCGGCAGCGATCTGATCAAGATCATGGCCACGGGCGGTGTCATGACGCCGGGCGTCAACCCGGAGGATGCCCATTACACGGCCGAGGAAATGGCCGCCGGCATTGCCGAGGGCCGGCGCTTTCACCGCCGTTCCGCCTCTCACGCCCAGGGCCGGGACGGCATCCTGAATGCGGTGCGCGGCGGCATCAATTCCATCGAGCACGGTATTTTCATGGACGAAACCTGCGTTAAGGAAATGCTGGCCCAGGGCACCTACCTGGTCCCCACCGTGGCCGCCCTGCGCAATATTCTGGATAATGCCAAGAACGGCATCCCCGACTATATCGTGGAGAAAACCGAACGTATCTCGGAAAACCATCGCCGCTCACTGCAAATGTACTACGCGGCGGGCGGCAACATCGCCATGGGCACGGACGCGGGCACGCCCTTCAACAAACACGGCGCCAACGCCATGGAACTGGAATTCATGACCGACCTGGGCGTCAAGCCCATCGATGCCCTGCGCATGGCCACCGCGAACGGCGCCGATCTCATGGAATTGGCCGACCAGGGCCGAGTGGCTGCGGGCATGGCAGCGGATTTCCTGGTGGTGAATGGCAACCCCGTAGAGGACATCACCATGGCCTCGCGGCGGGTAAATCACCGCTTCGTCATCAAGGGCGGCATCCCCGTGGCAGGCCCGGCGGTTGGCCTGGCAGGCCCCAGTTTTGGCCGGATGGCGGCCTTTTGAAGGATCGGCCATAGCCGCCATGGACCCCTTGGCAGAGGACTTCAGGGTTTTCCGTTCGAGACAAGGGCAAGCGATCGCGGCGTTAGAGGACGTTGAGCCATGTTTGATCGTCACGGTCGATGCCGGAGAGGATATTGACCGGCGGTCCGCCGCCTCCGGCGACGATACCGGTGTCGGCGCCATGCGCTACCAATACCGCGCACAGTTGGTTTTTGAAGAATATGGCATAACGCCGGCCTATCTGGTCAACTTCCCCGTCGCCAGCCAATCGAATGGTTACGGTCCCTTGTTGGATTTCTTGCAGGACGGAACTTGCACGATTGGCGCGCGGTTGCATCCCTTGGCCAACCCGCCGTTCGATGAAGGGACGCGGCGGGAGAACGCCACCGCCGGCATTTTACCAGCCAATCTGGAAGGCGGAAAAATCGCCCGGCTCACCGCCGCCATCGAAGACAATCTCGGTGTCCGGCCACTCATCTACCGCGCCGGGCCTCATGACATAGGGTCCGACACGGCGCGGATCCTGATCGATCTTGGTTATTCAATTGATGCCAGCGTCTTCCCGCAAGGGGATTGCCCCGGCCATGGCGGGCTGGACAATCGCACCAACGGCGCGGCGCCTTTTTGGCGCGATGCCGAACAGCGCCTGATCGGACTGCCCCTCACCGCCGGTTACATTGGCGCCTTGCACCGCCAGGGTGATGGGGTGTCCGGATTGATTGGCCGAGAGATGGCCGGCAATATTTTTGCCAAGACCGGTTTGCTCAATCACCTCCCTCTCTCTCCGGAAGGCGTAGGCATCGAGCAAGCCATGGCCCTGACAAGAAATTTGTCCGCGCGGGGCCAACGGGTTTTCAATTTGAGCTATCACGGCGGTTCGCTTGAACCCGGAAGAACGCCGCATGTGAAGAACGATGGCGAACTGGCGCAATTCAGGGCGTGGATCGAAGAATACCTCGCCTATTTCACCGAAGACCTTGGCGGCCGTGGCATCACGCCAAGCGAAATTCTTGCCATCGCCCAGCCAGACACGGCCCATGACGATGGGCGCGGACAAGAACGCGGGATAGCCATTACTGGCAAGGTTCGAAACGGCATAAGGCAAATTACCAGCCACCAATTGACGCCGCATCGGCACGATGACGACAGCCAGATTTTGCGCATGTACTATTCCCTGGTCGCGCCGGGGCACGACGACGCGGCGACGCTGGTGCTATGCCGGGCCGACAGCCCATTGGCCGCCTCGTTGGGAATTTCCGGCCCCGGCCGGGCGGCGGATGGGAATGTCACCATCGTGGGCGGGCATTTGTTTCCCCACGACGGCGCGGAGACGGCCGCGATTTCCCTTGCCGGTCCACCCGTGAAGCTTGCCCCGTCCACGGTCGATACGGCGATAATGCATCATTTATCGCCCGATCATAATGCGGCGCGCGGCCAATCTATTTCCCGTGCAGAGCTGCGGCAACTTGTGCGCGATGTTTATCGCTGGCTGCGTCCCGGTGGAAACTTGATCATTTCCTTCGAAAACATACGGGCGTTTGGCGAGATCACCTTTTGGGGCTATCGCAGGTTGCTGCGGTCTATCGGCTTCGGATCTTTTGAGTGCTTTAATATTCTGCACGAAATCGACGATCCGGAACGGCTTATTTCATTTGATCCGGACAATTTTGATAATTTTCTTGAAAATCATCACAAATCATATTCGAGAAAATCGTCTTATATCAGGAATATTTTGTTCAAATTGTTGATAAAAACAGGATGCTTAAAATACCTTCAGAATAACTTTCTTATTATCTGCCAAAAATGATAAATAAAATAGGCTCCTCGACGTTTCAAATGGAATT
>JAYGEB010000362.1:0-8342 GCA_046582595.1 Alphaproteobacteria bacterium | reverse complement strand
AACCTTGAAGGTACTGGCACCGTCGGCGGTTCCACTCCTACCCGAGGGGCCCCTGAAACGGTCTATATGGTTCTTTATCATCGCACCTTGGTATAAGTCGGGCCGCTATCTCATTTCCTATCGTGGCCTCAATGGGCGCCGAGCGTTGGCCCCGGCATACCGTGTCCACGTGGCAAGCCATGCCGCCCCGAAGCCAACCATGGACCTTGGCCGAGGGGAATGACGCCATCTCCAACTTTCGTTGAAACGCCTGAATGGCTTTGGACCAAGCTCGCCGACGGCTTGTTCTAGTTTAAGATACTAAGGTAAGTGCCACGATTAAAGAAGGTGTAGTCCGCCTCGAATGTCATGAGGAGGACGAAAATCATCACTAACACCGGCGGCAGCGTAATGGCGTAGATCAGGGCCAGTCGCTCCCAACGCATGTGCATGAAAAAGGCGACAATCATGCCTGCCTTCAACATCATGAAAACCAGTATCAGGGTCCACCTGAGATAGCTTTCCACATGAAAATAATCAACCGCATAGGACGCCGCGCTGAGTACGAATAGCAGTCCCCAGACCTTGAAATAGGTGCTGATCGGATGTTGTTGCCCTTCGACGTGAACCGTTTCGCCTGCCTGTGCCATGTCGACCTCTTACCAAAGATAAAATACAGCGAAGATGAAAACCCAAACCAGATCGACGAAATGCCAGTACAGACCCATCACCTCCACGGATTCGTAGCTACCTTTTCTGCTGGTGAAAAATCCCGGCGCTCCCCGGTCATAATCGCCGCGCCAGACCTTCCGCGCGATGGCGATGAGGAAGATCACGCCGATGGATACATGAAAGCCGTGAAACCCCGTGATCATGAAAAAGGTCGAGCCGAACTGCGCCGCGCCCATGGGGTTGCCCCAGGGGCGAACGCCTTCATCGACGATCAGTTTGGTCCACTCAAAGACCTGCATGCCAACGAACGAGGCGCCAAACAGGGCCGTCACGAGCATCAAAATGGCCGTCGTTTTACGGTCGCGCCTGTAGCCGAACATGACGGCCATGGCCATCGTGCCGCTGCTGGAGATCAAGATGAAGGTCATGATCGCAATCAGGATGAGGGGGATTGGTTCGCCACCAAAGGATAGGGCGAAGACCTCGCTAGGCTCCGGCCACGGCACCGTGGTGGCCATGCGGACCGTCATGTAGGACAGCAGGAAACAGCTAAAGATGAAGGTGTCGCTGAGCAGGAAAATCCACATCATCGCCTTGCCCCAGGGAACGTTCTTGAACGCCCGTTGGTCCGACGACCAGTCGGAGACGAAGCCCTGCATGCCATCCGGCCGCGCGAGGGATTGTCCTGAGTCTGTCGATGTGGATTCTGTCATTTTGATTTTGTCCTCATTACGTAAGCAACATCAACGCGAATACAGCCAGCCAAATCAGGAGCAAGAAGTGCCAATAAATTGTGCACAACTCGACACTTATTGCCACCCGGTCCAAGCTTTCACCGCGCCGAATTTTGGCCACGGTCCGGCCCCAGGCGACTAGTCCGCCAATCAAATGCACGCCGTGCGCGGCGGTCAGCATGTAAAAGAAGGAGTTCGCCGGATCCCCCGCCACGTAATATCCCGACGCCACCAGTTCCCGCCACACCAGGAGTTGGCCGGCCAGAAAAGCAAAGACAAAATAGCCCCCCGCGTTCAACCACGGACGCACGCCGTCGATCTGGCCCCGGCGCGCGCTGGTCCAGGCCCGGTCCATGGCAATACTGCCGAAAATCAGGATAACCGTGTTCAGCCACAACAACCAAGGCAGGGGCACCGAGTGCCAATCCGCAAATACCTTCCGTTCGACGTAGGCGGCGGTCATGAGCGAGAACACGACCATGACGACCGCCAGAAATACCCGCAGACCAAGCTTTTCCTGGGGCAGGGCGAAGGCTCGGCCAGCACGAAGCTCAACCACCGAACTCTCGTCGGTCAGCCAAGGTTTTTCCATCAACTGCCGGAAAAGATTCACAAATTTGCCTACTCGGCCGCCTGAGGGGTGGCTTCGGAGACTTTGGAATTGTCATAGTCCGATGTTAGTTGATCGGGCGGCAGGTTCTGCGGCACATAATCCTCGGTGGCGTCCGGCATGCCAAAGGCGTAGGCCCAGCGATAGACCACCGGCAAGGTCGGGCCGAAATTTCCGTGCCCGGGAGGCGTTGTCTCGGTTTGCCATTCCAGCGACGTGGCCCGCCACGGATTGGGCCCTGATTTCTTGCCATTGATCATGCTCCAGCCGAGATTGAACAGGAACAGAAGTTGCGCCGCGCCGACGATCAATACGACCACCGTGATGAAGGCATTCAGATCTTGTGCCGATGCGGGGATGAAGCCGGTATCCCCCATTTCGTAATAGCGCCGCGGCACGCCCAGGAAACCCAGATAATGCAGGGGCAGGAATATGGCGTAGGCACCGACGAAAGTGATCCAGAAATGCACCTTACCCATGGCAACATTCATCAACCGGCCCGTCATCTTGGGGTACCAATGATAAATCGCGCCAAAGACCACGAGAATGGGCGCCACGCCCATCACCATATGAAAATGGGCAACCACGAACATGGTGTCCGAAAGGGGTACATCAACGACGACATTGCCCAGGAACAGCCCGGTAATGCCGCCATTCACGAAGGTCACGATGAAGCCCAAGGCAAACAGCATGGGCACCGTGAATTGGATATTGCCGCGCCAAAGGGTCAGCACCCAGTTGTAAACCTTGAGTGCGGTGGGGACGGCGATGATCAGCGTCGTGGTGGCAAAGAAGAAGCCGAACCAGGGGTTCATGCCGCTGACATACATATGGTGAGCCCAGACAATGAAGCTCAAAAGGCCGATGATGACGATCGCCCAGACCATCATGCGGTAGCCAAAAATATGCCGTCTGGCATGCACGCTGATAAGGTCGGAGACGATGCCGAACGCCGGCAGGGCCACGATGTAGACCTCGGGGTGGCCAAAAAACCAGAACAGATGCTGAAAGAGGATCGGGCTGCCGCCGTCATACTCGAGTTGTTCGCCAAATTGGGAAATGGCGGGCATGAAGAATGACGTCCCCAACAAACTATCGAGCGTCATCATCACGGCGCCGACGAACAGGGCGGGGAAGGCCAGCAAGGCCAGCACGGTGGCCATGAAAATGCCCCAAATGGTCAAGGGCATGCGCATCAGCGACATGCCGCGCGTGCGGGCTTGCAACACCGTCACCACATAGTTCAGGCCGCCCATGGTAAAACCGACTATGAAAAGGGCCAGCGAGACGAGCATCAAAACAATGCCGCCTTCCGCACCCGGCGTGCCAGGCAGAATGGCTTGGGGCGGATACAGCGTCCAACCCGCGCCCGTGGGACCGCCGGGCACGAAGAAAGAGGCCAGCAGGACCAGCACCGCGACCAGATAAATCCAGTAACTCAGCATGTTTACATAAGGAAACACCATATCCCGTGCGCCGACCATCAAGGGAATGAGGTAGTTTCCGAAGCCGCCGAGGAACAATGCCGTGAGCAGGTAGATCACCATAATCATGCCGTGCATGGTGATGAACTGATAATAATCTTCCGCTTCGATAAAGGAGAATGTCTCCGGGAAACCCAATTGCAGCCGCATCATCCACGACAACACCAGCGCCACCATGCCAATCGCCAGGGCGGTAAACGAATACTGGATGGCGATGACTTTGGCGTCTTGAGAAAAGACGTATTTCGTCAGCCAGCTTTTTGGATGGTATAGTTCCATTTCCGCGACTTCGGCGGGCGGAATAAAGTCGACTTGGTCATGTGCGGCATCAACCATCACATATTCCTCTTCACTTGGATCTCGTTGAACGCTTGCGTTTGGGAATTCATTGAACGGGCCGGTTTTCCACGGCCATCTTGCTGGTCTCGCGCAAGGCCAGCCTAGCCGCCCGTCCCGGATCGGAGGCGGCCCGCGCCATGGTCTGCGCGAAAGTCTCCTGCTCGCCCAGCCAGGCCTCGAAGGCGGCCTTCTCTTCCACCACGACTTTGCCGCGCATGGTATAGTGACCCACGCCGCAAAGCTCGAAACAGAGAATATCGAAGGTCCCGGATCTGGTCGGGGTCAACCAAAAGTAAGTGACCGTACCCGGCACCATATCCATCTTGGCCCGGAACTGGGGCACGTAGAAATCGTGCAGGACGTCGATCGAGCGGAGCAGCATCTTAACCGGGCCGCCGATCGGCAGGTGCAGGTCATCGCCATCAATCAGAATATCGTCGCGGCCATTGGGATCATTCGGATCCAAACCAAAGGGATTGTCATCGCTGATCAGCCGGACATTTGAGGTGCCCATGACGCCATCCTTGCCAGGATAGCGGAAACCCCATTGCCACTGCGCGCCGAGGACTTCTACTTCGGCCGCGCCCTCCGGGACCGAAACGAACTGGTTCCAGACAAACAGCCCTGGAATAAGCATGCCGGCGACGCCGACACTGGTAACGATGGTGAGCCACCATTCCAGCTTGGCATTTTCAGGCTCGTATTCCGCGCGCCGGCCCTCCTGATAGCGGAAGCGGTACACGCAATAAATCATGAAAGCCATAATGGCGACGAATACGGCGCCGGTAATCCAAAACGTGATGATAATCGTATCGTCGATATATTCCCAATTCGACGCAATAGGCGTCCACCACCAGGGGCTAACAAAATGAAAAACCACTGTTCCGACGGCTACCAATGTTAGCATTACCGCAACAAACATACCTTTACCTCCGACCGCAACAGAACACAGGCAAATTTTCTAAGGAAATGGCAACAATATTCACTCGATGCTTCCAATCAAATTTTGAAATACTTTACCGTGGCGCCTCCGCGCGTTCCACCGTGAGCCGGCGGTGCGCACCAAAATTAAGATTTTTGCTTATCATGGCATCAGCGCTAATGAGATGAATTGAGACGAATTGACGTCAAACATCAATAAGCCGCGAACCGAAAGGTCCGGGAACATAACATTCCGACAAAGTGTCTCAACTGGTAATCGTGCTAGACTACGCGCCACGGCACCGCCCTCTTCCATACGACGAATCGCACATTCAATCTCCATACGACGAATCGTACTTTGACTCAAACCAAACACACCGCCAGTCGTCACTTACGATCAACCGGCGGGTTACTTTGCCCGGAACGTAATGCCGTGATCATGCCAGAAATGAGATAGCGGGGCAATTGCATAATACCCGCAGCGTCCGGACAATAGTTGTTTGGAAAAACGCCGGCGCGTCATGACCAACTGGCAATCAATTCAGTGAACAACAGGCAATTTGATCTAAAATGTATTTAGAATACCGAGCAAACCCAAAATGAGCACGGTGCCCCCGATAACCGACGCCACAACCACCACATTTTTTAGTTTAAAGTCTTCAGCCATCCGCCAAATCTCCGCATCTGAATTCCAAATTGCCAACTTACCATAGAGCAATTCAAGCAAGCCAAAAACCGAAAACTTCAAGCACCGCATCTTTTTGGAAATAACCGCCCGCGGACATTAGACCATCAGTTGACAATGGGCCGTGACAAGATCCGCAAACCGGTCATGGCATGACCAATCAATCGAGCGCGGCTTTCAGGCCTGTGCAATACTCCTGGTCGCTGGTGCCAGGTGCTTTATAAAATGGCATGAGTTTGGCCACCATCATGGAATGCGGGCAATGATTGCTTGAAATTCGAACACAATGACACGCCCGACAAACAGTTTCATTTTGTCTTTGATCGCCGGTACGGCGGCCGCCATGACGATCCGAACTGCCGCCGCCCATGGCACGAGCGCCGGTTCGGAGGGGGGAGGCATGGCCCTGCTAATTTTCCCGGCGGCGGCGATTTTGTTCACCCTTTTCCTTGTTTTCACCAACCGAAAGTAAACCCGGCCCGTGCTTGTGGCCCGGGCTCCGGGGACGAGGGCAGGATGGGCCACGCCCTATTCATGCCCGAATGAGAGACGGGCGAATTATGACCACGGCATGGAAATGTTCAGAAACTGGTTTCGTTTTTCGCGCACAGGCCGTAAATTTGTAACTTCGGTTATTGGAAGTTGCGCCGCGCGGGTTTGGTCCGACTGCAAGCAATCGCGAGAAAAGACCGGCCCTGCAATCTCCAGAGTGGAGGAAAAAAAATGAAAATGTTACCCCAAGTTCTTTTTTGGCTCGGTGTCATCTCGATCCCGCTGGCCTGGGTCGTTTGGTACCTTGGGCCGGAACTCGAATTCCTGAGGCCGGTCCTCAGCAACATCACGGATCCCGCGTTAAAAACCGTCCTGCAGGAAGCACATGCCGAGAGGCTTGGAATTTGGGTCGGCATATGGCCGGTAACGCTCCTGGTGTTGAGTTCCGCCCTTGAAAAATTGCAAAAGGAATAAGGCCCGTCACGACTGACTGTTTGGCCGTTGGTTTTCGCGCGGCGTTATCCTTGCAAGGTCCCTCGCCGGCGACGATGAAATTGACTTCGGTTTCAATTATCGGCAACACGTCAGGTGCGCCGGTCGTGGTAGCCTGTGTGCCTGTCGGACCCAGGAGAGCCTCGCGCCCGATGCCACGGTCGGGTAGGGTAGGGTGTATCGGCGCTCGCCGATCAAATAATTTAGAAACACCGTCGCACGCCGCGGATAAGATGGAACAAATGATGGAGACCATTCGCCGCCGCGTAAGACGGGGATTTGGCTTGGCCGCGATCATGTTCGCATTATTGCCGTTACCGGGCCCGGCGCTGGCGGCCAATCACGGTCCAACGGCGGTGTTCAAGGGCGAGATGTCCAAATTCGTCCTGTTCAAGGAACCGTGGCCCGCGCCATCGACACCGTTTTTGGTCGGCGATGAAAACACCATCAGCCTGTCGCAATTTCGCGGCAAGGTCGTGCTGCTCAATTTCTGGGCGACGTGGTGCTATCCCTGCCTTTTGGAAATGCCTTCGCTCGATGCCCTTCAGGCGGCGCTTGGCGGGCGGAATTTTGTCGTCGTGGCGCTGTCCATTGATCGCGGCGGCATGGCGGACGTAAAACGGTTTTTCCGCAAGCAAAAGCTGGCCATGCTCGACCATTATGTCGATCCCGTTGGCACGGTCGGGCCCGGCTTCCGCCTGCGCGGCGTGCCGGCAAGTTTCATCATAGATCATGACGGTTTGGTCAGGGCATTTTTGCCTGGCCCCGCCGATTGGAACTCAAGCGATGCGCGCGCCGTCATTCGTCACTACATCGCCCGGATCACCGAGGACATTTCATATTCCAACACCGCCGGTGGAATGAATAAATCTAAGTGAAGTGAAGACCGGGTAGATCGTCTCCCAATTTGGGGACTTACATATTCAGCCTCATGGTTTACTGTTCGCTGTCAGCTAACAGTAAACCATGAGGCTGAAAATACCTGATTTGATTGCCTCGGGACCAAAATGAGCGAAATCAGCTTTGGCGCATACATACGGGAGCTGCGCGTTGCGGCAAATGTCGGACAACGTGAATTGGCCCGGAATATCGGCATTTCGGCGGCTTATCTAAACGATATTGAAAAATGCAAACGCCCCGCTCCACGCGGTGAAATCGTCACCGCGATGGCTGAAATTTTTGCTGATTCCGGAGACGAAATATTCGATTTGGCGGCCCGCTCGAAAGGCGACGTGCCACCCGATGTCGAGGCTCTGATCCGCTCCAAGCCCGGCATCGTATCACTCCTGCGCGGCATTCGCGCCTATGGCTTGAGCGAAATTGAAATACGAGAATTTGAGAAGAGCATGATTTCAAGTAAGGCGAAGGCGATTATTCTGGCCGCCGGCATGGGGACGAGACTGCGGCCGTTAACCGAGGACCGGCCCAAATGCATGCTGGAATTTGGCGGCAAAACCCTGTTGCAGCGGCAATTGGAGGCCTATCGCGACTGCGGCGTCACCGATATTTCTATCGTCCGCGGCTAAAAAAAGGATAAAATAGAATATAAAAATATCAAATACTTAGAAATCACGGACTTCGAAAACAATAATATTTTGAATTCTATATTTTATGCCGAAGATGAGAGTAATGACCATGTCATTATTTCTTATTCCGATATTCTATTTGAAAGCCCGATTGTCGAGCGGCTGCTGCAGTCGGAAAGCGAAATATCGATCGTGGTGGATATTGACTGGCGCGGCTACTACGTGGGCCGTATGGATCACCCGCTGGAGGAAGCCGAATCGGTGATATTCGATGCCGATAACAACGTCGTTTCCATCGGCAAGCTGCAGGCGGACAACCGGCACGCCGACGTCTGCGGCATGAGCTCGCGGAACTTCGATTCCCGGCTGGCGGACAAGACCTTCACGCGGGAGCAGGTGAGGATTATT
>JAYGEB010000361.1:0-2022 GCA_046582595.1 Alphaproteobacteria bacterium | reverse complement strand
TGAATATCTCGACGCCCTGGCGGAGCGCGAAGCGGTCAAGTCGGAATATGCCGAGGCCATGCTCGATTTTGACGCCCTGCTTTTGCCCAGCACCGAGACGCCGGCCATTCCCTTGACCGAAGTGGATGAAGGCGGCACGCCGGCCCGTTTTACCCGCGCCGCCAACTGCCTCGACCTCTGCGCCCTGTCGGTGCCCAACGGAATTTCGCTCGGCGGCCTGCCGACGTCCTTGCAGATCGCCTGCAAGGGCCATGCCGAGGCCATGGCGCTGCGTATCGGCTGGGCCTATGAAGAGGCCACGGATTGGCACGCCCGCCACCCGGTACTTGGCTGATTGCCCTATCACTTCTCGGTGAGGCGGTTGCAAATGCGCCCAGCCTCTGTTCCAATCTCCATAATGAATCGCGGTTAGCAAGGAACTTCACATGGCCGAAAAACTGGGACCCGGCGACGACTTTCCCAATATGACTTTGTCGCTGGCCGGCGGCGGCGGCATCGATCTGCCGTCGGACCTCAAGACCACCTATGCCGTCATCCTGTTCTATCGCGGCCATTGGTGACCCTTCTGCCGCCGGCAGTTGGCCGGCATGGAAGAAAATCTTCAGGCGCTGAAAGACCTCGACGTGACCGTGATCGCGGCCAGCGTCGATGACGAGGAAAAGGCCGGCGAAGTCGCCGCCGATCTTTCTTTCTCCATGGCTCATGGCGTGACCCGCGCGCAGGCGGATGCGCTGGGTTCTTGGTGGGAAGAACGCCGGGGCATCATTCAACCCAGCGAATTCCTTCTCGGACCGGATCACAAGGTGATTTACAACACCTACAGTTCCGGCCCCGTCGGCCGCATGAACCCGCCGGACCTGGTCAAGATGATCGGTTTCGTGGACAAGCAGCGGAAGGGGCGTTGAGGCCATCGGGAGCCCAAAGATGCATTGCGGGTTGGCCTAATTAGGCCGAAAATGGCGCTTCCCGGAATTGGCGAAGTCATTTGATGTCCCTGCGCCTGCAATTGTTGATCGTCACACTCATGGCCGCCGTCCTGGCGGCCGGCTGGTGGTCGTTCGATAGCTGGGGCGGCAATGCCGAGGTGCGGAAAAAGGCCCGGCGGTCCAGCACGACACTGGTCCTGATCGAGAACGTCGCCCTGACCGATGACCGCATCACCCTGCGCCTCGTGGGCACGGGCAGGGCCGTGCGCTCCGCCGCCCTGCACCCCGCCGTGGCCGGCGAGGTCCGGAGCATTGCCTTCAAGGCCGAACAGCGCGTCCATAAGGGCCAGGCCCTGATCCGCCTGGACGACAAGCATCAACGCCTGAAGGTTCGCCTGGCCCAGGTCGCCGTGGGGGAGGCGACGCGGCAATGGCAACGCATGCAAAAGCTGGCGCCGTCGGGTTATGCCGCGAAATCCCGCCTTGATACCGCGCGGGCGGCCGTGGACAGGGCGGACTTGCAACTGGAACAGGCGCGGGCGGAATTGGCCGACCGGACATTGTTCGCGCCCTTTGCCGGCGTGGCGGGCATGACCGATCTGGATATTGGCGACCGCGTCACCCAGGATACCATGGCCGTGACCCTGGACGACCGTTCGTCCATTATCGTTGAATTCAATGTACCCGAGAGCCATGCCAACCGGATAAAGGTTGGGGATAAAATTTCCGTGAAACCATGGTCGGAATCGGATCGGGTGATCGAGGGCGAAATTACCGCGCTGGCCAGCCGCATCGACCGGACCACGCGGTCCCTGCCGGCACGGGCGAAAATCGCGAATCCGGATGACCGCCTGCGCCCCGGCGGATCGTTCGAGGTGCGGCTGACCTTCATCGGCAAGAGCTACCCCATGGTCCGCGAAGTCGCCGTGTTGTGGAGCCGGGATGGCGCCTATCTGTGGCGGATCAAGGACGGCAAGGCCGACAAGGTTTTCGTAACATTGGTGCGCCGCGACAAAGGCCGGATCCGGGTGGACGGACCGTTGCAACCGGGCGATCTGGTCGTCGTCGAGGGCGTGCAGGGTCTGCGCCCGGGTCA
>JAYGEB010000319.1:0-8833 GCA_046582595.1 Alphaproteobacteria bacterium | reverse complement strand
TTTGGATTTCTCCACCCTGGAGAAACGTCACGCCGCCTGCGAGAACGAGGTGCGCCTGAACCGGCGCACGGCGCCCAAGCTTTATCTCGGCGTCGAAGCGGTCGAGCGCCAGGCGGACGGCGAACTGACGATTGGCGCCGGCCGGGGTGAAGTTGTTGACTGGCTGGTCAAGATGCGCCGCTTCCCCGACGATGCCCTGCTCGGCAAAGCCGTTGGCCGGGGCGCGCTGACGCCCTCGGTTGTGCATGCGCTGGCCGATGTGATCGCCGCATTTCATCAGGCGGCGGCAATTTCCTCCGACTGGGGCGGCGCCGATGAATTGGCCCGTATCGCCAAGGCGGACGCCGAGACCATGTCCCGTTACGTCCCCGATCTGTTCGACCCGGCGACGGCGGCATCGGTCGCGAAGGGCATGCGGCGGGCGGTCGAGGCGCGGCGGGATCTGCTTGAAAGCCGCCGCGCCAATGGTTTCGTCCGCCACGGACACGGCGATTTGCACCTGGCCAATATCTACCTCGATTACGATTTTCCCGACGGCGGCCGGCCCACATTGTTCGACGCCATCGAGTTCGATGACCGCCTGGCGCAAAACGATGTGCTTTATGACCTCGCGTTCCTGTTGATGGATCTGTGGCACCGGGGTTTGCGGCGCGAGGCGAACGCGGTCTTCAACCGCTACCTGCTGCGCACCGGCGATCTCGACGGCCTGGGCGCCCTGCCCCTGTTTCTATCGCTGCGGGCCGGCATCCGGGCCCATGTCACGGCGGCCATGGCGGCCGGGCAAAATGACGACCCGGCCTTGCGCGCGGAGGCCGTAAGGTACCTGGATCTGGCCGCCGCCGTTCTGCGGCCGCCACCCCCCGTGCTGGTCGCCGTGGGCGGTTTCTCGGGCAGTGGGAAATCCCATTTGGCCGCCACCCTGGCGCCCTTGTTGGGGGCGGTTCCAGGAGCGCTGCATTTGCGCAGCGATGAATTGCGCAAGGTGATGTTGGGCGTGGATCCCGAAACCGGCCTTGGCAAAACCGCCTACACCGCCGAAATCAGCGCCCGGGTCTATGGCGAACTGCGCCGGGGGGCGGACCGGGCCCTCAAGTCCGGCCAAGCGGTGATCGCGGACGCCGTCCATAACCGGCCCGATTCGCGGACCGCCCTGGCCGCCTTGGCGCGGCAACGGGGCGTGCCCTTCATCGGCCTCTGGCTTGATGCCGAGCCCGCCCTGATGGCGGACCGGATCGCGCGCCGGCGGGGCGATGCTTCGGACGCCGACGGGGCGGTGATGCGGAGACAGCTTGCCTCCGGTGCTGGAAAAATAAATTGGCACCGGCTTGACGCGGCGGCGCCATTGCAGGAAAACCTGTGCCGTGTCCAGGCACTGGCCGGGGCGGCAGAGTTAGACCTTATGCGCGAAAAGTGTTAGATTACGCTGGTCATGAACGAAACCTTAGCCAACAGCCGACGCACCCTGGTCCTGACCGGGGCCAGCCGGGGCATTGGCCACGCCACGGTGAAGCGGTTTTCCTCGGCCGGTTGGCGGGTTATTACCTGCTCCCGCCAGCCCTTTCCCGAAGACTGTCCCTGGGAGGCCGGACCGGAGGATCATTTGCAGATTGATCTGGCGGACCCGGACGATGTGGATGCGGGGATCGTCGAACTGAAGAAACGCCTGGGCGGCGGCCCCCTGCATGCCCTGGTCAATAACGCCGGTATTTCTCCCAAGGCCGAAAATGGCGAGCGGCTGTCTTCCCTGACAACGGATTTGGCGGTTTGGCAACAGGTAACCCAAGTGAACTTCTATGCCCCGATCATGCTGGCCCGCGGTCTGTTGGAAGAATTGCAACTGGCCCATGGCTCGGTGGTCAATGTCACCTCCATCGCCGGCAGCCGGGTGCATATGTTCGCCGGCACGGCCTATGCCACGTCGAAAGCGGCCCTGGCCTCCCTGACCCGGGAAATGGCGGCGGACTTCGCGCCCCAGGGCATCCGCGTCAACGCCATCGCGCCGGGCGAGATCAAGACCGAGATCCTCTCTCCCGACACCGAGGAATTGCTGACCCCCACCATCCCTATGCGCCGCCTGGGCACGCCGGAGGAAGTGGCGAAGACGATCTATTTCCTATGCACGGAACAATCCAGCTATGTGAACGGCGCCGAGATCCACATCAATGGCGGCCAACACGTCTAATCCTGGGCTTTGATCATGCGGCCCGCGATGCGGCGGCCACCGAAGATATGGACGTGGAAGTGGGGTACTTCCTGATGCGCGTCGGCGCCGTTGTTGGCGACCAGCCGGTAGCCGGACTCATTGACGCCGGCCAGGGTCGCGGATTCCGCGACCGCCCGCATGAAACCGCCCATCTCCTCCAGCGTCGCGCCGGCGTTGAATGCTTCCAGGTCGGTGTAGGGCCCTTTGGGAATGACCAAAATGTGCACGGGCATCTGGGGATTGATGTCGTGGAAGGCCAGGGCATGCTCGTTTTCATGCAATTTTTTGCAAGGGATTTCACCGCGCAGGATCTTGGCGAAGATATTGTTCCGGTCGTACATCGGGCTTCCTATTTCTTCTCGTGCTTTTTTTGCTTCTTCTTTTTCAAGTCGGAGGCGATCCGGCGGCGGTGGAGGACGTTGTAAACTTCGTCGGGCCTGACCCCCTTGGCGGCCCACAGGACCAACAGGTGGTAGAGCAGATCGGCGCTTTCCTCCAGCAATTCCTCGTGGCTCTCGGCCAGGGCCGCGACAATGGTTTCGGTCGCTTCCTCGCCCAGTTTCTGGCAGATCTTCGGCAGACCTTTCGACAACAGTTTCGCCGTCCAGGATTCGGCTGGGTCCGCGCCGCGCCGATCCTCGATGACCGCGAATAGCTGGTCGAGAATTTCGCTGCCCCGAGGCGCGCCCTGTGTTCCTGACTCTGGCATCGGTGCTGGCTTTCGTTTGTTAGAGGTCCCGCGGCCCGACAAATTTTTGCAACCGCCCCGTCTGTCCGGACAGCTTGGCCCAAGGGTCTTGAAATTGCAGAACCGCTAGCGCCGCGGGCGGAAAATTCAGGTGCAGTTGACTTACCACAACATCATCGCCCGCGCCGCAGTAAAACGCGGCCGCTTCGTGCAGGCCCGGATTGTGGCCGATGATCATGACCGTTTCCGCCGCATCGGGCAGGGCGCGGATCTGTTGTTGCAGCGCCACGGCGCCGCATAGATAGAGGTCCGATAGATATTCGGCCTCGGGCGGGTTGTCCAGGCACCGCGCGATCCCCTCCCAGGTTTGCCGCGTCCGCAGGGCGGTGGAACACAGCACCCGGTCAAGGCGCATGGCCAAGCCCGCCACATGGCGGCCGATGGCAAGTATGGCGCCCTGCCCGGCGGGATTGAGGGGGCGGTCATGATCATCCAGCGCCGGGCCGCCGAGGCCGGCGTCGCCGTGGCGCAACAGATACAAGACTGGCATGTCAGGTGCCGAGCCGGACCGGCAGTCCGGCCTCCCGCATGGCTTGTTTCACCTCGCCAATGGAAAATTCGCCAAAGTGAAAGATCGAGGCGGCCAGAACCGCGTCCGCATGGCCGCTGACAATGCCATCGACCATGTGCGCCAGCGTGCCAACCCCGCCCGAGGCGATCACCGGCACGCCGACCGCATCGGCCACGGCGCGGGTCAGTTCCACATCGAAACCCGACTTGGTGCCGTCCCGGTCCATGGAGGTGAGGAGGATTTCGCCGGCGCCCAGTTCCGTCATGCGCCGGGCCCAGCCGACCGCCTCGATCCCCGTGGGATTGCGGCCGCCGTGGGTGAAGACCTCGAAGCCGCCCTTGCCATTCCGCTTGGCGTCAATGGCGACGACGATGCATTGATTGCCGAACTTGCGCGCCGCCTCGGCCACGAATTCGGGCCGGTTGACGGCGGCGGTATTGATGGAAACCTTGTCGGCGCCGGACAACAGCAGCCGGCGTACGTCCTCCACCACGCGGACCCCGCCGCCCACGGTGAGGGGCATGAAGCAATGCTCGGCGGTGGCCCGGACCACGTCATAGATGATCTCCCGGTTGTCCGACGACGCCGTGATGTCCAGAAAGGTCAGTTCGTCGGCGCCGGCCCGGTCATAGATCCGCGCCTGTTCCACCGGATCGCCGGCATCCACCAGATCGACGAAGTTGACGCCCTTGACCACGCGGCCGTCCTTGACATCCAGGCAGGGTATGACGCGTTTGGTTAACATGATTGGGTCAGCATAGGGATGCCAGGGCCTCCCCCACATTGAAAGCGCCATCGTAGAGCGCCCGGCCAACAATGACCCCATCGATGCCCTTTGCCGCCTCCGCCTTCAGGGCGGCCAGGTCCTTCAGGTTCGTCACCCCGCCCGAGGCAATCACCGGCGTGCTCAAAGCAGCCGCCAGATGGGCGGTGGCGGCCACGTTGTGGCCTTGCATGACGCCGTCCCGGTCGATATCCGTGTAAATAATGGCGGCGGCGCCGGCGCCTTCGAAATGCCGCGCCAGATCGATCACCGGCATTTCGGACTGTTCGAGCCAGCCTTCCACCGCGACGCGGCCGTCCCGGCCATCGATGCCAATGGCGATGCGGCCCGGATGGCGGCGGCACAAATCGGCCACCAGGTCCGGTTGGCGCAAGGCCCATGTGCCAATGATCACCCGGCGCACGCCGGCTTCCAGCCAGGCCAGGGCGGTCTTCTCGTCGCGGATGCCGCCGCCCAATTGCATGGGAATATCCACCGCCTCCAGGATGGCCGAAACCGCCTGGCCATTGACCGGACGGCCTTCGATGGCGCCGTTCAAATCCACCAGATGCAGCCATTGGCAGCCGGCGTCCCGAAAGCCGCGGGCCTGGGCGGCGGGATCGGTATTGAACACGGTGGCTGCGTCCATGTCGCCGCGCAGCAGGCGCACGCAATCGCCGTCCTTGAGATCGATGGCGGGATAAAGCCGCATATCAGGGCGACCAGGACAGGAAATTGGCGATAAAGCGCAGGCCCACGGCCTGGCTTTTCTCCGGATGGAATTGCGTGCCGGCGATATTGTCCCGGCCCAGGGCGGCGACGACGGGCGGGCCATAATCCACGGCGGCCATCACCTGGGACGCCTCGTCGGGAACAAAGCCATAGGAATGCACGAAGTAAACGTGGGCGCCGGGATTGATGCCGGCAAACAGATTGACCGGGTTTTCCTCGATGTTGAGGGCGTTCCAGCCCATGTGCGGGACTTTCAGGCGGGGATCGCCCGGTTCAATGGCGCGGACCTCGCCGCCGATCCAGCCCAGGCCGTCGTGGGCGCCATGCTCCAACCCGCGCTCCGCCAGCAATTGCATGCCGACGCAAATGCCCAGAAACGGCCGGGCCTTGCGCAGGGTAAATTCGGTCAGGGCCTCGACCATGCCGTCGACCGCGTCCAGACCCGCCATGCAATCGGCGAAGGCGCCGACGCCCGGCAGCACCACCCGGTCGGCCTTGGCGACCACATCGGCCTCGGAGGTGACCCGCACTTCGACCATCCCGTCATGTTCCCGTCCGGCTTTTTCAAAGGCCTTTTCGGCGGAACAGAGATTGCCGGAGCCATAATCGACGATTGCAACACGCATGGCCGCCTCTAAATGGGATCGAACGGCGTGGCGAACGGCGACAAGCCGCTGGCCGGCAGGGGGGCAAGGGATTGCGCTGGGCCGGGGTTTTCGGCCTCGCCGCGCCGCCAGACATGGTGGAAAAACTTCTCTTCCGCCTCGCTCGGGTTATTTGCCGCGACAATTGTGACAAATTCATAGCCCCTGGCCGCCAGCCGCCAGCGCCGCCATTCATTGGCCACGGAGGCCACCAGCAAGGACAGCACCAGGGACAGCAACATTCCGCTCAAGGGATCCATGCCGGTCAACGCCGCCACCGCCGATAGCGCCCCGGTCAGCAGTAGATAGGCCAATAGGCCCCAGAACTGCATCCGGTAGAGCAGCCACGGCAGGGGTATGAACAAGGCCGGCCAGCAGAAACCTTCCTTGATCAGAACCACATCCGGGTCCGCGGCCCCAATGGCATCCCTTGCGTCCCTCTGTCCGGGCCTGTGTTGCACGGTGTAGAGCCGCATGGCGCTATAAGCCGCCGCCCAGCACGCCCTTGGTCGAGGGTATCGCGCCGGCGCGGCGGGGATCGATTTCCATGGCCTGGCGCAGGCTGCGGGCCAGGGCCTTGAAACAGCTTTCGATCATGTGATGGTTGTTTTCGCCATACAGCACTTCCACATGCAGGGTGATGCCGGCGGCCTGGCTGAGGGCCTGAAACCATTCCCGGAACAGTTCCGTATCCATCTCGCCCAGCTTGGGACGGCTGAATTTCACCTTCCAGATCAGATAGGGCCGATCCGACAGGTCCAGCGCCACGCGGGTCAGGGTTTCGTCCATGGGCACCAGGGCGCTGCCATAGCGGACGATGCCGGCGCGGTCGCCCAAAGCCTCGCGGATCGCCTGGCCGATGGCCAGGCCCGTGTCCTCGGTGGTGTGGTGGCCGTCGATGTGCAGATCACCCTTGGTGCGGACCGCCAGATCCATCAGACTATGGCGGGAAAGCTGCTCCAGCATATGATCCAGAAAGCCCAGCCCGGTCGAGACCTCATAGACGCCCGTGCCGTCGAGATTAACCTCGACCGAGACCTGGGTTTCCTTGGTATTGCGTTCCACTTTCGCCTGGCGCATGGCTCCGCTCCCCGATAGCTGGCAGGCGCGGTATACCAGGACGGAGCGGCATTCGCCAGTGTGCGCTTGAATAGGTTTCGCGCCCTGGAATTCGCGAACCCTTGGAAGGCTTTCGCGCCTTGGAATTCGCGAACCTTGAATAGATGTCCGTTTCACCATACATCATGGGCTCGCCAAGGAAGGAACCGGCCTTTGAGACATACGAATGAAAATATTTGGTACGGCACGACAATTTTGTGCGTCCGCAAGGGCGAAGACGTGGTGATGATTGGCGACGGCCAGGTCAGCCTGGGCCAGACCGTGATCAAGGCCAATGCGCGCAAGGTGCGGCGCCTGGGCACGGGAGGCAAGATCATTGCCGGTTTCGCCGGCGCCACGGCGGATGCCTTCACCTTGTTCGAACGCCTGGAAGGCAAGCTGGAGCAGCATCCCGGCAATTTGACCCGGGCCGCCGTCGAAATGGCCAAGGATTGGCGCACCGACCGCTATCTGCGCCGGCTGGAGGCGATGATGGCGGTGGCGGACGTGGATACCTCCCTGGTACTGACCGGCACCGGCGATGTGCTGGAGCCCGAGGACGGCTTGATCGGCATCGGCTCGGGCGGCTCCTTCGCCTTGGCCGCGGCCCGCGCCCTGGTCGACATGGACGACCTGGCGGCGGAAGACATCGCGCGCCGCGCCATGAAAATCGCCGCCGGCATCTGCGTCTATACCAACGAGAATGTTACCGTGGAATCAATACGCTCATGACTGAATTCAGCCCCCGGGAGATCGTTTCCGAACTGGACCGCTTTATTGTCGGCCAGAACGACGCCAAGCGCGCCGTGGCCATCGCGCTGCGCAACCGCTGGCGGCGCATGCATCTGGAAGGCAACATGCGCGAAGAGGTCATGCCCAAGAACATTCTGATGATCGGCCCCACCGGCGTCGGCAAGACCGAGATCGCCCGCCGCCTGGCCCGCCTCGCGGGCGCGCCGTTCGTCAAGGTTGAAGCCACCAAGTTCACCGAGGTCGGCTATGTCGGCCGGGACGTGGAACAGATCGTCCGCGACCTGGTGGAAATCGCCCTGACCATGTTGCGGGAGAAGCGGCGGGAAACCGTTCAGGCCAAGGCCGAACTGGCGGCGGAGGAACGCGTGCTCGACGCCCTGGTCGGCGATACGGCGTCCGCCTCCACCCGCGATACGTTCCGCCAAAAACTGCGCAATGGCGAGTTGGCGGGCAAGGAAATCGAACTGGATTTGGCCGATACGGGCGGCGGTCTGCCGTCCTTTGATATACCGGGCATGCCCGGCGCCCAGATGGGCATGATCAATTTGAACGACATGCTGGGCAAGGCCCTGGGCGCGGAGCGCACCAAGCGGCGGCGGCTGACGGTGGAGGAATCCTACGAAGTCCTGGTGGCGGAGGAATCCGACAAGCTGCTGGACGAGGAATCCCTGGTCCGCGACGCCCTGACGGCGGTGGAGGAAAACGGCATCGTCTTCCTGGACGAAATCGACAAGGTCACCGCGCGTTCGGAACGGTCGGGCGGCGATGTCAGCCGCGAGGGCGTGCAGCGGGATCTGCTCCCCTTGTTGGAAGGCACCACCGTGTCCACCAAATACGGCGCCGTGAAGACCGACCATGTGCTGTTCATCGCGTCGGGCGCCTTCCATCTGGCCAAGCCGTCGGATCTATTGCCCGAACTGCAGGGCCGCCTGCCCATCCGGGTGGAGCTGTCCGCCCTGGGCGCGGACGATTTCAAACGCATCCTGCTCGAGCCGGAGTTTTCCCTGATCAAACAATATGTGGCGCTGCTGGGGACCGAGGGCGTCACCCTGGAATTCACCGATGACGCCATCGAAGAAATTGCCGCCCTCGCGGCGGAGGTCAACCAGAACGTGGAAAACATCGGCGCCCGCCGCCTGCACACCATTTTGGAGCGGATCCTGGACGATATCAGCTTCTCCGCCACCGACCGCCCCGGCGATACCGTCATCATCGATGCCGACTACGTGCGCGACAACATGGGCGACCTGGCGAAAAACGCCGATCTGTCGAAATTTATTCTGTAGGCCAAAGCCGACGTGATGTCATTATGGGGACGTAATACTTATATCGTTGAAATTTGTTGATAATGAATGATTATCGTGGATCGATATAAGTATTA
>JAYGEB010000301.1:0-13309 GCA_046582595.1 Alphaproteobacteria bacterium | reverse complement strand
ATGGCGTGGAGCAGCGCCTGCGCATCGCCCAGCGCGCCTTGGCGCGGGTCGCGGAAAGCGCCGGCGGCGCCCTTGACGAGGCGATTGAAGGTTTGGAACGGGCCGCGGGGGAGGCCATGGAAGGTATCGAAGGGGTCGCTGACGCGGCCCGCTCCCTCGATCTGGATCCGGCCCGTCTGGAAGCGGTCGAGGAGCGCCTGTTCGCCCTGCGCGAGGCCGCCCGCAAGCATCGGATCGGGGTCGACGGCCTGGCCGGCTTGCTGGATGATTTTGCCCGGCGTTTGGACGGCATCGATAACGGCGGCCAGCGTTTGGCGGCGCTTGAGGCCGCCGCCAACGCCGCCAAACAGAGCTACCTTGATGCGGCGGAACATTTGAGCCGGGCGCGCGCCAGGGCCGCAAGGAAGCTTGACAAGGCCATGGCTTTGGAATTGCCGCCCCTGGCCTTGGACAAGGCAATTTTTGAAACCGTGCTGGCACGCCGCGATGAAGAGGCCTGGAGCGGGCAGGGCTGGGACCAGGTTGGCTTTTATATTGCCACCAATCCGGGCAGCCCCGCGGGGCCCTTGCACAAGATTGCCTCGGGTGGCGAATTGTCTCGTATCATGCTGGCGTTGAAGGTTGCCTTGGCCCATAGCCGCGAGCCGATTTCATTGATATTTGACGAGGTTGACAGCGGTATCGGCGGCAGGGTGGCCGACAAGGTGGGCGAGCGGCTGGCCCGCCTGGCCCATGACGGTCAGGTTATCGTCGTCACCCATTCACCGCAGGTGGCGGCCCGCGCCGACCATCATTGGCGTATCCTGAAGCAGGCCAGGGACGGCGTTGCCCGGACAACGGTTGAAGATCTTGATACGGACCGCCGGCGGGAGGAAATCGCCCGCATGCTGGCCGGTGCCGAGGTCACGGACGAGGCCCGCGCTGCCGCCGACAGCCTGTTGCAGGCCGCGGGATCATGAACGGTCCGGCCGCGGTATCCGTTCGGGAGCTGGACGAGGATCAGGCCAAGGCCGAGCTGGCGCGCCTGGCCCTTGAAATCAAGTTCCACGACAATGCCTATTACCGCAACGACGCGCCGGAAATTTCCGATGCCGACTATGACCGCCTGCGCCGGCGCAACGCGGCGATCGAGAAACTGTTCGCAAATCTCAAACGCCCCGATAGTCCATCCGAAATGGTTGGCGCCCCTTTATCCGACGGCTTTGCCAAGGTCGGACACGCCCGCCCCATGCTGTCCCTGGGCAATGCCTTCGATGAAGCGGACGTGGCGGATTTTCTGGCCGGCATTGGGCGGTTTTTGAAGCTGGGGGCGGATGAACCCATTGCCATCGTGGCGGAGCCCAAGATCGATGGCCTGTCCGCCAACCTGCGATATGAAAAGGGCCAATTTGTTCAGGGCGCGACCAGGGGCGATGGCGAGGTTGGCGAGGATATCACCGCCAATCTGCGCACCATCGATGATATACCGGGCGCGATCACCGGCGCGCCCGACATCTTCGAGGTGCGCGGCGAGGTCTTCATGACCCATATGGCGTTCGCGGACCTGAACCGCGAACAAGTGGCCGCCGGACGGGCCGAATATGCCAATCCCCGCAACGCTGCCGCCGGCTCCTTGCGGCAACTGGATACTGCCATCACGGCCAGCCGGAATTTGAGTTTTCGCGCTTATGCCTGGGGCCAGGCCAGCGCCCTGCCCAGCGATACCCAGGGCGGCGTTCTGGCGGCCATGGCGGCATGGGGCTTTCAGGTTCAGGACCATGAAATTTTCCGGAGCGTCGCGGAATTGATGGCCTTCCATGGAACCATGGAGGCCGGGCGCGGCGAGATGCCATATGATATTGATGGTATCGTCTACAAAGTGGACCGTCTGGATTGGCAGGAACGCTTGGGCGCCGCCTCCCGCTCGCCGCGCTGGGCCATCGCCCATAAATTCGCCGCCGAACAAGCCCGGACGGTGGTCGATGGGATCGATATCCAAGTCGGCCGGACGGGTAAGCTGACCCCCGTGGCGCGGCTAAGACCGGTTACCGTTGGCGGCGTCGTGGTCTCCAACGCGACCCTGCATAACGAAGACTACATCGTGGAAAAGAAAATCCGCGTCGGCGCGACCGTCCTGGTGCAGCGGGCGGGCGATGTTATTCCGCAGGTTTTGGAAGTGATTGAACCGGGTTTGGAGGCTTTTCAGTTCCCCAAAAACTGTCCGGCTTGCGGCGCCCCCGCCGTACGGGACGAGGGCGAGGTGGATTGGCGTTGCGGAGCGGGCTTGAACTGCGAAGCTCAGGCCGTGGAACGTCTTCGCCATTTTGTCTCCCGCAACGCTTTTGATATCGAAGGGCTCGGCGAGAAACAGATCCGGGCCTTCCATGACGCCCACGTGGTCCGCGCGCCGGCGGATATTTTCACCTTGCAGGCCCGCGACGGGCGGGATCATGAACCACTGCGGCAATGGGAAGGATGGGGCGAAACCTCGGCGCGGAACCTATTCGAGGCGATTGAGGGGCGCCGCGTCATACCTTTGGACCGCCTGATCTTTGCCCTGGGCATCCGCCATGTGGGCCAGGGCAACAGCCGGCTGTTGGCGCGGCGCCATGAGACCCTGGCGAATTTCCAAGCCGCGATGTCACCCGACCGTCTGGAGGAACTGCTTGATATAGATGGCATTGGCGAAATCGTGGCCAGGGCGCTGATCGATTTCTTTGCCGATGACCGGAACCGGGCCGTCTGGGATGCCTTGGTGGCGCAATTGCGGGTTCAGGACATGGCGCCGGCCGATACCGCTTCACCCATTGCCGGCCGGACTTTGGTTTTTACCGGCACTTTGGAACAGACCTCCAGGGCGGAGGCCAAGGCGCGGGCCGAGGCCATGGGCGCCAAGGTATCGGGTTCTGTTTCCGCCAAAACCGATCTGGTCATCGCGGGCGAGGCCGCGGGATCAAAATTGAAGAAAGCCCAAAGTTTGGGTGTTAAGGTTATTGATGAAGCCGGCTGGCTCGCCTTGATCGCCGCCGCCAACGAATAAAGGGAAGAGGATTTCATTGTGAGTACGGAACTGGTCATCTACCAATCCGAGGACGATATTGTCGTCATCACATTGAACCGGCCCGAAAAACTGAACGCCCTGAATGTCGAATTGGGCGAGCAGTTGCGCGCCGCCTTGCAGCGCTTTCAGGCCGGCGGCGATAGAGTGGCAATTCTGGCGTCATCGTCGCCCAGGGCCTTTACCGTGGGCGCGGATTTGACCCACCCGCCCGAGATCTGGCGTTTTACCCCCAGTGTTGGCGTTGAGGTGGATAAGCCGATCATCGCTGCGGTGGACGGCTATTGTGTCGGCGGCGGCGTGGTGTTGGTGCAATTCTGCGACCTTTGCGTTGCCGCCGAGACTGCGGTGTTCAGCTATCCCGAGGCCAAGGTCGGCGTCTCCGGCGGCTTGATCTCGTCTCTCGCCGCCCGTATCCCCCACAAGATCGCCATGGAATTCGTTCTCTATGCCTCCGACCTGACGGCCCAACGGGCCTACGAGGTGGGCATGATCAACAAGGTGGTGCCGTCCGATCAGCTTATGGATGCGGCCATGGATTATGCCCGCACGTTGAAACAACATGCGCCCATGGTGTTAAGCACCCTGAAACGCTTTGTCGGCGAGGTCATCAACAAGGGACCGTCCGAGCAAGCCGGTATCGCCCGGCGTTCGACCGAGGCCATTTTAGATAGCCAGGATAAGCTGGAGGGCATCGCCTCGTTCAAGGAAAAGCGCCCGCCACGGTTCACCGGAAAATAAGAGGAAGCAATATCATGACCACCGCCCTGACCCCGAATGCGAAGAACCACGAAGGATTGGAGCCCATGGCCTCGCGCTTCGTCGAGACCCACGCCATGCCGTGGGAGGCAACCCGTTACCCTGGTATAGAGGCCAAGACGCTGCTTGTCGATCGGCGCACGGGGCTGTTGACCGTGCTGCTGAAAATGGCCCCCGGCGCCATGTTGCCCGAGCATGAACATGTACGGATCGAGCAGACATTTGTCATCGAAGGCGCCCTGGTCTGCGGCGAGGGGACATGCGGCGCGGGCAATTTCGTCTGGCGTCCGGCGGGCAGCCGCCACCGGGCGGGCACGCCCAACGGCGGCCTGATGCTGGCGGTCTTTCAATTGCCGAACAAGTTTTTCGAAGCGGACGGCCGCGCCACCGACATGCTGGGTCAGGACTGGGACGAGATTTGGGGCGGTGCGACCGCGAATTCTTTATAGAGTATTTCCAGTCAATCTAGAGATGCCCCAATAGGAATTCGATGAATATGGGAACGTGAGCTATTGCAGATTGCGGAGCGTGGGTGCGGATTGTTCGATCTTGTAGATGTAATTCATGCCCATGCGCATCTCGGACATAATAAAATCGGCCTTTGAAACCGGGCCGCCGCGGCCCTTGGCGAATTTACTCTCCCAAGAATCCATCTTCACCATCAGGCCGCACAAGACGCCGCCAATGGTGACATAGTGAGCCTCGATCATCTCCTTCATGGCCTGGAATGTCGCGGCGTTGATGTTGTCCCATAAGGTTTTGGAATTGCGGTCAAAGCTTTCGAACCGGCCGGTAATCGAGGCCGTGATATCGTTGAACCGCATTTGCAGGGTTTCACAGGTCTCTTCGAAGCGCGGCATCTGGCGGACCTGGTAGTTTGTGTTGATCTCGTCCAGTTCATCCAAAAATTTGGTGACCCGGGGAATGATTTCATCCAAGGCGCCTTTGTAGTAGGCCAGTGATAGAAAGACATCGCCATATTCTTCCAGGAATAGGGGCACCTCCATCAGGTCAATACCCAGTTTGTCGGCGATCATCCTGAGGTTCTTGATCGCTTCGCCCTTGTCGGGGCTTTTGAACATAGCCAGCAACTGGTCCATATCTTCAATTTCCGCGTCGGAGCCGCCATAAATTTGCTGCAGCAGCGGCCGGGTGAATTCGGTCATGTAGGAGGTTAGTTCCTTGGATTTACGTTCGGAAAGCTGTAAACCGGACTGGTCCGCGAGCGGAATACCCAGGCGGCGCAATTCAATGCGCAGGCTATAGACATCATAGCTGTGCAACAATTCCATTGGGCGCAATATGTCCAGGTCCGCCTGTAATTCATCCGTGTTGTCAAAGAGGTTTTCGAGGGCGGCAACTTCCATGCGTCCGCTGCCGGCACTGCCACTGTTGTACATCTCCACCAAGGTTTTCATGTGATTGTTCTTGAGCATCTTCGCCCGCCCCAGGGACGGCAGGTTCAAGGGCAGCAGCGACAGGGGCAGGGTGTGCAGCGAATCCCGATCGCCTTCGTGCAATGCCTGATCGATGGCCTGGGATTTGGCCGCCGATTGTAGCTCGACATCGTGTTCTTCCGGCTCGTCCGGTCGTTCGGCGGCTTCGGACATGATTTCTCTCGCTCGGTATACAATTTGACCTGTTCGGTATAAGGCAATTTGATAAATATGCGGTTAATTCCAAGGCCAGCGCTTTTATACCGAGGTGCGATGATAAAGACCCATATAGATCGTTTCAGGGCCCCTCGGGCAGGAGTGGAACCGCCGACGGTGCCACTACCTTCAAGGTTTCACGACGCCGCCGAGGGGCCCCTGAAACGACCGAATTCGGCGCATTACGAAGGCTTTCGGCGGTGTCGCGCGCCGCTTGTGGTACTGGTACCACGGCGCAACGCGCTCCTACCCGAAAGACTTCGTAATGCGTCTATATGAGTCTTTATCATCGCACCTTGGTATAAGTCGTCGATAATTATTTGGGTCTCAATACAAGGCGGATCGAACCATGACCGAGAACACGCAAATATTATTCAAGTCCCGCCCCACCGGCTGGGTCGATGCCTCGCATTTCGAGATTGTGCAGACTTCCCTCGCCGATCCCGGTCCGGGCGAGATACTGGTGCGGAATATCTTCCTGTCCCTTGATCCCTATATGCGGGGCCGCATGCGGGACCGGAAATCCTATACGCCGGGGTTCGAATTGGGAAAAGTCCTGCAGGCTGGCGCGGTGGGCGAGGTGGTTGCCTCCAACGATCTCGCGCTCGCCGAGGGCGATCTGGTTGAAGGCCGTTTAGGCTGGGAAAACTATACGGTGGTGAGCGCCGCGCTGGTCGATAAGGTGGACGGCAAGGCGGCTTCGCTGTCCCATTACCTCGGTGTTCTGGGCATGCCCGCCATGACCGCCTGGATCGGCCTGCGTAATATTGGCCAGCCCCGGACGGGAGAAACGGTCTACGTTTCCGCCGCCTCCGGCGCGGTCGGCCAGGTCGCCGGCCAGATTGCCAAAATGCATGGCTGCCATGTGGCGGGAAGCGCCGGCTCCGACCACAAAGTAGCCTATATCCAGGACGAACTGGGCTACGACGCGGCCTTCAACTACAAGACCGCCCCTTCCCTGGATGAAGCCTTGGCCGCCTCGTGTCCCAAAGGCATCGACGTCTATTTCGAAAACGTCGGCGGCGCCATGCTGGATGCGGTGTTGTTGCGGGTCAATTCTTATGCCCGCATCGTCGCCTGCGGCATGATCAGCCAGTACAATTTGGCCGAGCCAAAAGGCGTGAAAAACCTTTCCACCATGGTTGGCAACAAGGTCCGGATGCAGGGCTTCATCGTCTCCGACCATATGGATCAAAAGCCAGCCTTCATGGCGGAAATGTCGGGCTGGCTGGCCGAAGGTAAAATCAAATACCGCGAAGATATTACGGAAGGCATCGAGAACGCGCCCGCCGCCTTCATTGGCATGTTGAAGGGCGAGAACTTTGGCAAGCAGATTATTAAGATTTCTGATCCTTGACGGTCAATTACCGGCGTAATTCCCGATGCGGGATGAACAACCCCGAGCCCACGACCAGGGTGGCGCCGGCGATTTTCCAGATGTCGGGCACATCGCCCCATACGCCATAGCCGATGATGACGGCATAAACCAGGGAGAGATACCTGAACGGCGCCACGGTGCCGGCCGGCGCGAACAAAAACGCCTGAATGGTCAGAAGGTGGGATAATCCGATCATGGTGCCGGCGGCGGCGAACAGGCCCCATTCCGACGGGCTGGGCCAATGGGCTCCGTACAGAGGCAGGCTTGCGGCGCCGGCCAGAATGGCGACGGTCATGGAATAGAACAAGATTGATACCGAACCGTCGCCCCCCCGCAGACGGCGGGTCAAAATGTCGCGAAAGGAAGACAGCAGGGCCGCGATCAGGGGAAATATATAATAGAACGGCATGCCCTCGCCGCCCGGCCGTACGATTAGCAGGACGCCGGTGAAGCCGACGAAGACCGAGAGCCAGCGCCGCCAGCCAACCTGTTCCCCCAGCAAGGGCACGGACAGCGCCGTCAAGATGATCGGGTTCAGGAAGATTATGGCCAGGGCGGTGGCCAGGGGCAGATAGATAAATGATAAAATTACAAATATCGACGTGGCGGCGCCGAGGATGGCGCGGATCGTCGTGGCTTTCAGGTCGCGCGTGCCAAGTATTTGCCAGCCACCGGCACGGGCCACCAGGACGGCAATGGGGATGAAGGTGAAAAAGCCGCGATAGAACAGGATTTCGCCGGGATGGAAATCCGTGGTCAGCCATTTGGTGATGGCATCCTGCGTGGTCAGCAGGAAGACGCCAGCAATCATGCACCAGGCGCCCTTGGCGCCGTCGGACAAATCACCAAACATGGGCCAGGAATTTAGCGCCGTTGCAGCAGGAATTCGCGCCCGACCTTGACTTTGGCCTCGCCGTTGTAGGCAACGATGTCGGCCGTGGCATAGGTTTCGCGCCAGTCATCGGGCAGGTAAGATCCCGTGCCGACCACGTCAATGGGTGCATTGACACTGCCCATGACTTGGCATTTGAAGAAGTTGAAGCCTGAAGAGGCCACGATCCGGGCCTTTGGAAAGCCGGCCTCGTCCAGGGAATCGCGCAAATGAAAGATGGCGGCGGCGGAGACGCCGGTGCCGACCAGCCAACGCAATTCTTCCTCATTGCGGTATTGCCGCACGGCACGGGGAACGTGACGTTCCAGCACCGCGTAGGCGGCCTGGGTATCCAGACCCTCGACAAAACGGCCGCCATGGGTGTCCAGACGCAGGGCGACTTTACCTTCTTCCGCCAAATCGGGGAAGCGGCGGCAGACCGCGAGAGAATCCGAGACTTCCCGTCCGAAATAATCGACCAGCACGGTCAAGGGTTCGCCGGGAAAGGTCTCGGCATACATCTCCGCCGCCCGCAGGGTGCTGCCGGCATAGCCGATCAGGGCATGAGGCATGGTGCCCAGGCCTTTTTCATTGCCGAAAAAATGCGCCGTGGCGTCCGTGGCATTGCCGATGAAGCCGACCGCGTCCCGCTCCCGCCGGGCCGCCTCGCTGCCGACGGAAGCGGCATAGGCCATCATCTCGGCCATTTCGTGGCCGGCGCAGTGGCGGGCATCCATGGCCAGAAACTGGGTATCGGGCAAGGCGGAACACATCAGATAGGCGTTGTAGGCGGCGACGCAGCAGGCGCCCAGTTTTTGCAGATACAGGGTCTCCAGATCCACCAGTTGCGAGAAGGCTCCGCTCAAATACAGCAGCGGTTCGCCAGCGCCGGCCCAGGCGCCTTCCTCAAAGCAGGTTTCAATCTCGAATACGGTGTTCCGCTCCGCCGCGATGCGCTGCAACCAGTCGATCATTAGCCGTGGCGCGAAGCTAACGGGGCGGCGCATGAAGAGCGCGTAGGTGACTTCCGTATCACCGTTCTTCTGCACGATGGCGCGGGTTTTCTTGAAATACTGATCGGTCCAGCGATCGATGTCGCCTTCCAGATCGTCTTGCCCACTCATGGCTGCTCTCCCGCCGGGTCGATAGTTTATTGCGCGGCTTCCACCGCCCGCGGCCGTTCCGCGCGTTGCTGCTTCAACATCTCGGCAATCAGGAACGCGAGTTCAAGGCTTTGCGAGGCATTCAGGCGTGGATCGCAATGGGTATGATAGCGGGACGCCAATTGCTCCTCATCGATAAGTTGCGCGCCGCCGAGGCATTCCGTCACGTCCTGGCCGGTCATTTCCACATGGACGCCGCCGGCGTGGGTGCCCTCGGCCTGATGCACGGCGAAAAAGCCGCGGACCTCGGCCAAAATGCGGTCGAACGGCCGGGTCTTGTAGCCGGTGGAGGATTTGATGGTGTTGCCATGCATGGGATCGCACGACCAGACAACCTTGCGCCCCTCGCGCTCGACCGCGCGGATCAGGGGCGGCAGCTTTTCCATCACTTGATCATCGCCCATGCGGCAGATCAGAGTTAGGCGGCCAGGATCATTATCCGGGTTCAGGATATCGATCAGACGCAGCAGATCGTCGGTGTCCAGGGTCGGGCCGGCCTTCAGTCCGAGTGGATTGTTGATGCCGCGGCAATATTCGACGTGGGCGCCATCGGCTTGGCGCGTGCGGTCGCCCACCCAGACCATGTGGGCCGAGGTGTCGTACCAGCCGCCGATCCGGGTGATGGTGTCCTGCCGGGTCATGGCCTCCTCGTAATTCAACAGCAAGGCCTCATGGGACGTGTAGAAATCCGTCTGACGCATTGCCGGAACGGAATCGCCGTTGATGCCGCAGGCCGCCATGAAGTCCAAGGCTTCCGAAATACGGCCGCATAGCTCCCCATACCGGGCCGCGGTCTCCGTGCCGTCGACAAAACCCAGGTTCCAGCGGTGGATCTTGTACAAATCCGCATAGCCGCCCTGGGCGAAGGCGCGCAGCAGGTTCAGGGTCGCGGCCGCCTGGGAATAGGCGGTCAACAGGCGATTGGGGTCCGGTTCGCGGGAGACGGCATCAAACTCGATGCCATTGACGATGTCGCCCCGGTAGATAGGTAGTTCGACGCCATCAATGGTTTCCGTGGGGCTGGAGCGCGGTTTGGCGAACTGGCCGGCCATGCGGCCCACCTTGACCACGGGGACGGCGCCGCCAAAGGTCAGGACCACGGCCATCTGCATCAATACACGGAAGGTGTCGCGGATATTATCGGGATGGAATTCTGCGAAACTTTCCGCGCAGTCGCCGCCCTGTAGCAGAAAGCCATTGCCCTCCGACACCTGGGCCAGACGCCGGCGCAAGGCGTTGACCTCGCCGGCAAAAACCAGGGGCGGGAAACTGCGCAATTTCTCCAATACCTTGCCCAATTCGGCGCCATCGGCATACTCGGGCATTTGCAAGGCTGGGCGTTGCCGCCAGCCTTCGGGGTTCCATTGCGTCGCCATAGTTTTAGTCCCAACATAAAATGAGGCGCCCTGTATACGGTAAGCCGCCTTGCTTTCCAAGCGCCCGGAACATTCCCGGTGTTCCCATGATCCGGTCCCAGGCAGGCCGCGCTGGCTTTTTAGCGGGGGTTCCAGTAGCTCTGTGACAATGAAAATTCCGCGGTGGCTTTCCCTCCATGACTGACGACAATCCGCACGACAGTAGCTGGCGCAGCCTGTGGCTGTCCTCGGGCGCGATGTCCATCGCCATGCTGGGCGATGCCCTGATCTATGTCGTATTGCCCGTCAATGCCGAGGCCTTCGGCGTCGGGCTTGCCTGGGTTGGGGTTTTGCTGGCGGCGAACCGCATTGTACGGACCTTTTCCTATGGCTTGATCGCGGTACTGGGTGAGCGCATTGGCTTTAGAAACCTTTGTCTTTTGGCTTCGGTCACGGCGGTTGTTTCAACCATCATGTATGGCCTGTTCCAGGGCTGGGCGCCCCTGTTGGCGGCGCGGGTGATTTGGGGGCTGTCATACGGCGCGCTATTGTTGGCGACCCTGGGCTACGCCGCCGCCGACCGTTCCCGCACCGGCGCCCGTGTCGGCGTCAGCCGCGCGGTTGAGCAGATCGGCCCCCTGCTGGCCTTGACCGCGGGGGCCTGGTTCGCCGGCATCGTGGGGCCCAGGGACGTGTTTTTCTACCTGGCCCTGGTTTCCTGCATCGCCGCCCTGCTGGCCTTCATGCTGCCAAAACAAATGGCACGGAGCTCTTCCTCGGGCGCGGGCCGGCCCGGTATCCTGCCCAGGCCCGGACGTCTCGACATTCTGATTTTCTGGATGGGCTTTGGCGTCGATGGTGTCTTCACCATGACCATTACAATCATGCTGGCGGGGGAGATTTCGATCGAGGCGGCGATGCTTTGGGGCGGGCTGGTAATGTCGGGCCGGCGGGTCGCCGAGATGATCGTGGCGCCGCTGCTCGGCCATATCGCGGACCGTCATGGCGTCCATAAGCCTCTGGTCGGCTGCAGCCTGCTGCTGGCGCTTGGCCTGGCATTGGTGGGTGTCGGCTGGCTTTATGTGGGCGCCCTTGCCATCGTTCTCAGCCGCGGCGCCCTGGGGACCTTGATCCCGGCCGCCGTCGCGCGGTTCGCCAAAGGCTCTGTGCTGGTGTCCCTGGCGCGCAACCAAACCTGGCGTGACGTGGGCGCGGCGGCGGGTCCGCTGACCACCGGCTTCGTCCTTGGCGTCACCACGCCGGAGACCCTGCACCTGCTGCTGGGCGCGGTTTTTTTCGCCACCCTGTTGTGGCTGATGGCCTCGCCCGCCTGGCGCCGCTCGGCGAGGCCGGCGATCGTCAAGTCCGAGTAGCGCCCTACTCCGCCGCCTGGCTTTCCGGCGGCGGGGTCCATTTGGTGCGCATGGTGACCAGTTCCTCGGCCGAAGAGGGGTGGATGCCCACGGTGGCGTCGAACTGCGCCTTGGTGGCGTTGCAGCGCAGGGCGATGCCGATGCCCTGCACCATCTCGGCCGCATCCGGGCCGACCACGTGACAGCCGACGACGCGGTCCGTCTTGGCATCGACGATCAGCTTCATCAGGGTCTTTTCATCGCTCGGGGTCAGGGTGTGTTTCATCGGCGTGAAGGTGGATTTGTAGATATCCACGGCGCCAATTTGGGCCCGCGCCTGGGCCTCCGTCAGGCCGACGTTGCCGACGCTGGGCTGGCTGAAGACGGCGGAGGGGACATCGGCGTGGTTGGGCTGGCGTGGCCTGTCGCCGAACACCGTGTCGGCATAGGCGTGGCCCTCCATCAAGGCCACCGGGGTCAGGGCGATGCGGTCCGTCAGATCGCCCACCGCATGGATGTTGGCGATATTGGTCCGCGACCAATCATCCACCTTCACCGCGCCGCCCTTGGTCAATTCGACGCCAGCGGCCTCCAGACCGAGATTGCCGCTGTTGGGGTGGCGGCCGGTGGCATACATGACCAGCCCCGTGTCCAGGGTTTCCCCCGTGGTCAGGTTCAGGCGACAGCCATCGGCGGTTTTTTCGATGGCGGTGACGTTGGTTTCGGTGCGCAGATCGATGCCTTTTTTGCGCATTTCGCCGGCCAGGTGATGGCGTACATCGTCATCGAAGCCGCGCAATATCTGTTCGCCGCGGTACAGCTCGGTGACCGCGACACCCAAGCCGTTGAAAATGCCGGCAAATTCCACGGCGATATAACCGCCGCCGACCACCGTGATGTGCTCGGGCAGGGCGTCGAGATGAAAGGCTTCGTTGGAGCTGATGGCGTGTTCGATGCCGGGCACCTCCGGCATGGTCGGGGTGCCGCCCGTGGCCAGCAGAATATGTTCCGTGGTGACCACGTCGCCGCCAACCTCGATCACGTGGGCATCCCGGAGGCGTGCCCGGGCGTCATGGCGGCGAACCCCGGCGGAATCCAGCAGGTTGATGTAAATCCCGTTCAGGCGGTCGATCTCCCGGTCCTTGTTGGCGATTAGTTTGGACCAGTTGAAACTGCGCTTGCCCACCGTCCAGCCGTAGGCCTCGGCATCCTCGAAATCCTCCGAGAAGTGCGAGGCATAGACGAACAGCTTTTTCGGGACGCAGCCCCGGATGACACAGGTGCCGCCGTAGCGGTATTCCTCCGCCACCCCGACGCGGGCGCCATGGCCGGCGGCGATGCGCGCGGCCCGCACGCCGCCCGAACCGCCGCCAATTACAAACAGATCGAAATCGTATGCCATTATTCGTCCTTTGATAGGTGTCGCCAGGTTCCGCAATATAGTGGTTTCAAGGACGCAAGCTAGCGCTTCATATGCGTGATCGCCTTCACAAGAATGAGAGTTTGAATTGCCGCTTGGGCGTTACTAGCATGCCTATCCGGTAAATGCAGACACCCACTACATATAGGGTTGCCGCATACATCAATTCTACGGCAGCAATGTGCCGATACCGTTGAAAAAGTCGAAAAATAGGTGGGCCACATTCTTCGCGAAATCCCGATTACAGTTAGGATCGAAGCCGCTTTGCCCGTAGGCGCCGTTTGCAGAGTCATACAAGGAGATGCAGAACAATTGGCTGTCC
>JAYGEB010000158.1:0-5721 GCA_046582595.1 Alphaproteobacteria bacterium | reverse complement strand
CGCCGGTTGATAATTTGGCCTTGCATGACGGCTCGGAATCCACGGATTCCGAATGGCTGCGGCCCGAGGCCGCGGTGGCGGACGCGGACGCCGGCAAGCGCACTGTGGTTTTCCCAACCCGCATGAACCTGCTGAAGCTGTCCCAGTACAAATCGGTCGATGAGGCCATGGCGGCCAGCCGCGCCGCCACCGTGGTCACCGTGCAGCCGGAACCTGAAAAACATCCGAAAGGCCGGACCCTGCGCATTCCGGCCGAGGCGGGCTATCCCGGCAGCCATTTCCTGGTCGAGGACGAGGGCGCCAAAGTCACCGTGCTTGCCTAGAGCATGTCCTCTTTGAACATGCTCGAATTCTTAAGAAAAGAGCAATTGAACCAACTACTTGGATCGCAAGAGCGAACCCAATTAGCCGAAAATTGCTCTAGAGCATGTCCTCTTTGAACATGCTCGAATTCTTAAGAAAAGAGCAATTGAACCAATCACTTGAGTCGCGAAAGCGACTCCGATTAATTGAAAATTGCTCTACGCGGCGGAGAGCGGGGGGATGACATTCGCTTTGCCCCGCCGTCTGGCGGCTGAATTTATCGGCACGGCCTTTCTGCTGGCCACGGTGGTCGGTTCCGGCATCATGGGGGAAAACCTGGCGGGCGGTAACGTCGCCATCGCCCTGTTGGGCAACACCATCGCCACGGGGGCCATTCTGGTGGTGTTGATCCTGGTTTTCGGCGCCATATCGGGGGCCCATTTCAACCCCGGCGTCACCCTGGCCTTTCTGCTACGGCGGGAGATCACGCCGGCGGCGGCGCTGGCCTATGTGGCGGTGCAGATTGTTGCCGCCATCTGCGGCGTCTTCGCCGCGCATTTCATGTTCGCCGAACCGCTCCTGATGCTTTCCGCCAACGCCCGTACGGGGGCGGGGCAGTGGTTCGCGGAGTTCGTCGCCACCTTCGGTCTGCTCGCCACCATATTGGGCTGCCTCCGCTTCCGGCCCGACGCCGTGCCCTATGCGGTGGGCTTGTTCATTACCGCCGGTTATTGGTTCACCGCCTCGACCTCCTTCGCCAACCCCGCCGTCACCATCGCCCGCACCCTGACCGATACCTTTTCGGGCATCGCGCCGGGCGATGCCCCGGCCTTCATCGCCGCGCAATTGGCCGGCGCCGTGGCCGCGACGGTGATCTTCGGCTGGCTGTTGCGGGAGGAAGCTTAGCGGGCGCCCGTCGCCGAATTCGGCGGCCGCCATGGCGACGGCGAGGCCCGCTGCCGCAGTCTTTGAAAAATACCGGAATTAGGAGAGAGTTTACATGTCCGATCTTACCCCGCCGCACGGAAACGGCCGGCTCAATCCACTGCTCGCGCCCGAGGCGGAACGGCGGAGCGCCTTGCAGCGTGCCGAGCGGTTACAAAAGGTGCCGATGTCCAGCCGCGAAGTCTCGGACCTGCTGATGCTGGCGATGGGCGCCTATACCCCGCTCACCGGGTTCATGAGCGAGGCGGACTGGCGCGGTTGCTGTCTGGAGATGAAGACCGCCGCCGGCCTGTTCTGGCCCATCCCAATTACGCTTTCATGCGAGAGCGACCTGGCGGGCGGCATTGCCGTGGGCGAAGAGGTCGCCCTGGTCGACGGCGCCGGCATGATTTTTGGGATCCTCGAAGTGGCGGAAAAATACACCATCGACCGGGCCTTCGAATGCACCCACGTTTACCGCACCACCGATGTCGCCCATGCCGGGGTCGAGAAGGTGATGCGGCAAGGCGACATCAACCTGGCCGGACCGGTAACCGCGCTGAACGAGGGCGAATACGCGGCAACCTATCCCGGTCTCTATTACCGCCCGGCCGAAACCCGGGCGCTGTTTCAGGATCAGGGCTGGACCACCGTGGCCGCCTTTCAGACTCGCAATCCCATGCACCGCAGTCATGAATACCTGGCCAAGATCGCCGTCGAAATCTGCGACGGGCTGTTGATCCATCAGGTTCTCGGCGCGCTCAAACCGGGTGACGTCCCGGCCCAGGTCCGCGTTGCCTCGATTGACGCCCTGGTGACCAACTATTTCGTGCCCGGCACCGTTGTCCAGGCCGGATACCCCATCGAAATGCGCTATGCCGGGCCGCGGGAAGCCTTGCTGCACGCGGTATTCCGGCAGAATTTCGGCTGCTCGCATCTGGTGGTCGGGCGCGACCATGCCGGGCTCGGCGACTATTATGGACCGCTGGATGCGCATCACATCTTCGATCAAATCGACAAGGGCAGCATGGAAATACAGCCCCTGAAGATCGATATCACGTTTCATTGCTACAAGTGCGGCGGCATGGCGACCGCGCGGACCTGTCCGCACGGCGAAGAGCACCGGCTCAACATCTCGGGCACCCGGCTGCGCGAGATGTTCGCCAACGGCGAGCCCATACCCGAGGAGTACAGCCGGTCCGAGGTGCTTGATGTGCTGCGGGCCCACTACGGCGATGTGAGCTAGGCATTTTTAACCAACGTTGAAGCGCCGGGCCACCCACTGGGATCATGATCGATAGCTGTCCGGGAAGGGGGCGCGGGTGGTTCAGAGTACATTGAAAAAGCCCTGGCGCGGATTTTCAAACAAATGCATGACCCCTAAAATAGAATAATGGAACCAATCACTTGGGTCTCGATCTCTAGATAATTTGTGGAATATATTTCTATCTGCCGACAAGATTTCGTTGTATCCAGGGGCATTGAATAGAAGTCGCACGGAGCATCAGCATGGTCACGGTCGCCGCCAATACTGCCGTCGAGCCGGCCGCCAGCCCGGCCGAAACCATTCGCGCCGGCATCCGCGATGGCCGCCACACGACCGTTACGACGGGGCTGGCGCCCGGCTATCTACAGACCAACCTGGTAATCTTGCCCGCCGGCTGGGCCGATGAGTTTTCAGCTTTCTGCGCGGCCAACCCCAAACCTTGCCCGCTCATCGCCCAAGGCACGGCCGGCGACCCCGCGCTGCCGGAACTTGGCCGCGATATCGACGTGCGCACGGATGTGCCGCGCTATCGGATATTCCGGAACGGCGTGCAGACGTCGGAAGAAACCGACATTACCGCCCTGTGGCGGGATGACCTGGTTGCTTTCGCGCTGGGCTGTTCCTATTCATTCGAAGCGGCCTTGCTGGATGCGGGCGTCCCCATCCGGCATATCGAGCAGGGCAAAAAAGTCTGCACCTACCGCACCGGGATCGATACCGTCCCGGCCGGGCGCTTCCACGGCAAGATGGTCGTGTCCATGCGTAACTTCACCGCCGCCAACGCCATCCGCGCTATTGAGATTACCTCCCGGTTTCCGCGCGTGCACGGCGCGCCGATACATTTTGGCGATCCCTCCGCCATCGGCATCGTTGACATCGAGACGCCTGAATTTGGCGGCGAACCGGACATCCGGCCTGGCGAGACACCGCTTTTCTGGGCTTGCGGGGTTACGCCCCAGACCGTCATCGAGGAGGTGAAACCGCCCTTTTGCATCACCCACAAGGCCGGGCATATGCTGATAACCGAGCGGCTGAACGAGGCGTTCCGTACCCATTGACGCCGGCGCGCGGGCGAAACGCCGAAATGGGCCATAATCGGTTAACCTGACAAAACCTTGAGGAGACGTGGCGTGATCGAGAGCAAGGACTTGGATTTCACCGGCCGGCGGGTGCTGATAACCGGCGCCGCGGGCGGCATGGGATCCGCCATGGCCGCCGCTTTTGCCGCGCATGGGGCTGGATTGATATTGGCGGATATCGACGGCGAGGCGATAGAACGGCAGGCCGGCGAACTCGGCAACGGCGCGGTGTTCCAGCAATACGATCAGGGCGAGGCGGCCTCGATCGCGGCCCTGGCCGCCGCCGTGGGCCCGGTGGACGTGCTGTGCAACAACGCCGGGATTATTCAAGCCGGGCCATTTTTGGAGCAGTCGCCGGAAATTATCCAGCAGATCATTGCCATCGATTTGACCGGCCCGTTGTTGGTGGCCCGGCATATCGGCGAAGGCATGGTGGCGCGGGGCCGTGGCGTCATCGTCAATACCGCTTCGCAACTGGCCTTCCACGGTTCGGCGACGCGGGCGGCCTACGCCGCCGCCAAGGCCGGGCTGGTGCAGTTTACCAAAGGCGCCGCCGCGGAATGGGCCCCGCACGGCGTGCGCGTCGTGGCGCTGGCGCCCGGACGTACCCTGACGCCCATGACCGTGCCCTTTCTCAACACCGAGGCGCAACGCCTCGACGGCCTGAAGCACATCCCCGCGGGCCGCTATGGCAGTGCCGAGGAAATGGCCAATCTGGCGCTGTTCCTGGCCTCGGACGCGGCCTCCTACGTGGTCGGCGAAACCCTGATCGCCGACGGCGGGTACGTGCTGCTTTAGACCATTTTCGAGATTGAATGATTTGGGCCTGGCTCTCTTCGCGCACGCTTGTGCGCAAGAGCGCACCGCTCCGCGCGGGCGGCGCATAAGCGCCGGGCCGCCGTCGCGACCTTGACCGACCATTTCAATCCCGAAAATTGTCTAGGCGGCGGACACGGTTAATGCGGTGACGTAGTACCTATTTCGCCAATGCCGGTTCAATAATCAAAGAAATCGAACGAAATAGGTACTACGTCACCGTATTAACCTCTCCGGCCGAAGGCGGGCGTGATATGCGCTCCAGGTCGAAACCATAAAGCCGCGCCGTATTGTGGCAAACGATCTTCGCCCTCTCCGCCACGGGCACGCCCCGCAGGATCTCGTCCAGCACTTGGCGCGAACGCGGGAAGGTGGATTCGCTGTGCGGATAATCCGAGCCCCACATCATGCCGTCGATGCCGATGCGGTCGCGCAGACGGATGCCGACCGCATCCTCCTGAAAGCTCAAGTAGACGTTCCGCGCGAAGAAGTCGCTGGGCAGGGTGTCGCCCTTGAAGCGGTACAGCGCCTCCTCGTTCCGCTCCCGGTAGGTGTAGTCCATGTTGGTCAGCACGTAGGGAACCCAGGACAGTTCGAATTCGACGATGGCCAGGCGCAAGCTGGGATGGCGCTCGAACACACCGGAAAAAATCATGTCGCACATGGAGATCGCCGGCAGGAATACCTTGGTGGCGCGCCGGCTGGCGTCATGCACGGTGCGCTCGACCAGGGCGGAATTGCTTTGCACGCGCCGGGTCGCGGTGTGCAGGCTGAGCGGCAAATTGAGCGCCGCCGCCGCGGCCCACAGCGGTTCATAGTCGGGATGGTCGTAGCGCCGCTCCTCCAACGGGTATTCGGCGATCATGGCGCCGACCATCCCGAGCTTGGCGGTGCGCTCCAATTCGCCCACCGCGTCGCCAACGTCATCGACGTTGATCATCGCGATCGCCTTGAGGCGGGCGGGATCGGCGCCGCAGAACTCGGCCAGCCAGTCGTTGTAGGCGCGGCAGATCGCCGAGAATAATGCTGGGTCGGCGACCTTGTAATAGAACAGGCCCTGGGAGGGGTAGAGGACCTCGCCATGCACCCCGTCGGTCACCATGTCCTTCAGGTGCTGGGCCGGGTCGTAACCGCCCTTGTGTACGTCTTCGAAGCGGGCGTGGTCGGAAATCGTTTCCGGCGCTTCATAGCGCGCGCCGGCATTCGAGATCAGCCCGATGCCGGCGATCATCTGGCCGTCCTCGATCACCAGATGGTCCACCTCGCCAACCCGCATCATTCGCGGCGCCCGGCTCCTGAACGCCTTGTCGATCCGTTGCGTCCACAAATCCG
>JAYGEB010000351.1:0-31725 GCA_046582595.1 Alphaproteobacteria bacterium | reverse complement strand
CCCTCCCCACATGAATTGACGTTAGCATAGTGGCCGGGCAATGTCCGTAATCGGTTTGCCAGAGTAGTGCCGCCTGGAACCGCCGAATTTCCCTATGACAATTTTCGCTACGCCCTAGAGCAATTTTGGCTAATTGGATTCGCTCTTGCGATCCAAGTAGTTGGTTCAATTGCTCTTTTCTTAAGAATTCGAGCATGTTCAAAGAGGACATGCTCTAGTGGCCTTGCCGCACTACAATCAGCACCAATCAAGATAGAAAGGAACTCAGCGCCATGGCTGATCTTGACGATATCAAGGAAGGCAAGGATTTCGGCCTGGACAATCCGGCCAAAAACGAGCCGTTTTTCCTGAAGGGGTCCAACGCCCTGGATTGGGGCATGCAGAACCGCCTCTCGCGCATCTTCAACCCCAAATCCGGGCGCACGGTCATGCTGGCCTTCGACCATGGTTATTTTCAAGGCCCCACGACGGGTATCGAACGCATGGACCTGGCCATTCCGCCGCTGATCCCCCACGCGGACGTGTTAATGTGCACGCGTGGCGCCCTGCGTAGTTGCATATCGCCCACCGCCAACAAGCCCATCGTGCTGCGCTCCTCCGCCGGGCAGAGCATCCTGAGCGAGCTTTCCAACGAATTGATCGCGGTGGATATCGAGGACGCCATCCGTCTCAACGCCGCCGCCGTCACGGCGCAGATATATATCGGCGCGGAGTTCGAGCATAAATCCATCGCCAACGTGGTGAAGCTGATCGATAGCGGCAGCCGCTACGGCATCCCCACCCTGGCGGTGACCGGGGTTGGGGCCGACATGGCGCGGGATGCGCGGTATTTTGGCCTCGCCACCCGCATCGCCGCCGAGATCGGCGCCCATTACGTGAAAAGCTATTTCATCGAAGACGGTTTCGAAAAGGTGGTCGCGGGCTGTCCCGTGCCCATCGTCATCGCCGGTGGCAAGAAACTGCCCGAGGGCGAGGCTCTGGACATGGCCTACCGGGCCGTGGACCAGGGCGCCGCGGGCGTCGACATGGGCCGCAACATCTTCCAATCAGAGTGTCCCGTGGCCATGATCCAGGCCGTGGGCGCCGTGGTGCATCGCAATGAGCCCGCCGCCACTGCCTTGCAGATGTACCAGGATCTGAAAAGCGATTTGGAGAGGTAGACCCATTTCGAAATTGAATGATTCGGGCCTGGCTCTCTTCGCTCACGCTTGCGCGCAAAAGCGCACCGCTCCGCGTGGGCGGCGCATAAGCGCCGGGCCGCGGTCGCGACCTTGATCGACCATTTCAATCTCGAAAATGGTCTAGCGGCAAGGCGCCTCCCGGCGCCCCGTCACGGCCGGGCGGTTTTACCCGGACTCAACCGGGGTTTGGCACGCTCTGGTCTTCGATGACCTCCGCCCTGCCCTGCTTTTCATCGAAACGCAGGCGCTCCACGTGGTTCAGGTCGGTGCCGGTGACACGCACGAAGCGGGCGCCCTTTGGATGGTCGATGGCATGAATTTCGCCCACGTCGAACAGGCCGGCCTGGCCGGGATTCAGGCGGAACTCCTTCACCAATTCCAACTTCGCCTCTCCCGCGCCCTCGCCGCCGCCGAGACGGTTATACATTTTCATGTCGGTGTGCTTTTCGGTCTGGCCGTAAATCGCCCAGGATGAGCCGTGGTCATGGGGCGGTGAGATCCGATCGCCACCGGCCAGATAGGTGAGGACGCAGAAATCAAGCTCGGGATCCTCGAAAATAGTTTCCACGCCCGGCGCCTGGCTTTCGCCCAAGGTGCTGGCCAAAAAATCGGGATCGACCAGCAATTGCTCCAACTTGCCACGGGCAATGTCGCGGCCCGCCCGGCCCGGATTGGCGGTCAGCGCCTCGCGGCAATCCTGGCAGAATTGTTCCAATGTGTAGCTCATGAATATCTCCTATCTCGGACCAAATTCGAAAGCGCCGCCCGTAAGGCGGCAACCTGCTTTATTGCAAGGCAAAGGGTTTTGCCCTTTTGTAAAAGCCGGAACCGCGCCCACCGGCCTGGACGATGACGTTATTTTGCCCGACAGTAGCACGGCGGGGCGGCTTTTAATGGGGCGCAACCGGACCAGCCTCCGAGTATGGGGCCAAGAGCAATTTTCAACTAATTGGATTCGCTCTTGCGATCCAAGTAGTTGGTTCAATCGCTCTTTTCTTAAGAATCCGAGCATGTTTAAAGAGAACATGCTCTAGCCAAAACAACGAGAGCATCATGGGTAAAGTAAAGAATGTTCTGTTCATCATGTACGACCAGTTGCGGGCCGATTACCTGGGCTGTGCCGGTCATCCGACTTTGAAAACCCCCCACATTGACGCCTTCGCCAAGCGGAGCGTGATGTTCACCCGGGCCTACTGCCAGGCGCCGGTGTGCGGACCGTCGCGGGTTTCGTTCTACACGGGGCGCTATATGTCCAGCCATGGCGCCGGCTACAACGGCGTGCCGTTTTCGATCGATCAATGGACCATGGGAGATTATTTGGCTGCGGTGGGTGTGCGCTCGGTGCTGGTGGGCAAGACCCATATGGTGCCCGATCGCGACGGCATGCAACGGCTGCACATCGACGGGGCCTCCGATCTCGGCGTCTGGATCACGCAATGCGGCTTCGAACCCTTTGAGCGCGACGACGGCCTGCATCCCGATCAGGTGCTGGACCCCAATCTGGCCTACAATAATTATCTCCGCGCCCAGGGTTATGGCGGCGCCAATCCCTGGCATGATTTCGCCAATTCGGCGGAGGGCCCCGACGGCGAGGTTTTGAGCGGCTGGCAGATGCGCCATGCCCGCCTGCCCGCCCGTGTCGCGGATGAACATTCCGAGACTCCGTACATGACCGGCCGGGCCATGGACTTCATGGATCAGGCGGGCGACCGGCCCTGGTGCCTGCATCTGTCCCTGATCAAGCCCCATTGGCCCTATGTGGTGCCCCGGCCCTACAACGATATGTACGGGCCGAACCAGATCCTGCCCGCCAACATGGGCCGGGCCGAGCTGGCGGACCGCCATCCCGTCGTCGGCGCCTTCATGGATCACGAAGGCAGCGTGAATTTCCGCCGCGACGAGGTACGCCGAACGGTGATCCCGGCCTACATGGGCCTGGTCAGCCAGTGCGATGACCAGTTCGGCCGGCTCATGGCCTACCTGGAAGCTCACGGACGCCTGGCGGATACCATGATCGTGCTGACCTCGGACCATGGGGATTATCTAGGCGATCACGGCCTGGCGGAAAAGGACCTGCTGCATGAAGAGGTCGCGCGCATCCCCATGATAATTTATGACCCCGATGCCGCCGCCAACAGCCGCCGGGGCGCCGTGGATGACCGTTTGGTGGAAGCCATCGACCTGATCCCGACTTTCTTGGACAGCCAGGGCGGCGATTTGCACGGCCATCGTCTGGAGGGCCGCTCGCTGTTGCCATTGCTGCGGGGCGGCGCTGCCGAGGATTGGCGCGATGCGGTATTTTCCGAGACCGATTACGCCTTCCACCCCGCCCGCCGCGCCCTGGGCCTGGGCCCCCACGAGGCGCGGGCCTACATGATCCGCACGGCGGATTGGAAATATATCTTCTACGAAGGCTTCCGGCCGCAATTGTTCCACCTGGCGGAAGACCCGAAGGAGCAATCGGATCTGGGAACCGACCCGGCCCACGCAGGACAAAGGGCGGAATTGCATGAAAAACTGTTCCATTGGCTGCGCAACCGGCGCAGGCGCACCGCCATGCCCAACGAAGTGGTGGAACAGCTAACGGGCAAGGCCAAGGCGCGCGGCTATCGTTACGGGGTCTGGTAGCAGGGGCGATATGCCATGCCGAGACTGGTTGGCGGCCGCCCATGCGGCAACATCCGTTTCGAAAGGACGGCGGGCCGCCGCAATTGCCGGGCTCGCACTGGGAACATGGCGACCCGGATAGGCGCAAACCTACAGAATAGCCACCGGGCGGACCGGACAGCCGGTGGCGCCCTTGAATTTGACCGGCAGCAAGATGAAGCAGAAACTGCTCACCTTGTCCCGCGCCAGATCGGCCAGCACCAGATTTTCGATGATATGGACCCCGGCCTCCACCAGGCAATGCTGATGCACGGGCATCATGACCTCCGGGTGATTGGTGCCGGGCAGGACTTCCAGCGCCATGTTGTCGGCGCCGATGGCGACCACGCCCTGTTCCGTCAGCCATTGCGCCGCGCCCTCGTCGGGGCCGGGCTCGCCTTGCAGATAGGTCGCATTGTCGGTCATGAAATAGCGGCCCCAGCCGGTGTTGATCAACACCGCGTCCCCGGCCTGGGGCGTGACATCCTGGGCCTCGCAACAGCGCCGCAGGTCATCCGCCGTCACCGCCCGGCCCGGATTTAGGTGCTCGCCCCCGTCCAGGCCCGAAACATCCAGGCACAGCCCCCGCGTGATCAGGGGCGGGATGTTTTCGATGCCCAGATTAATCAGGCCGAAATCGCCCATGCTGTCGTCGATGTTGTGGCCGCCATAAAGGTGCTCGCCGATACTGAAATGGCCGAGGGCATCGATGTGGGTGCCCACGTGCATGGTCATGCCGACCCGCTCCAAATTGGCGCCAACCTGGTTGGTGGCGCCCATGGCGGCCCTGATCTTCTGAGAATTGCGGGCCGTGGCGCCGGAAGTAATGACATAGGGCGTCTGGTTGGGCGGCATGAAGGGCGCGCCGTTCTCGATTACGTGGCTCAAATCCAGCACCCGGCCGGATTTGGCCAGGGCCAAGGCCGCCAGCGTGCTCTCGGGCGTCAGTTGGTTGGCGGCGCCAAGCTGGTCGCCCCGCCCCCAACGGCTGTGGTCGTGTAAAAGGTTGCTCATTTTAGTGGCTATCCCGGGACTCGCCCCGCTCCTCTATGACATTGACGAACATGGTCGCGGGTTCCAGGCAGCCGCCGGTTTCCAACGGACCCACCATGGAACGGTAAATATCTTCCCACGGCGTTTGCGAGCCGGGGAAATTGGCGGTCCAGGCGGCTTTGCGTTTCTCGATTTCCGCCCCCTCCAGCAACACATCGACGGTGCGTTTGTTCAAATCGACCCGTACCTTGTCCCCCGTCTCCAGGATCGCCAGACCGCCCCCCACCGCGCTTTCCGGCGAGACATTCAGGATGGAGGGGCTGCCGGAAGTGCCGCTCTGCCGGCCGTCGCCCATGCAGGACAGATCCTCGATGCCCTGGGCGGCCAAGGCGTCGGGCGGCGTCATGTTCACGACCTCCGCCGAGCCGGGATAACCGACCGGGCCGCAGCCGCGGATCACCAGGATGCTGTGAATGCCGATTTCCAGCGACGGATCGTTGATCCGGGCGTGATAATCCTCCGGCCCCTCGAAGACAATGGCGCGGGCCTCGTAGGCATTCTCGTCGCCGGGGTTGGAGAGATAGCGCTCCCGGAAACTGTCGTTGATCACGGAGGTCTTCATCACCGCGCTGTCAAACAGGTTGCCCGACAAAACAATGAAACCGGCATGGGTCATCATCGGCTCGTCATAGGACTTGATCACCTCGCGGTTGACGTAGGAACTGGCCGCATGGGCCGCTTCCAGATTTTCACCCATGGTCTTGCCGGTCACGGTCATGGCGCCGTTGTTCAATCTACCCGCGCCCATGAGTTCCAGCATGACGCGGGGCACCCCGCCGGCCTTGTGATAATCCTCGCCCAGGTACTCACCGGCGGGCTGCAGATTGACCAGCAGGGGAATATCGTGGCCGTAGGTCTGCCAATCCTCCAGGCTCAACTTCACGCCCATATGGCGAGAGATGGCGGCAAGATGGACCGGGCAGTTGGAAGAGCCGCCGATGGCCGAAGAGGTAACGATGGCGTTGATGAAGGCGTCCCGGGTCATCACGTCCGAGGGCCGTAGATTCTCATGCACCATGTCGACGATGCGCAGCCCCGTGCGGTAGGCCATCTGCCCGCGCTCCCGGTACGGTCCGGGAATGGCGGCGGAGCCGGTCAGGGTCATGCCCAGGGCCTCGGCCAGGGAGTTCATGGAGGTGGCCGTGCCCATGGTGTTGCAATGGCCCACGCTTTGCGCGGAAGAGGCCACCAGTTCGACGAATTTATCGATATCGATTTCACCGGCGCCCAATTTCAACCGCGCCTCCCAGACGATTGTGCCCGAGCCCGTGCGCTGGCCTTCGTGATGGCCGTTCAGCATGGGCCCGCCCGGCAGGGCGATGGCGGGAATATTAACCGTGGCCGCGCCCATCAGCATGGCCGGCGTGGTTTTGTCGCAGCCCGTGGTCAGCACCACGCCGTCGATGGGATAGCCGTGCAGCACCTCGACCAGGGAGAGATATTGCAGGTTGCGGTCGAGGGCGGCGGTCGGCCGCTTGCCGGTCTCCTGTATGGGATGCACGGGAAACTCCAGCGGCACGCCGCCCCCATCGCGGATGCCGGCCGCGACCCGTTTGGCCAATTCGATATGGTGGCGGTTACAGGGGGCAAGATCGCTGCCCGTCTGGGCGATGCCGATGATCGGCCGGCCCGAACGCAGCTCCTCCGGCGTCAAGCCGAAGTTAAGATAGCGTTCCAGATACAGCGCCGACATTTCCTGGTGGTCCGGATCGTTGAACCAACGCTGGCTGCGCAATTTCGTTTTCGGTTTGTCCGCCGACATGGCCGCTCTCCCTGTTTACCGCGTTTACCACACGCGCCATCGCTTATGGCGGATGGCATCGCCCGGACGCGATCATACTCGGCGGCTTGGTGTTATGGCAGGGGAAAAATCAGCAGCTATTTTGGTGGCCCCGATATCGTTGCCGGATTCCCTTGTTTTCCCGCAACTCATCAACGGCGCCGCCAAACCGGGCCTGACCTTTTTCCAAACCGCGGGCGTGGTCGCCAAGCGCCCGTGTGTTCCCTCAAAACTTTCAGGATGGGAGCGTTTACTCCTCCGCGTCCTCGGCGGCCTCGCGCTGGGCGCGTTTTTTCTCCACCAATTTGGTGCCCAGGATGGAGATTTCGTAGAGCAGCAGGATGGGAATGCCCAGGCCGATCTGGCTGATGATGTCGGGCGGGGTCAGCAAGGCGGCGGCGGCGAAGGTAATGACGACGGCGTATTTGCGTTTTTCCGCCAGGCCCTTTGAAGAAACCAAGCCGGCGCGGGCCATGAGCATCAGGACCACGGGAAGCTGAAACGAAAGGCCGAAGGCGAAGATCAGCTTCATCACCAGGGCCAAATATTCGTTGACCTTGGGCTCCATCACGATGGCCAGGGTGCCGGGTCCGCCGGCGCTCTCGAAACTCATGAAAAACTGCCAGGCCAGGGGAAAGATCAGGTAATAGACCAGCGAGGCGCCCATCAGGAACAGCACCGGCGTGGCCATCAGGAAGGGCAGAAAGGCCCGGCGTTCGTTCTTGTAGAGCCCCGGCGCGACAAAAGCCCAGAGCTGCCCGGCGACGATGGGGAAGGTCAGACAGACGGAGCCGAAGAAGGCAACTTTCAGATAAGTGAAAAAGGCTTCATGCAAGCCGGTATAGATCAACCGCCGGCCCGGCTGCCCCTCCATCAGATCCGCCAAGGGCTGGACCAGAAAGGTGTATATCTCCTCCGCCACCAAATAGCAGAGCACGAAGCCGACGGCCAAGGCGCCGATGGACCACAGCAGACGGTTGCGCAGCTCGATCAGATGCTGGATCAAGGGCATCTTCTCGCCTTCGACGTCGCCCTCCGCGTCCTCCGCGTCCTCCGCCGGGGTCAGGTCCATGTTGTCTTGGGACACGGTTTAACCATCCGTGACTTTGGTTTCCGCCTTGGTTTCCGTCCTGGCGCCACCGTCTTCATTTTCCTCGACGATATCGGGTCGCCACTCCGCCAGTTCTTCGTCCGAGGCATCGAAGTCGTCGGCCGGATCGTCGTCCGCCGGCCATTTTTGCGGTGTCGGTGGAGGCGGCGTGGTGGCGTTCAGGTTGGAGGGCGAAGTATCGTCGAGCAAATTATTGGCGTTGAAATCGCCGATGCTGTTGGCGGAACGGCGCAACTCCTCCAACTCGCTCTCGGCGATCATGTCGTTAACGCTGCTCTGGAAATCCCGTGTCATGGCGCGGGCCTTGCCGACCCATTGGCCAATGGTGCGCAAGGCGCGTGGCAACTCCTTCGGTCCGATGACCACGATCGCCACGACGGCGATCAACATCATTTCGCTCCAACCTATGTCCAGCATGGCGCCCCGTCCCCGGCCGCGTCGGTAAAACCGCGGCGGCGGCTATCCTAGCTTTTTGCCGTCTCGTCCTTGGCGGCGCTGGCCTGGACGGTTTGGGCATCCTCGCCTTCCACGCTCGCGCCCACGCTCACATTCTCTTGGGGCTTGTCGGCAACGGGAACATCCTCCGCCATGCCGGCCTTGAAGCTTTTGATGCCCTTGGCCACGTCGCCCATCAAGGCCGAGAGCTTGCCGCGGCCGAATAACAGCACGACCAAGAGAACGACGATGGCAATCTGCCAAAAACTCAAACCCATGAGAAAAACTCCATTTGCAGGGTTGCGGGGTCTCAATGTTAAAACCGTGTGGGGGCGCCGGGTCACGGCATCCCCATATCGCCGGCAATATGGCAGAAGCCATGCCGGGACGCAATGTACCTCGAATATAGGGCGAAAGGCCCGAAATGCTAACTTTGGAGGTCGATAATTTCCGCCGAGGGGGCCGAAATTTCAGCCGCGCCGCCGTCATCGTCGGGCAATATGGCCTGGCTGCCGTCGTCGCCCTCTTCCAAGGGGTCTTCCGGTTCCCGATGGGACAGCGGCAGCAAGTCCGTCCGCGCCTGGCCTTCCAGCAGGCCGGCCGCCTTCAATTCATCCAGACCCGGCAGATCCTTGACGTTTTGAAAGCCGAAATGCTCCAGGAAGCCTTCCGTGGTGCCATAGGTCACGGGCCGGCCCGGCGTCCGGCGGCGGCCGCGGATACGCACCCAGCCCAACTCCATCAACAAATCCAGCGTCCCTTTCGAGAGGCTGACGCCGCGTACCTCTTCAATCTCGGCCCGCGTGACGGGCTGGTGATAGGCGGTGATGGCGAGAGTTTCCAGCGCGGCGCGGGATAATTTTCGGGTCTGCTGGCGATGTTCCTGCAACAGGAAATGCAGGTCCGGGGCCGTGCGCAGGGCCCATTTGCCCGCCACCCGCACCAGATTGACGCCCCGGTTGGCGTAATGCGCCGACAATTGCTCCAGCAATGCCGGCACGTCGGCGCCATCGGGCAAACGGGCGGTCAGGCTGGCCTCGTCCAAAGGCTCGGTCGCGGCGAACAACAGCGCCTCGGTCATGCGCAGATAACCCGCTTCCTCTTCCATTCCAGAGCCCTGGGTGGCGGCATTTTCCGCCCCTCCCGTATCGGCGCTCATTGCTCCGGCACCTCCTTGATATAGAGCGGCCCGAATGTCTGGCCCTGGCGTAATTTCAACCGCCCCTGCTTGGCCAATTCCAACGATGCGGTGAAAGTAGAAGCCAAGGCCGAACGCCAGGCCATTCCGGCGCGCAATTCAGTGGGCAAAAAAGCCTCCAGGCTGGCCCAATCGGGCATTTCGCCCAAGACCGAAGTCAGCCGGCGCAGGGCTTCCTCGACGGAAAGAATGGCCGGCGGGCGCGGCGTTATGGACATCACCTCGGAGCGGTCGATCTGGCTGACATAGGCCATCAGCAATTCATAGGTGCTGCATTCGTAACGGGACTTGCGGATAACGGTGACGCCTTCGGGTTCGCCGCGCGGAAAAACATCCACGCCCAGACGTTCCCGCCGCATCAATATATCCGCCGCCTCGCGCATGGCTTCCAGCCGTTGCAACTGATGCTGCAAGCGGGCCGCCAGTTCCGCCCCCGTGGGTTCCTCGTCGCCCGGCTGGACGGGCAGCAACAGGCGCGATTTCAAATAGGCCAGCCAGGCCGCCATGACCAGATAATCCGCCGCGACTTCCAAGCGCAGGCGCCGGGCCTGGGCGATAAAGGCCAGATATTGTTCCGCCAGGGCCAAAATGGAAATGCCGGTCAAATCCAGTTTTTGCTGCCGGGCCAGGGTCAACAGAACATCCAATGGACCTTCATAGCCGTCCAGGGCGACCTGGAACCCTGGCTCTCCCCCCATGGCCCGCCCCATTGCCCGGTCGGGGTTCGGCGGCGGCCCTTCGAAGGCATCGGCCGCCGGTTGTTCCGCCGTGGTCGTCTCATTCTGGCTCATGACCCGATTATACCCGATCCAAATGCCGGACCCAAGCCGATAAACGCAATATCTTGTGGGTAACTTTAACTCAATCGCAATATAGACCTAAATGACCGCATCCAATTGCGCACGAATGTCCGCCTGGGTGGCCGGTACCACGCCCCGCCGCCAGGCCAGCGCCCGCCGCCAGCGGCTTTGCGCCTTTTTCGACAGGGGGGAACAGAACGCCGCCACGGATTGCATGTCCGCCCGCCGGCCATTGCAATGCAGGGCGACATCGCAACCCGCCGCCAAGGCGGCCGCCGCGCGCTGTCCGATGCCGCCGCCCAGGGCCCGCATGGACAGATCGTCCGTGAACAGCAAACCCTGGAAACCGATCCGCCGCCGGATAACTTCCGCGATGATCCGCCGTGACAGCGTTGCCGGATGGTCCGTATCCAAATCCGGATAAAGCACATGCGCCGTCATGCCCAGGGGCAGATCGGCGAGGGCGGTGAAGGGCACAAAATCCCGCGCCGCCAGTTCCTTTTGCCTGGCCGTGACGATTGGCAATTCCCGGTGGCTATCCACCGTGGCCCGGCCATGGCCAGGCATATGCTTGATCACCGGCAAGGCCCCGCCGCGGCGCAAACCCTCGGCCTGGGCCCGGCCCAACAGGGCGACGGCGCCGGGGTCGGCGGCAAAGGCCCGATCGCCGATCACCTGGTGGCCGGCGGGATCGTTGACGTCCAGAATGGGCACGCAGTTCACATCGACGCCCAGATCGGCCAGTTCCATGGCCATCAACTGGGCGTTCAAGGCGACCGCCAGGGCGGCCCTGTCGGGGGACAGGCGGCCCAGCGTGGCGGCCGCCGGGAGCTTGCGCCAGGGCGGGCTGGGCAGTCTTTGCACGCGGCCCCCCTCGTGGTCCATCAGGACCGGGGCATCGCCGCGCCCCACGGCGTCCCGCAAGGCATCGGTCAGCCGGCGGATTTGTTCCGCCGTCCGGCAATTGCGGGCGAACAGAATAAACCCGAGCGGATTGGCGTCACGGAAAAACGCCGCCTCATCGGGCCGCAGAGACGTCCCGGCGCAACCGAATACGGCCGCCATGGGAGCCGTCATGGCCGCAGGCTACTTTTTTGGCCGGACAATGACGCAATCCTGGCGTTTCGCCTTCAACTTGGCGCATACGGCGCGGGCCTCGGCGGCGGTTTTGAAATTTCCGGCCTGAACCCGGAAATAAATGCCCCGCTTGCCCAGATTGGCCCGTTCCGTATGCGGGATCAGGGATCCGACGATGGCGCCATGGGCCCGCCGTAATTTTTCCCAGGACGCGGCGGCGCGGGCGGCGCTGCGATGGGCGGAAATCTGAATGCGGAACATTGCTTTCACGGCCTTCACGGTAGTCGTCTTGGCGGCCGGCGGCGCAACGGCCGGCGCCTTAATCTCCGTGGTCTCGGCGGCGGCGGCCTTTTTGGGCTCCGGCTTTTCCTCGGACGGTTTGAGCGGGGCCGGCGCCGGCGGCTTGGCGGCCGCCGTGACGGTCTTTAAAGCTTCCTCGGGGGTTGGCAAGGTGGCCTCGGCGGGCTTGCCCTCGGCCATGGGTCCGGCGGACTTGGCGGCCGGCAACAAACTCTCGAGCTTGGGCGCGGCGCGTTTCTCGATCATGCCCGGCTTTGGCATTTCGGCCGGTTTTGGCGGCTCGGGGATAATGGCCGGCGGCGCCATATGCTCGCGCACTTTTTCAACCTTGGCCTCGGCCGTCATCGGTTCAATTTTCAAAGGTTCGGGGGTATTTTCGTTGTTCTCCCGATCCGGGGCCGGCTCCGGTTTTTCCAGGGTGGGCGCGGCGGGCGTTTGCCTTGGTGTTTGCCCGACGGCCTCGACCGTCTTGACAATGGGTTCTTCCGGCGCGGGGGCCAGTTTTTCAGCCACCGGGGGCCGGACATCCGGGTTGATCCGCTCAAACACAAGCTTGTCCTGGTTGGGGATTTTCAGGCCGCCCGGATCCTTGGGTTTTTCCTTGACCGGGCCAGGTTCGGCCCTGACATAGGGGATCGGCACCGTGGTCGACGATTGCAGGTCCGCCCGCTGCAAGGCCTGCCACGCCGCCACGGCAAACAGCCCCGACATGGCCAAGGCTGCAACAATGCCGCCCAACCGGCCCCAATGACGGAAGGCGCCGCCAATTGTTCCCCCGTCCTCCTCCTCGTCTTCCGGCCAATTCGCGTCCGGTTCGGCAGCAGACATGGGGTCCCTTCCCTGATCAATCTCTCGTCGCGGACGCGGCTACATGGTTTCGACCGGTTTCACGCCAATGATGGCCAAACCCGATGCCAGCACAAACGCCACGCCCTTTATCAGGGCCAGCCGCGCCTGGGTCGTGGCCGGATCCGAAGCCATGATAAAGCGCAGCTTCGGTTCCGCGTTGCCTTTGTTCCATAGTGCATGAAAAGAAGACGCTAACTCATTCAAATAAAAGGCAATTCTATGCGGCTCCCTGGCCCGCGCCGCCACGTCCACGGCGCGGGGCCAGCTCGCCATTTGCTTGATCAGGCCGATTTCCGCCGAATCAGTCAGGCGCGCCAGATCGGCCCGCGCCAGATTTTCGGGCGCGATGGCCAGCTCGGGCAACTCGTCGCCGACCCGGCGCAACACGGAACAAATACGGGCGTGGGCGTATTGCACATAAAATACCGGATTATCCTTGGACTGCTCCAGGACCGCGTCGAAATCGAAATCCAGGGGCGCGTCGTTCTTCCGCGTCAGCATCATGAAGCGCACCACGTCCCGGCCCACTTCATCGACCAGTTCCCGCAAGGAGACGAAATTTCCGGCCCGCTTCGACATCACGACGACCTCGCCGCCGCGCAGCAACCGCACCATTTGGCACAGGCGCGCATCCAATGTCCCTTGATCGTCACTCAGGGCCTTGACGACCGCCTGCAGGCGTTTGACGTAGCCGCCATGATCGGCGCCCAGAACATCGACCATTTGCAGATGGCCACGCTGTAGTTTATCAAAATGATAAGCCACGTCGGCGGCGAAATAGGTCCAGGCGCCATCGGATTTTCGCAACGGGCGGTCCACGTCGTCGCCGAACTGGCTGGCCTTGAACAGCATTTGCGGCCGGGGCTCCCAATCGTCGGGAAGCTTGCCCTTGGGTGGTTCCAGCACGCCGGTATAGATCAGCCCCTTGTCGGTCAAATTGGCGATGGCCCGTTCGATGCCGCCGTCCCCATGCAAACTTTCCTCGGAAAAGAAAACATCCTGCACAATTCCCAGGTTGGCCAGATCGCCGCGCACCAGATCCATCATGGCATCGACCGAAATGCGGCGGAAATCGGGCAGCCACCCGGCTTCTGGCATATCCCGCCATTTTTCGCCGTCGCGCGCGGCGATGTCCCGCCCCAGGGGCAACAGGTAATCGCCGGGATACATGCCGTCGGGAATATCGCCGATGTCTTCGCCCAAGGCCTCGCGGTAACGCAGATGCACGGAACGCGCCAACACATCGACCTGGGCGCCGGCATCGTTGATGTAATATTCCCGGCAGACGTCATACCCGACCTTGGCAAGCAGATTGGCCAGGGCATCGCCATAAACGGCGCCCCGAACGTGCCCCACATGCAGCGGCCCCGTGGGGTTGGCGGAGACATATTCAACATTGATTTTCGCCCCGCCGGCAACGGTGGAATCCCCATAGCCGGGTCCGGCGGCGAGCACATCGCCCAGGCGCGCGCGCCAGAAATCATCGGAAAGCCGCAGGTTGATAAATCCCGGTCCGGCAATCTCGGCCGCCGTCACATGTTCCAATGCGGCCAGCCGTTCGGCCAGGGGGGCGGCGATATCGCGCGGCTTCATTCCGGCCTGCTTGGTCAGGACCAGGGCGGCGTTGGTGGCGACATCGCCATGGCTGGGATCGCGCGGCGCCTCGACCGCCAGATTGGCGAAATCCATGCCCCTGGGCACGATGCCGGCTGCGGCCAGGGCGCCGATACTGGCGATGATCTGTTCGCGGATATAGGCGTAGGGGTTCATATTCCGGGATCGGGTCCTTAACTCTGTTCGCCAAAATGGCGGCGGTGTTCTTCCAAGGCGAAACGGTCGGTCATGCCGGCGATGAAATCCGCCACCCGCCTTGGCGTATCGGGATGATGGGCGCCGCGGATGCGCGGCAAATGTTCCGGTTGCGCGGTATACAGCCCGAACAAATCGCTGACAACCCGGCCCGCCTTCTCGGTCATCTTGTTGACCCGGGGATGGCGGTACATCTGGCTATATAAAAACGCCTTTAGCTCCTTTTGCGCCGCCGTCATGGACGGGGAAAAGGCGATCACCGGATCGGCCAGGGCGCGGATATCCTCGACCCGCCCCGCCCCCGCCGCCCTCAGCCTGGACCGGCTTTCGCCGATAACGTCATCGACCATGGCGCCGATCAGGCGACGCACGGTCTCATGCGCCAACTGTTCGCGCTCCAGATCCTCGTAGCGGGCGCCAAGCTCCGCCAGCACCGGCGCCACCAGGGGCACCTGGGCCAGATCGCCGGGGGGGAACAATTCCGCCCGCAGGCCGTCGTCGATATCGTGATTGTCGTAGGCGATATCATCGGCCAGGGCGGCGACTTGCGCTTCGGCTCCGGCATAGGTCATCAGTTCCAGGTCATGGCCGGCGATATATTCCGCCGTGGCCAGGGGCAGCGGGTCATCCAGCACTGGCCCGTTATGCTTGACCGTGCCTTCCAGGGTTTCCCAAGTCAGGTTCAGGCCCGGAAAATCCGCATAGCGATGCTCCAGCAAGGTTATGACCCGCAAGGCTTGGGCGTTGTGGTCGAAGCCGCCGTGGGGTTGCATCAAATGATCCAGCACCTCCTCGCCCGCATGCCCGAACGGGGTGTGGCCCAAGTCATGGGCCAGGGCCAGGGCCTCGGCCAGATCTTCGTTCAGCCCCAGGGCCCGGCAGATGGAGCGGGCGATCTGCGCCACTTCCAGGGAATGGGTCAGCCGGGTGCGGTAGTGATCGCCCTCGTGGTAGACGAAGACCTGGGTCTTGTATTGCAGGCGGCGGAAGGCGGCGGAATGGATGATGCGGTCGCGGTCGCGCTGAAACGCCGTGCGGGTCAGGCTTTCGGGCTCCGGGAACAACCGCCCCCGGCTTCGTTCCGGCCGGGAGGCAAAGGGCGCGAGATGTTCCGAACTGGCCATGGCCGGCAACCTAAACCGATCGGCCGCTTCATGCCAGCGAGTCCAGCAGCGCCTTGGCATCCTTCAGGTCCGGCGTATCAAAGCCCTCGGTGAACCAGCCGTGGACCGGGGCCAGGAGGTCAACGGCTTCACCCGCGCGGTCCCGCTCGGATAGGAAACGGGCAAAAGATGTTGCCGCCCGCAATTCGAGGGAGCGCGCGCTTTGTGCGCCGGCGATTTCGAGGGCCTGTCGGTAAATCGCCTCTATCTGACGAACATCGCCGCCCTGCGCGCTCAGGGTGGCTCCCTTAAGTCTGAAGAGTTCGGACTCCCACCAGCGCTCCCCCGTCTGTTGAACAAGTTCCAAACCCTCGTCCAGCCTCGATAGCCCTTCGTCGAGATGCCCGAACAACAAACAGATTTCACCTAGGTTGGCGAGGTGGCTGGGCCGGAACAGCAGCGGCCCCTTCCGCTCTAAAACCGCACGCGCGCCATCCAGTGCCGCATCCTCATCCCCCTCTTGGCCAAACACCCAAGCTTCGTGGCCCGCTGACATCGCTGTCCAGAGAGTCCCCATGAAGCCATGTATCCGGGCTATTTCGATAGCTGAGCGGGCCCAAGATCGGACCAACAAAATTTCTCCGGAATATCGGAATATCGTGGCGGCATAAGTATGCGCCGTGCCCGACGAGAATGGATGATCGAATGTCTCGGCCAGGGCCAAAGCCTTTTGAATTTCCACTTGCGCCCGCTCGGGATAACCAAGCAGCCAGGCGGACCATGCGGCGAAATTCAAGCCGCAAACACCCGCATCGTGACCACCGAAATGAAATGCCTGGGATCTATGCGCCTCGATATCATAAAGGCCGTTTCCCGCTTCGGCATGTTGCAAGGTCTGCAACAGATCGCCGCTGGAAAAACACGTTGTCCAGGCCGCATGGTGGGCCTGCAAGGACGAGCCGGGATCGTTCTGACCTTCGGCCAGGTCAAGAAGCTCGCCCGATAAAGCATCGGCATCGGCGAATTGAATGCTGTTTTGCTTGCCCAGCCATAATCCCCAGTTCGCGGTAAACAGACCGGCTTTATCACCGACAAGTTGGCATAATTCCTTACAGCGTTCATAGGTTCTAGCCACCTCTGGCGCCGTGAAGCCCTTGGTGGAAATAAACGCCACGCCCAGACTGCTCTGCAATTCGATTTCCCTGCGCCATCTAACTTGCGACGGCGGCAGGGCATCCAGCAATTCGATGCCACGGCCCAAGTGGGCCGCTGCTTCCAGGTTCGCGGAACGTTCAATGGCGTGTTGCCCGGCCAGGCTCCAGTAGGTCACCGCCCGTTCGCCGTCGCCGCCTTCTGTATAATGGTGGGCTAGCAACTCCGGCTCGAACTTGGCGCGGTCGGGAAAACGTTCCTCAAGAATTTCGGCGATCCGATGGTGAAGCTGCCGGCGGCGCGCGCGCAGCAAGCTGGAGTAGGCTTCATCCTGCACCAGGGCATGTTTAAATGTATAAACCGCCTCCCCGCCGGAGCCGCGCCGGATAACCAACCCGGAGGCAACAATGCCATCAAGGGCCGCCGTCAATTTTCCTTCGTTCCATTGCGCCACCGCCGCGACCAGTTCATGAGGAAATTCCCGGCCAATGGCCGCGCCGACTTGCGCCAGTTCCTTCGCCTCGCCCAGGCGGTCGAGGCGCGCCATGAGCAATGCCCGCAGTGTTTCCGGAATGCCCGCCCTATCAACGGATGCGCCGCCTTCATCAATAACCGCGCGGGTGAGTTCCTCGGCGAACAGCGGTACCCCTTCGGCGCGGTCCGCGATGGCCTCGCGAACGGCCTCGGGCAAAGCCATGCCACCCGCGGCGGAAATCAAGGCCAGACCTTGATCCCGGCCAAGACGGCTCAAGGCCAGAGCGGTAAGGCGGGGATGTTCCATCCATGGCGGACTGTATTCGGGCCTGTGAGTAATAACGACAAGAATGGATGACCCGGAAAGGCGGGCCAGCAAATCCGAGATCAAAACTTCGGTCGTCGGATCAATCCAGTGCGCGTCTTCGAATATGAACAAAACCGGCCGCCGCCGCGCCAGTGCGAGGACCTGTTTAATCAGTGCCTCATTGACCTGGGAGCGGAACTGTTGCGGCTGCAATTCCAACGCGCCGTAGCGTCGCTCTCCCGGCAGAGACAGCAAGGCCGCGAACAATGGCGCTTTTGCCTCGACGTCCGTTTCGGAGAAACGCAGGATCGCTTCCATTTTGTCGAGTTTGAGATCGTTGGTATCCTCGGCGGCGAAACCGGCGGCGCGGCGCATGCGCCGGATGATCGGATAAAGGGCACTGTTCACGTGGTGCGGCGAACATTGATAGCGCAAATGGAAATGCCCGCCTTGGCCGATACCTTCCCGCAAGGCCCGTACCATGCGCGACTTCCCAATGCCCGCCTCGCCGGACAACAGCACGATCTGCCCTTCACCATTGCGCGCCCGCGACCAACGTTCTTCAAGCAGACCCAGTTCGTGGTCGCGTCCAACAAACTGGGTGACTGTATCGCCGTGCGCCGCCTCGAACCGGCTGTCGGCGGAACTCTCGCCAATGACCCGCCAGGCCGGCACCGCCGCATCGAAGCCTTTCAGGTCTTGCGCGCCAATGTCCGAGACATCGAAAACATTGCCCACGAGTTGCCGCGTCGTGGCGCCAATGACCACCGCGCCAGGCACCGCCAAACCCTGCAGGCGGGCGGCCAGGTTTGGCGTCTCCCCCGTCACCGCGTCCGCTTCCCGGCCGCTTTCACCGACCAAATCTCCGACCACGACTTGCCCCGTGGCAATGCCGGCGCGGGCCGCCAACGCCTTGTCATCGGTAATTTTGACATCGTTGACCGCCTCGACGGCGGCCAAGGCGGCACGCACGGCCCGCTCCGCCTGATCCTCGTAGGCCCGGGGCCAGCCGAAATAGGCCAACACGCCATCGCCCAGATATTTCGCCACATGGCCGCCATAGCGCGTCACGGCGCCCGCGACGGCATCCTGATAACGCCGCATGACATCCCGCAGATCTTCCGGATCGAGGGTTTGCGAAAGGGCGGTTGAGCCAACCAGATCACAGAACATCACCGTCAACTGACGCCGTTCCGCCTCCACCGCGCGCGGCGGATCGATGGGCGCCGGTTCCGCGCGGTCGAGTCCGCCCAGTTCCGCGATTGCGCCCAATAGCAGACGGCGATGACCCACCGAGGCAACGCCAATGTCTTTCAGATCATCGCCGGTCAGCTCGGGCAAGATGCGGGAATCAACATTATTGGCGGCGAACGCCTCGGCGTATTCGCCCAGTCCAAGCTCCTCCAGCCAACGGGCAATGTTCTCCGGCATGCCGTGCTGTCTCCCAGGAATGAAATATTAACACACCCATGGTGAAACCGCCATTTGCCACAGCCCAGGGAAACAATTGACATTTCGCCATCCGGTCTTACATTCAATTAACTTTATGGGGATAAGGTCCATTTATGACTGACGTGACACTCACCGGGGACGCCGCCAAACGCATTGCCTTTTTGATGCGGGAGGAAGGCGAAGATGCCAAGCTGCGCATTGAAGTGCAGGGCGGCGGCTGTTCGGGCTTCAGCTATGGCTTCCGCTTTGTTACGGAAGTGCATGACGACGATCTGGTCATCGAACGAGACGAGGCGGTGGTTTTGATCGACGAGACCTCGCTGGAATTTCTGGCCGGGTCCAAAATCGATTATGTCGATGATCTGATGACGGCGGCGTTCAGGATCGAAAACCCCAACGCTTCCTCCGCCTGCGGCTGCGGCACCTCCTTCGCCATTTAGTCGGCTGTCTTCATGGCGGCCATGAAAATCGCCACCTGGAACGTGAATTCGATCAAGGCGCGGCTGCCCCGTGTTTTGGAGTGGCTGGAAACAGCGCAGCCGGATGTGGCGCTGTTGCAGGAATTGAAGGTTACCGACGAGGCGTTCCCCCGCGAGCCGATCGAGGACCTGGGCTACAACATCGCCACGCATGGACAAAAGACTTACAACGGCGTCGCCATTCTATCAAAGCGGCCCATCGAGGACGTCCAACGGGGCCTGCCCGGCGATGACGGCGACGAACAGGCCCGCTATATCGAGGCGACGGTCGATGCGGTGCGCGTGGCCTCCATCTACCTGCCCAACGGCAATCCCACGGACAGCGAAAAATTCCCGTATAAGCTGGCCTGGATGGACCGCCTGATCGAGCATGCGCGCGGGCTATTGCGCCTCGAAGAGGCCACGGTCCTGGGCGGCGATTACAATGTCATCCCCGAGGACCGGGATTGTTTTGACCCGGCCGGCTTCGCCGCGGATGCCCTGTGCCGGCCCGAGAGCCGCGCCCGCTGGCGGCAATTGCAATACCTTGGCCTGACGGAGGCGTTCCGCGCCCGCCATCCGGACCTTACCGCCTACAGCTATTGGGATTATCAGCGCGGCGCCTGGCAAAAAGACAACGGCGTGCGGATTGACCATTTGTTGTTGAGCCCGCAAGCCGCCGACCGCCTGGGCGAGGTGGCGATCGACCGCGCGCCGAGGGGCAAGGAACGCCCCTCCGACCACACACCGGTCTGGTGCGAGATCGAGGCGCCAGCCTAATTATTCGGCCGCCTGGGGCAGGCGCAGACGAAAATCGTTTTCACCCGACAGGTCCCTGCCGCGCAGCAGGAACAGCGAATGTTCGGCCAGAGTGGTGCCACCTCTGGCGCGGGTCATTTGCGCGGCCACATCGCGGTCGAAGACGGATGAGGTGGGCATCAGACGCAGGGTCATGCCGCGTCTGGGATTTGGCGAGGTATTGATCTCGGAGCCGTGGGCCAGGAAAACATCGTGAAAAGACATTTGGCCCGCCTCGAGAACCAGGTCCTCGGCTTCGGCGTCGTCGTATTCCTCGGGACGTAATTCCTGTTGCAGGGTATAGTTCGGATCGTTCTTTTGCTCGTGCGCCATCAGGCGCCTGTCCTTGTGGGAACCCGGAATTATCCGCAGACAGCCGTTTTCCACCGTGGCCTCGTCAACCGCGATCCAGACCGTGCAGGTCGCCATGGGACGGATCGGCCAATATTCCCCGTCCTGATGAAACGGCGTCTTCTTGCCGTTTACCGCCGGTTTGGCGAAAAAACTTATATTCCACAGCGCGATGTCCGGGCCGATCAGTTGTTCCGCCATATCCAGAATTTCGCCGTCACGGGCGTAGTTCAAAAACGCCATGTCATGGGAGAGCAAGGCGGGACAATTGTCCCTGAACTCGGGATGTTCCACCAGCAAACGGTCGTGATCCCGGCGGATCGCCGCCAGCGTATCGGCGCCCAGGCGGTAGCCGGGAACGACATAGCCCTTTTCATGATATTCAGCGATCTGCGCGGCGGTCAGCATGGACGTTCCTCTGCAATCATTCGGACCGCAACGGCGGCCGCAATTAATTGAAAATAGCTCTACAGATCCGCGTAACGCTTCAAATGATGATCCTTGTTGCCGAACATGGTGTCGATCATGGTCAGGCGTTTGAAATAGTGGCCCACGTGCAGTTCATCCGTCATGCCCATGCCGCCGTGCAACTGCACGGACTGCTGGCCCACGTAGCGGCCGGAATTGCCAATCTGCACCTTGGCGGCGGAGACCGCCTTTTCGCGCTCGACCCTGTCCTCCTCGCCGACCTTCAGGTTGACCATGTAGCACATGGAGCGGGCCTGTTCGCATTCCATGAACATGTCCACCATGCGGTGCTGGAGGACCTGGAATTTCGATAGCGGCACGCCGAACTGCACCCTGGTTTTCAGGTATTCGTTGGTGGTTTCCTGCAACACGTCCATGCAGCCCACGGCCTCGGCGCAGATGGCGGCGATGGCCTGGCCGACCACCTCTTCCATCAGGGCGGCGGCGCCGCCGACCGCGCCCAACACCGCATCGGCGCCAACCGTGACGCCGTCCATTTCCAATTCCGAGGCGCGCAACCCATCCACGGTCGGATAGTCCCGCCGGCTCAAACCGGCGCAATTGTTGTCCACCAGGAACAGCGTGATGCCGTCCCGGTCCCGGCTGCCGCCCGAAGTGCGGGCCGAGACGATGATCTTGTCCGCCGTCGCGGCATGGAACACCACGCCCTTGTGGCCGCTCAGAGTGTAGCCGCCGCCGCTGGCTTCCGCCTTGCACTCCACATCGTTCAGGTCGAAGCGGGATTGCCGCTCGGCATAGGCGAAGACCAGTTTCAATTCGCCGGCCGCCAGCTTGGGCAAAAGTTCGGTCTTTTGCGCCGCGCCGCCCGCCGCCATGAGGAAGCCGCCGCCGATCACGATGGAGGTCATGTAGGGTTCCACCACCAGGCCGCGGCCGAATTCCTCCATCAACACCATGGTGTCGACGGGGCCGCCGCCGATGCCGCCGTATTCTTCCGGTAGGGACAGGGCCAGCCAGCCCAACTCCGCCATCTTGGCCCAGTTTTCCTCGCTGTAACCGGTGTCGGAGGCAACCAGTTTGCGCCGTGTTTCCAACTCGTATTCATCGCGCACGAACCGCTGCACGCTGTCCTTCAGCATTTGCTGTTCTTCGCTGAGGGAAAAATCCATGACGCTCTCCTACCTATCGTTTCCGCTTGAGAATTAACATGATCCGGTCCCGCCGCAAAGCGCCTACATGCCCAAGACGGCCTTGGACAGGATATTGCGCTGGATCTCGTTGGAGCCGGCGTAAATCGAGGTCTTGCGGTAATTCAGATATTGCGGCGCCGCCGGCGCGGCATAATCCGGACCGACCGAGGGCTCGTTATAGCCATGCAGCAAGGCGTCGCGGATGAACGGATTGCCGTAATAGGCCACCGCCCGCAAGGTCAATTCGGAGGCCAATTGCTGTAAATCCGTGCCGAGAATTTTCAGATACGACGCCTCGGCGCCCGGCTCGGATTTGCCCAAGGTCCGCAGCTCCAAGGCATCGTAGGTGCGCAACCGCACCTCGTAGCCGGCCAGCTCGGCCGCGAAACCGGGGTCGTCGCAAAGCGCCCCGCCATTGGCCTGTTCCCGCGCCGCGATGCCGCGAAGGCGGCGCAACTGCTGTTTCAGGCCGCCCGTCAGACTGTTGGATCGTTCGAACAGCAACAGGAACTTGGCATAGGTCCAGCCCTTGTTCTCTTCCCCGATCAGATTTTCCACCGGCACCCGCACATCCGTGAAAAACACGCTGTTGACCTCGTGCGCGCCATCCATGGTGATGATCGGCGTAACCTCGATACCGGGGCTTTTCATATCGATCAACAGGAAGGAAATGCCTTCCTGGGGCTTGCCCTCGCCCGAGGTGCGGACCAGACAGAAGATCCAATCGGCATACTGTGCCAGCGTGGTCCAGGTCTTGGCGCCGTTGACCACGTAGTGATCGCCGTCCCTTGCCGCCCTGGTCCGTAACGAGGCCAGATCGGAGCCGGCGCCCGGCTCGGAATAGCCCTGGCACCACCACGCGCTGCTATCCAGGATCGGGGGCAGGAAGCGCTGTTTTTGTTCATCGCTGCCAAAGGTGAAGATAACCGGGGCGACCATGCGCACGCCGAAGGGAATGACCGAGGGGCAGCCGCCCTCCACCTGCTCGTTCTGAAACAGATAATGCTGGGTCGAATTCCACTCCACGCCACCCAGTTCCACCGGCCAGTGAGGCGCGAACCAGCCCCGATCATTCAATTTTTTTTGCCAGAAAACAAAATCATCCTTGCCCAAATGCAGCCCGCGTTGAACCTTTTCCTTTAGATCGACGGGTAGATTGCCGCCGATGAAGCGGCGCACCTCGTCCCGGAAGGTCAGGTCCGCTTCGTGAAATCGCATATCCATGGGGCCGGCTCCTATAACGAAATTCGATACGGCCCTGCTACAGGCCGAGGACCATTTTTGCGATGATGTTGCGTTGGATTTCGTTGCTGCCGCCATAAATGCTGGCGGCCCGGCTGAACAGGTATTGCGGCATTTGCGCGGCGGCGTGATCGGGGCCGATGGGCGGTTCGTTCCAGCGGTCGGTCAACTGCTCCGGCTCATAGGGAACGGCATAATAGCCCAAGGCCTCGATGCTCAGTTCGGTCAGCGTTTGGCGGATTTCCGTGCCCTTGATCTTCAGCATGGATACTTCGGCGCCGATGCGCCGGCCGGCGGCTTCCTCAGCCAGGAAGCGCAGGCTGAGAAATTCCAGCGCCGTCAGGGATATTTCCACATCCGCGATCTTGCCAGCGAAGGCGGCGTCATCGCGCAGGCTGCCGCCGCCCAATTGTTCCTTGCCGGCGATCTCCTTCAAGCGGCGCACGCGCTGTTTCGAAAGCCCCACTTCGGCGATGGAGTTCCGCTCGTGACCGAGCAGGAATTTGGCATAGGTCCAGCCCTTGTTCACCTCGCCGATGCGGTTTTCCACCGGCACCCGGACATCGGTGTAGTAGGTCATGTTCAAATGATGGGCGCCATCGATGGAAATGATCGGTTTGGGGTCGATCCCCGGCGTGGTCATGTCGATCAGCAGAAACGAGATGCCTTCCTGCTGCTTGCCCTCGTTCGAGGTGCGCACCAGACAGAAGGTCCAATCGGCCAGATGAGCGGACGAATTCCAGGTCTTGGTGCCATTAACCACATAATGATCCCCCTCGCGCACCGCCCTGGTTTGCAGCGCGGCGAGAGCGGAACCCGCGCCCGGTTCCGAATAGCCCTGACACCACGCTTCCTCGCCGCTCAGGATAGGGGGCAGGAAGCGTTCCTTTTGCGCCTCGGTGCCGAAGGTGTAGATCAACGGCCCGACCATGAGCAGACCAAAGGGAACGGTTTCCGGCGTGTCGAATTCGGCCATCACCTCGCCAAAGATATAGCGCCGGGTGGCATCCCACCCGGTGCCGCCATATTCCACCGGCCAGCCGGGCGCGGCCCAGCCGCGGTCATATAACAGGCGCTGCCACCGCTGAACGTCGGTCTTGGCGACGGCCCGGCCCCGGCGCACCGAATCGGCGATATCTCCAGGTAAACTATCCTTTACGAAGGCCCGCACCTCGTTCCGGAACGCCAGATCATCATCGCTGAAAGCCAAATCCATGACCCATCACCCAAATTTTCGCCGTCAAATTTGGCGGAATCCTAGTGTGCCCGGCATCCCTTGACAAGAGATCACCGCCCGCCGCGCCCGTTAACCATCTTTAGCTGTATCCTGCCTTGGAAGTGCATTGCGAAAATGCTAGAGAAAGGATCAATGTGGGGTCTGGAGCCTTCCGACGTCCGGGTTGGTTTTGCCTAAATCGTGTTGATTGGTTTTGCGGGATTTGCACCGATGACAAGCTTGTATCTGCAACGACGCCTGCGGACCCTCGACGAGGCCTTGGAAGACAAATCTTTGAAGGCTTTACGTCTACGCCACAAAATCAACGATATCGCCAACAAAAAGGCCACGATCGTCCAGACGGGTAATATTTACCGGTTTGGCTCGCGTCTGGTGACAAAGTTTGGCGAAAAACTCTGATACGCCGCGGCTAAATCCGGCGCGGACAGCCGCGCGATTTGGGGCCGGCTACCCTTGATCATTGTCTTTGGCTCCATTGGACTGGATATCGTCCAATCGGTACGCCACCTCCCGCGCCCCGGTGAAACAATCCTGACGACCGATTATGTCATGCTGCCTGGTGGCAAGGGCGCTAATCAGGCGTTGGCCGCCGCGCGGGCGGGGGCGGAGGTTGGTTTCGTGGCCTCCATCGGCGATGACGATTTCGGCCGGCGCGCCTTGTTTAATCTTGAGCGGGCCGGGATTGATTTGAGCGGGGTCGCCCATGCAGCCCGGCCCACCGCCTGCGCCACGGTTGCCGTTGATAGCCAGGGCGAGAACCAAATCGTGGTCTCGTCGGGCGCCAATCTGGACACGGCGGCGGCGCAATTGACCGCCAGGCCGGGCGATCTGGTATTGCAGCAAATGGAAATTCCAGCCACGGAAATCTGGGCCGGGATCGACCGCGCCGAAGCCATCGGCGCCCGCGCCATTCTGAACGCGGCGCCGTTTCAACCCATCCCGCCCGCCCAACTGGCCAAATTGGATGTGCTGATCGTCAACGAAGTCGAGGCCGCCATGCTGGCCGGGGACCTCGGCCTGGACCCCGCCCATCCGCGGCGGGCCTGCGCCCAGGTACGGGACCGTTTCAATTTGACCGCCGTGCTGACCCTTGGCGGCCAAGGCGCCCTGGCTTTTGCTCCCGATGCCACCCTGCGGGCCTGCGCCCTGCCCCTCCGGGCCATCGATACGGTCGGCGCGGGGGACGCCTTCGTCGGCGCCTTCGTGGCGGCCATGGCGGCGGAGCAGAGCCTGGCCGATTGCCTGCGCTGGGGCAGCGTCGCGGGCGGCTTGACCTGCCTGCAACCGGGCGCCCAGGATGGCATACCTGATTTGGCTGCAATTCTGGAACGTCAGGGTGAAATCGAGCTGACGCCCATAAGTTAACGTAGCGCGGCGGCGATGTTGCCGCCATCGACGGTCAGGACGGCGCCGGTCGTCCGTTCGGATTTGGCCAGATCGACAAAGGCCCGGGCCACGTCTTCGGCCCGCACTTCGCGCCCCAGCAGATTGGCGGCCATGTAATCGGCCTCCGACAGGCCGCGCGCCTTGGACCGCGCCGCGATCATATCGTTGGTCAGCAGACCGCCGCGGATGCGGTCCGCGTTGACGGCGTTGGCGCGGATGCCCCGAGCTCCGTAATCGACCGCATATTGCCGCATCAAGGCCAGGGTCGCCGCCTTGGGCAGGCCATAGGGGCCGAAATCCGGACCTGGATTAACCGCCTGCTTGGAGGCATTGAACAATAATACGCCGCCCGTGCCCTGCCGGATCATGATGCCAACGGCCGTCTTGGCAACCAGTTGATGAGCGAAGAAATTTAATTCAAAACTTTTGCGCAGCAATGCATCCTCGACCTCGCCGATTTTGCCCTGCCAGGCCGCCCCGGCATTGGAAACGATGATATCCACCCCGCCAAAGGTCTCACAGATACGTGCAAAAGCGGCTTCGACGCTGGCCGGGTCGGTGACATCACAGGCCAACCCCAAACCACCGAACGCCGCCGCCGTGGCCCGATCACCATCCAGATCCAAGACCGCCACCGCCGCGCCGTCCGCGGCGAAGGCCGCCGCCGTGGCCGCCCCGATGGCCCCGGCGCCGCCGCTGATCACGGCGACATGGCCGGCCAAGTCGGCCTCGTCCGCGGACCCTAGCTTGGCCTGTTCCAACGACCAATATTCGATATCGAACAAATCAGCCTCGGCGATACTCTCAAAACGGCCGTATGCTTCCGCCGCGCCGATCACGGAGATGGCGCATTCGGCGATATCTGCCGTGATCGCCGCCTGGCGGGCCGTGCGCGCCGCCGCGAACAGGCCGACGCCGGGCGCCAGGATTACCTTGGGCAAGGGCTCCAGCATGATGGTTCCGGGCCGCTTATGGCGTTCAAAATATGCCATGTAGTCCGCCACGTAAGCCGCGACGGCGGCGGCCACGGCGTTATCGTCGCCGGAATCCGGCAACAGCAGCGGTTTGCCCTTGGTCCGGATCGCATGGTCCGGGGTCACCACGCCGGCCTGGCCGTAGCGGGCCAATTCCCGGCCGTTGACATGGTTCATCACCGCCGCCCCGCCGCGATGATCCAGGACGAGGCGGCGAAAGCCGCCCGGCATGGCCTCGTCCGCCCGCGCCAGGGCGCCCCGCAAGACCGGACCCAGCCGGGCCGCCGTGTCGGGCTCGCGGGGCAAGGAGATAGCGGGAAAGACCTTCGGGCGGCCCCAGCAGACCCGCGCCTCGGCCATGGTGACCAGATCGATCATGGCCTCGTAGGCGGCTTGCGCCGTGTCGCCGAAACTGACCAGGCCATGCTTGGACAGGATCAATCCGCGGCAGCCCGGCAGTCCGGCATGCGCCTCCGCCGCCGCCTTGGCCAAGGCCAGGCCCGACATGGCGTAGGGCACCACGGCGGCGGTGCCGGCAAACAGCTCGGCACAAATTTCATCGCCGTCCGGCTGGCAGGACAGCGCCAGCAGGGCGGAAGCATGGGTATGATCCACGTAAGGCTGGGGCAGGAAGGCGTGCAGCAGGGTTTCCACGGAGGGGTCGGGGCCCCGCGCGTCAAACAAATTGCCGCGCAGCAGGTTGACCATGCTCAAATCGTCCAGAACCGCCAGGATTTGCAACTTGCGCAAGGGTTCCAAACGCACCGCTGGCATGCCAGGGGCGTCCAAACGGGCCATGTCCCAACCGCTGCCCTTGATATACATCACCGCCAGATCGTCTCCCAGGGCATCGGATTGGCGCCCTTTCAGCGAGGCATTGCCGCCGCCGTGCAAGACCAGTTCGCGGTCCTGGCCCAGGAGCCGGGCGGAATAGAGACGCAGGGCCAAATTTTCTGAAATTCCCTCGCCGCCGCAACGGCCGATCCAGGCCTGGGCGTCTTTTTCCGACCAGCGGTTCTCCATTCTAGGCGGCGTTCGCGGCTTGTTCGGGATAGAGGCCCAACAGGCCCTCGCGGCTGGCCGGGCAGACGCCCCGTTCCGTGATCAGGCCCGTGACCAGGCGGGCGGGCGTGACATCGAAGGCGAAATTGCCCACAGGCGCGCCCAAGGGCACCAGGCGCACCGTGGCCTCCCGCCCATCTTCCATAACGCCACGAATGTGGGAGACCTCCATCCCATCCCGTTGTTCAATGGGAATGCCGGCGACGCCATCGCCTAAAGTCCAATCGATGGTGCTGTGGGGCAGCCCCACATAGAACGGCACGCCGTTGTCATGCGCCGCCAAGGCCTTCAGGTAGGTACCGATCTTGTTGCAGACATCGCCATGCGCCGTGGTGCGGTCGGTGCCGGTGATACAGAGATCGACCATGCCGTGCTGCATCAGATGGCCGCCGGCGTTATCGACGATGACGGTATGGGGCACGCCGTGGCTGCCCAATTCATACGCCGTCAGGGCCGCGCCCTGGTTGCGGGGCCGGGTCTCGTCAACCCAAACATGCACCGGAATGCCCGCGTCATGGGCGGCGTAGATAGGCGCGAGCGCGGTCCCCCAGTCGACGGTCGCCAGCCAGCCCGCGTTGCAATGGGTCAGCACGTTTACGGTTTCCCCGCCGCCCTTCCGCGCATGGGCCTCTTTGATCAAGGCGCCGCCATGGCGGCCAATACTTCTACAGGTGGCCACGTCGTCATCGCAAATCTCCGCCGCCCTGGCGTAGGCCAGAGCGGGACGCTCCTCGGGCGATACCGCCAGCAGCCGTGCCCGCATGTCGTCCAGGGCCCAACGTAGATTGACGGCGGTGGGCCGGGTCGCCAGCAGCGCCGCATGCGCCTGTTCCAAGGCCCGATCAGAGGGATCATCCTGGGCCGCGAGCGCCATGCCATAGGCTGCCGTGGCGCCGATCAGGGGGGCGCCGCGCACGACCATGGTCGAGATCGCCGATGCCGCCTGCGCGACCGTGGTCAGCCGCATGGTCGCGAATACATGGGGTAGTTGGGTCTGGTCGATCACCTCGACCGACCGGCCGTCCTCGCCGGGCCAAATGGTGCGGTAATGTTTGCCGTCTATATTCATCTGCCGATTCTCTGGGCAAGGACCGCGCCTACCCTACAAATAAACCACCGTTGACGTCGAGGATGGAACCGGAAAAATACGATGCCGCGGGCGAACACAGAAACGCCGCCGGCCAGGCAATCTCCTCCGGCTCGCCAATCCGACCCAGGGGATAGCGGTCTTTCGGATAATCGGTGGTGGCTGTCATGGCGGTGGCGATGGGCCCGGGCGCGATACCGTTGACCAGCACGCCCTGGGGCGCGGCGCGCTGGGCCAGCCACCAGATGAAGGCATGCACGCCGCCTTTCGAGGCAATGTAGTGCGGCTGCACGATGGGCGAGGTTCCCCCCATGCGCCCGCCGATCGAGCCAATCAGCACGATCTGTCCGCCACCGCGGGCCGCCATGCGGGGCAGCAATTCCCGGCATAGATGGATCGGCCCCAGCAGATTGACATCCATGACCCGGTGAAAGACGTCGTCCCAACCGGGATCGTCCAGCCAGTCCTCCTCCAGGGGGCAAATCCCGGCGCAGGCAACGGCGGCGTCCAGTTCACCCGCCGCCGCGACCAGTTCGGCGTTATCCTGGCGCCGGCTGAGATCACATTGGTGGGCCGTGACGGCGACGCCCTCGCCGCGAAGTTCGTCGGCGATTTCGTCCAGGGATCCGCTATCCGCCAGCACCAGTTCCTTGACGCCCAACGTGGCGCAGGCTCGCGCCGTGGCGGCGCCGATCCCCCCCGCCGCGCCGGTCAACAGAATACGGCGGCCGGTCAAATCAATGGCATTTTTTAGGGACATTCGCTTTTCCTCGATAATTTTTTCATTCCGGTATGAGTGTTGGTTGTCATGGTTCTATTGTTATGGCTTATTGTAGGCTAGACAACTAATTAGCCATAATACTGGACCGCGATCATCGCTGAAATTATGAATAACCGAAACCTAGACAATATACAGATCGATATGGATGTCGAACCACAGGAAACCTCCGACCGCAACGTCGGTTTCCTGATCCACGACGCCGCCCGGCAACTACGCACCAACTACGATCGGCGCATGCGGGATTTGGGCCTGACCCGGTCGCAATGGTGGGTTCTCAACCATCTCTATTTCAATGAAGGCCTGTCGCAGACGAAACTGTCGGAAATAATGGAAATTGAACGGGCAACGTTGGGGCGTCTGCTGGATAGGCTGGAGACGAAGGGCTGGATCGAGAGACGGACGGTGCCCAAGGACCGCCGGGTCAAACTGGTATTTCTGGCCCGCGCCGTGGAACCGCTTTTACGCACCATGCGGGCCCTGGCGGCGGAACTACGCGCGGAAGCCCTGGCGGATCTGACGGAAGACGAACAGCAACAATTTATTTCAACATTGATTAAAATCAAGGGAAACCTTACCGCCATGGTCGAGAATGGCGATGCAAGGGGACACCACGCCAATGACACGGGCGGACGTATGAAGGATGGCCAAAATGGCTGAGGCCGCACCGAAAGATGATGATGAAATGGCGGATGACCGCGGCACGGCGAACGAACAGGCCAGCGCCACGGTCGCGGAACTGCCCAGTTCCTCGCCCCGCCGGCGGCGGCGCTGGCTGCGGGGGGTCATCCGTTTTGTTCTGATGCTGGTCGTGCCGATCGTCGGCGTGTTTTACGGAGCCGGCATATGGGCCGAAAGTCTGCGCTACATCACGACCGAAAACGCCTATGTGAAATCCCACGTCCTTGCCGTCAGCGCCGATGTTTCGGGCCGGGTAGTGGAAATTAATGCCCAAGACAATCAGGTCATAAAAAAGGGCGATCTCCTGTTTCGCATCGATCCGCATCCTTTTCAGTTGGAAGTAAATGCCGTTTTGGCCCAAATGGAGGACGTGAAGCTGACCATACAGGCCAAGAAAATGGCCTATCGCGCCGGCCTGCAAGCGGTCGAGGAAAGCCGCGAGGCGGTACGCTATTTGGATCAGGAACATAATCGGGCCATTGAATTGACCAGGCGCGGCGTCGGCACCACGGCGCGGAAGGATGCCGCCAGCCATGATCTGGAAATGGCCCGGCAGGCCCTGAAAACCCGCCAGGACGGCAATCAGATGATCTTGGCCGAACTGGGCGGCAATCCGAAGCGCCCGGCCAATCAAGATCCGAAATATCAAAAACTGTTGGCTGATTACGCCATGGCGCAACTGGATCTGGATCGCACCACCATATCGGCGCCGGCGGATGGCACGGCTTCCCACGTCAAGCTGCGCCTGGGCGAATATGTGCGCGCCGGCACGCCGGTGTTCGCCATGGTGGAAACGGGCGGCATTTGGATCGAGGCAAATTTGAAGGAAACCCAGTTGACCCACGTGCGGTTGGGACAACAGGCCACGGTGGTCGCGGATGCCTATCCAGAAGACATCTACCAGGCGGTGGTCGAGAGTATCTCGCCGGCGACGGGCGCCGAATTCGCACTGCTGCCGCCGCAAAATGCCTCCGGCAACTGGGTCAAGGTGGTACAGCGCATCCCGGTCCGCCTGCGCATCATCGTCGAGGACGGGCGCCGGCCCTTGCGGGCCGGCATGACGGTCAGCGTAAGCATCGACAGCGAGCGGGAACGCAGCCTGAAACGGGTCATCCACGACGGCCTGGATGGCACCGCGGTCGGCGGTATTATTCCCGGCGCCATCGTGAACTGGCTGGCGGACGGTCAAAGCATTTTCGGGATTGAAATGGTCGATTAAGGCCGCGACGGCGGCCCGGCGCTTATGCGCCGCCCAGGCGGAGCGGCGCGCTCTTGCGCACAAGCGTGAGCGAAGAGAGCTAGGCCCGATTCATTCGATCTTGAAA
>JAYGEB010000136.1:0-21658 GCA_046582595.1 Alphaproteobacteria bacterium | reverse complement strand
AGGGTGATTTCAAATCTGGCGCCTTGGCCGATGTTGCTGGCCGTTATGGTTCCCCCCATATCCCGAACGATGCCATAGGAAACTGAAAGCCCAAGGCCGGTTCCCTTGCCCATTTCCTTGGTGGTGTAGAACGGCTCGAATATCCGGTCGATCACCTTGCTTGGGATTCCGCCGCCGGTGTCCTCGACGATAATCTTGACCGAACCGGCATCGCCATTCACGATCGACAGGCCGATCCGCTTCCTATCGGCGCCCTCCTGGGACTGGATCGCATCCCGGGCATTGGTCAAAAGATTCAATAATACCTGCTCGGCTTGAACCTTATGGCCCATGACCGGTGGACAGGCGTCGGGCAGGTCCGTTTCAATTTCAATTTCAGCCAGGCGCAGTTGCTCACCCATCAAATCGAGCGCGCCCCGCACGATTTCCCTGGGATCGATCGCGGAGGGCTGTTCCGAGGCCTTGCGGCCGAACATGCGCATATGATCGATAATGGCGGCCGCGCGCGTGGTCTGGGCTGATATTCTTTCCAGCTTTTCCAAAGGATACTTGGTGTCGGCGCCGACTTTGTTGATCTTCCGTATGGTGTTTCCAGCCGCCATTTGTATGACGTTCAGCGGCTGGTTCAACTCGTGGGCGACGCTGGTCGCCATCTCGCCCAGGGTCGCCAATTTGGAGGCCTGCACGACCTGCGCAAAGGCGCGTTTACGTTCCGTAATATCCTGGCCGACGCCGACAACGCCGATGATGGCGCCGTGGATGTCGCGCCGTGCCGAAGAGCTACACAGAATGTCAATCCGGTCGCCGGATTTACTGAATAGGGGAATTTCAAAATTCGACAAATTTTCGCCCATTAGCGCCCGATCGAGAACATCCTTCACCGAGGCCTTATGGTCGTCGGCGACGAACTCGTTCACGAGATTGCAATGCATGACTTCGTCGCTGCCATAACCCGTGATTTCCGCCGCCTTGAGGTTCCAATCTGTAATGTGTCCGCGTCTATCGACCCCGAATATAGGGGCGTTCGCCGTGTCGATAAGAGTTGTCATCTCGTCGGCAATGCGTGCCTGCGCATTGCGGGCCTCGATCAATTCCGAGACATCCGTGAACACGCAATGGGTAACCATTCTGCCATTTTCGTTCTTCCGGCAAACGATGTGGCCGTCGAGATCAAGGATTTTACCGTCTTTCGACAAGAATGACGTCGTTACGGACTGTGCTCCCTTGCCGGAATTCGCCGCTTCAAAGACGGCCTGGCAGTGAGCAAGCGAATCGGGGTGGACCAGTTGCGAAAATTGCAGACCCGTTGCCTCGGCCGCCGTGTATCCCAAAGCCGCAAGCCAACTATTGTTGACGAACAGTATTTTGCCCGTCTGCGAGTCAATTGACTGGATCAGGGCTTGGGTGTTGTCGACAATATCTCCGTACCGGGATTCGCTTATCCGCAATTGGTCCAGAAATTTCAACGTAGAGGTTCTTTGCTTCGCCAACATCCGAATGTAGGCGGCCAGCAGTGAAAACAACAACAGGCCGGCGATCAATGCGGTCACGGAGCCTGTGTGGTGGGCAAGGTATTCATGCTGGTCGATGGGGCAATGAACGATATTCCAAGTCCGCCCTCCGACTTGCGTGGTGGCGTTGATGCAGCGGCCCCGCTTGATATCATCCGGGCTTTGAAAAGGGCTTTGAGCCGGAAAGAGACGGCGCTGGGCGGGTGGCGCGTCGGCATCGAAAACGAAAGTATCCACGGTCTCGGATAGGCGCTTGCCGGATGCGCCCGAACTCAGGATATCGCCAATCCTCAACACACCGAGGCCAAAGCCGATCAGCCGGGTCCTTCGTTCGTCAATCGTTTCTGGGATCACGCCGCCCTGGAATATCGGCTGAAACACCAGCAATCCGAAACTTTTCTGTGTTTCCTGAACCAGGGTGATTCTGCCGGTGGCCGTCAATCGGCCCGTGTCGCGGGCGGCATTCAGGGCCGCGAGCCGGGTCGTGTTCGAGGCAAGGTCGAAGCCAACGGCGGCCTCGTTACCTTTCAAGGGTTCGACATAGTAAACCGGAAAATACTCTTTGCGCATGCCGGCAATCACCATTCCGCCGCGCGAGTCTTTTTCGGTGAAGGTAAAGCCCGCGAGGCCATCCTTGCGGGCTTTGCTCTCGAACGTGCCGCGCTCCGGCGCCGTGACCCTTGGTATCCATTCAAGAGCCTGAATTTCGGGGCGTTCCGCGAGCTCTATTCTTGCAAATCTTGAAAATTCCGCGCGATTGACGAATTCGGAAGCCGCATATAGTATAGGGCCGACAGCGAAACCACTGATTCCAGGGTGTGCGAAAGCGATTTTTCCAGATCGTCCGAACGCTGTTCGACAACAACGGCAAATTGGGCCCGCGCCTTCTCGTCTTCCAGGTTATCGAGAAATATAAAAGAAGCCACGGAAACGGCAACGCCGACGATCAGGATGGCCAGCGCGGGCAAACCTTCGCTTTTGGGCGTCATCAAGGCCTCATATTTGGCGTCTTTCGCCACTTTAACGCCCGCCGGAAGGGATGGCGACGGGAATGGTGATTGTCACCGTCGTGCCGATACCCAGCGAACTTTCGATATTCAACTTACCACGATGCTGCTCTGTAAACATCCGCGAAAGCGGCAGGCCCAATCCGCGGCCATGGATCTTATTTGAGACGCCGTCGCCGGATTGCCGAAAGCCTTCGCCGGCGACGCGGATTTCCTCCTCCGTCATGCCGGTTCCTTGGTCCGAGATCCGAATGCAGAGCCTATGACCGGCCGTTTCCACATCAATCCGAACCAAGGTGTCGGGCGGCGAAAACCGGATCGCATTGTCCACCACATTGCAGATTACCCTGAGCAAACGCTTGGCGTCACCGCGTACGACGGGCAACATATCCGCAACGTTCGTGGCCAAGGCAATGCAAGCGGCGGCGGCTCTTGGCGCCATGATTTTGACCATGTTCTCGACGATTGCCACGATGTCCACGTCGACCCGCGGCAATTCGGCATCGCCACGACAGACGTTTGTCATATCGTGAATGCTATCGACGATGCGGAGCAGTTCGCCGCCAGCCTGGCAAATATGGTGGCTGAACTCCAGCTCCCTGTCATCTCCATTTTCCTCGTTGTTGGCGGCCATGATTTCGGAAAAGCCTATGACCGTGTTCAAGGGTGCCCGCAGCTCTTGGTCGATGAGACAGAGAAATTCGGAATTGATCCGGTTGGACACCGATAACGAGCGGTTGCGGACTTGCAGTTGGAGGTTTGAACGGGCCAGGTCGTCGGAATGCCGTCGTTCCTCTATTGTGCGCTCCGCGACTTTCCGCGCCAGCATTTCACTGAATTCATGCTCGAGCCGGCGCAATTTCAGGGTCTCGTCGGCGCGGGCGATGGCGTGCGCCAGGCATTCGGGCGCCACCGGCTTGAAAAGACAATCCATGGCGCCCCGGTGCAAGGCCTCGACGGCCTGGGCATCATCTCCGCTTTCCGAAACCACGATTACCGCGACCTCCCCACCAACGGCCCGGCCATCTTGGAGAGAACGGATCATTTCCAGGTCGTTCGCGGCGGGAGAGTTGAGAATGGCCACGACGATCGAAATCGTGCGATCCGCGCGGACCGCGTCCAAGGCTTCCAGCGGACCGCCCGCGAGGTCGCAAAGATAGCCCGCTGCAATCACTGCCGCCGCCATTTCCCCGGTGGTCTCGCGGTCCTCGTCAATCACCAGCACCTTGGTTGGCGGAACCCGGGCAGCCGTCCGGACAGTGGGCGGATTGGAGAGTTCAGGCGTCTCGACGGGCATGGTTGTCTTATGTATGTTCATGGAAACTCCCTTCTTATCTACTGAATGGTGAAGATTTAGGCTGCCTGGAGTGCCGGCCGGGCCGCCCGGCGCGCGCCCGCCGTTATCAACGGCGAGAACGGGCCTTGCTTGGTCTGGCTGGAAAATCGGCATAATGGGTGCCCTTGGCGGTGGTTATCGCCGCCAAAAGTACATTTGAAATGTCGCGCATTGATCCCGGCTCTGTTAAAGAATGTTTAAATTTGTCATTGCGTCGGGCGCCGAATGGCGTACAGAGTGGCAACATCCTTGGGCCGTTTGGGTTTTGCACCAAATGACAGCTTCGGAGACCGCCCCGCCGAAAGAGTTTCATATCGCCGTGGTCGATGATGACCCCGACGCACGTGACGAGCTTGGGGAATATCTGGAGCACTACGGCTACAAGGTCTCATCCCTTGAAAGCGGCCGGGCGCTCAAATCACTGATGGCAAGGGACGAGCCGGATTTGATCATTCTTGATTTGGTGATGCCGGGCGAGAACGGAATTACCATTACCCGCGAGCTTCGCGAGACCTCGCAAGTGGGCATCATCATGTTGACCGGCGCGGGCGACGAATTTGATGAAATCGTGGGTTTGGAAATTGGCGCCGACGATTATCTGACCAAGCCGTGCAACATGCGCGAACTTCTGGCCCGCGTCCGCGCAATATTGCGCCGCAGCAGTGCCCGTGAGCAGCCACCCCAGGAGAACGGGGAACAGGGATTTCTCTTCGAAGGTTGGAAAATACATCTGGCGGCGCGGCAGATAACCAACCCGGAGGGTGATGCCGTTTCATTCACGACCGCTGAATATGATTTGTTGGTCGCCCTTTTGCGCAACGTCAATCGCGTGCTGTCCCGCGACCAATTGCTGACCATGACCAAGAACCGCGAGGCCGGCCCGTTTGACCGGTCCATCGACAATCTCGTCAGCCGCATCCGGCGCAAGATCGAGGTTGATCCAAGCGCCCCCCGGATCGTCAAGACCGTGCAATCGGTCGGCTATGTTTGTGCGGTAGAGGTCAAGCCGATCAAGTAACGCTCTGATGCCAACCGGCGCCATTACATCTTCATACAATTTTTCAAGATGCCGACACACCGAGGCGACATGAACCTGTCAGGATGCCAGGCATGTCAATGGGCATCACCCTAAATCCCGCCGGCGTCTCGTGGCCGTTTTGTCATGGAGAGCGCCAGATGAGGAGGGCGCCGCCCCGAATATAGGCACGAAATAAAGGAGGTGGATATGAGAAAAAGCGAAAGCCAGTGCTGGCCGTGCCTTGTTTCCCTGCTCACCGCCGGAACGACCTCGGTTCTCGCATTCGCGGTCGCCGTGGCGTTCCTCATGAACACAGGCCGGATGACGGACGAAATTGGCGGCGGCCAACAGCTCCAAGCGATTGAGCAACGGCTTCGGAACATTGAAGACAGGCAAGCCGTGACCGTTCTTGCGGCCAGCCCATATCGCGGCATCGGAACCAACCCATATCGTGGCATCGGAAGTGGCATCGGAAAACAGAACCAATTGCAACCGGGTTGGCTGGCGCAGGTTTTCCCGCCGCCAAGAGGCGGCGCCCAACTCCCCACCGGTCCGGACCTGGGCACCTTCATTCTCGATGAAACAAAGTTCCATTTGAAAATTCACGACGGACACGCGATCGCGCAGCCAAATGCCGCCGCCTATCGTTTGAAGGCCTTTTATGTGGCCGAAAAAAGCGGCCGCCGCGAATTCAGTTTTGACCTGAAGTATCTCTGTGCCGGCGCCATGAAGACCGGTGCACCGGCGAACTGCACGGTCCGGCTGAAAATCGACAACCGGACATTGATCGACCAGCGCACCAGACTTTTACCTCCGAACTTCAACGAAGCGCTCTTGGCGGGCCGGATCCATCTGGAGCCCGGCATATATGTCGCCGAGGCGGAAATAGCCTGCGATATCGGGGCCAAAAGCAAGGGGCGCGACATGTTCGTGTTGATCCGCACCCGGCCGCCCGGCGCGGCCAGTTTCTCCCAGCGGCGCGATGCCTTTCTGCACAAGGTGTCGTGACTGGCCTAGGGCATTTCCGAGTAGGAAATGCTCCGATTCTTAAGATTAGAGCAATTTTTCTAATCACTTAGAATCGCTTCGCGATTCACATTAGATCGGAATTGCTCTTGACCCCCGCCCCGGTCGGGAAGCGCGCCCAAAGTCTATCAATGAGCGCATGGCGCGGCCCGGAACACTTCGCATCACGTTTGGGTGAAAGGGCGCCCCAAGAGTGCCGGGAACTCCTATGATCGGTTTTAGACATGATCATTGGGAGTTTCGGCCATGCGATACCTTCACATCCTCGGGCTTCTGGCCATCTTCGGCCTGGCGCCCCTGCCCGCCTTCTCGGATCAGGGTTTCCCCTTTGGCGGTGTCCAGGTGATTGATTGCGCCAAGGATTTCAAGACCCTGTTCGGCGATCTCGACGCGGCGATCCGAAAACACCGCATGGGCATCGTCGGCCGCGCCTCCGCCTCCATGGGCGCCGCCCGGCGGGGTATCGAGATACCCGGCAACGCGGTCTATGGTGTCTTTCGCAGCGATTTCGCCGTGCGCATGCTGCGCGCCAGCGTGCCGGCGGGGATCGAGGCGCCCTTGCGCATGTATGTGACCGAAAACGCCGACGGCACGGCCCGTCTCAGCTATCGCCTTCCCTCGGCCGTGTTCAAGCCCTATGGCAACGGCGAACTGGACAGAATGGCGGCGGAGCTGGATATCATCTTCGCCAACATCGCCCGGGACGCGGTCGCCAATTAGCGCATTTTCAACTAACGTTGAATCGCCGGGCCACCCGCTCCCCCTTCCCGCCCACCCATTAATGGTACCCTGTGGGTGGACGGGAAGGGGGAGCGGGTGGTTCAGACTACATTGAAAATGTTCTAAACCGCCAGATAGCCGCCGTCCACGGGCACCTCTATGCCGGTGATGTAGGAGGCTTCGTCGGAGGCGAGGAAAAGATTCGCGTAGGCCACTTCCTCGACCCGGCCCTCGCGCCCGGCCGGAACGGCGGCGATCATTTTGGCGCGCACCTCGGGGTCCGCGGTCAGCATCGAGGTCCGCATGGCCGGCATGATCCCGGGATGCACCGAGTTCACCCGGATGCCATCGGCGGCGAATTGCACGGCCGCGGATTTGGTCGCCAGGCGCACCGCGCCCTTGGCGGCATTATAGCCCATATGCACAAAACCCTGGCCCACGAAACCGGAGATGGAAGAGATATTCACGATTGAGCCCCGGCCGGCCTTTTGCATCGTCGGGATGACCGCGCGCATGCCTAGGAAGACGCCTTTCGCATTGATGTTCATCTGGCTATCCCAGGTCTCGATGTTCAGCCGGTCGGGGTGACTGCCGCTGATGCCGGCATTGTTCACCAATATGTCGAGCCGGCCGTGGGCGGCCAGTGTCTCCGAGACGACGTTGTCCCAATCCGCCTCGGAGGTCACATCCAGCTTCTGAAAGCGGGCCTCGCCGCCCGCCCCGGTAATCTCGGCCACCACCGCCCGGCCCTCGTCCTCCAGCAGGTCCGTCACCACGACCTTGGCGCCCTCGGCGGCGAAAATCCTGGCGGTCGAGGCGCCCATGCCCGAGGCGGCCCCAGAAATGATCGCGACTTTATCTTTCAAACGCATGCTCGAACTCCTTGCTATCCACGGATGCCGCCCTATTGCATCGCCAGGCGGTTGACGGCGGAAATGATGGCCTGCAACGAGGCGCTGTTGGTATTGGGGTGAACGCCGACGCCATGGGCCGTCCGGCCGTTTTCGCCCTCCAGCTTGACGAAGCAGACGGCCTCGACGTCGGAGCCCGCGCCCATGGCCCGCTGGGCGTAATCCTGGAAGGTGGCCTCGACGCCGCAACTGGATTTTAGGGCGCCAAAGAAGGCATCGATGGGGCCGTCGCCGCGGCCGACGATGTCGCGCACCTCGTCATGGGCCCGGATGGTGGCGGTACACATGATGATGTCGGCCGATTCAGCCGTGGAATTCATGCGGTAGTCGATCAGCTCGAACGGCTCTTGTAAATCCAGATAGGTTTCCTTGAAGGTTTGCCAAATTTGCGCCGAGGTAATCTCCTTGCCCGTCCGTTCGGAGATACTCTGAATAACCTTGGAGAATTCCACCTGCATGTCCCGGGGCATGTCGATACCGTATTCCGTCTCCATGATGTAGGCCACGCCGCCCTTGCCGGACTGGCTGTTGACGCGGATGATGGCTTCGTAGCTGCGGCCCACGTCCATGGGGTCGATGGGCAGATAGGGGACTGCCCAATGGGGGTCGTTGGAGGATTTGTGCGCCGTCATGCCCTTTTTTATGGCGTCCTGGTGCGAGCCCGAGAAGGCCGTGTAGACCAGTTCGCCGGCATAGGGATGGCGTTCGTGTACCGCCAGTTGGGTGCAATGTTCCGAAACCTCGATGGATTCCTTGATGTTGGTGAAATCCAATTTGGGATCCACGCCCTGGCTGAAAATGTTCAAGGCCATGGTGATGACATCCACGTTGCCCGTGCGCTCGCCATTGCCGAACAGGGTGCCTTCCACCCGCTCGGCGCCGGCCATCAGGCATAATTCCGTGGCCGCCACGGCGGTGCCCCGGTCGTTATGGGGGTGCAGGGACAGAATGACCGTCTCGCGGTCCTTGAAATTGCGGTGCATCCATTCGATCTGATCGGCGCAATAATTGGGCGAGGCCATTTCCACGGTCGCCGGCAGATTGAAAATTACCGGATTTTCCGCCGTCGGGCGCCAGATATCCATGATCGAATGGCAGACATCCAGGGCGTAATCCAATTCGGTCCCGGTAAAGCTTTCCGGCGAATATTCCAGCCGTACATTGGTGCCGCCGGCCTGCAATTGCGGAATTCTGTCCTTGATCCAACCGGCGCCGTCCGTGGCGATCTTTTTCACCCCGTCCCGGTCCTGGGCGAAGACCACCCGGCGCTGCAATTCGGAGGTGGAGTTATAGAGATGAATGATGGCGTTCCTAGAGCCTTGCAGGGCCTCGAACGTGCGTTCGATCAACTCGGGCCGGGATTGGGTCAGGACCTGCACGGTGACATCGTCCGGGATTAGATCGTTTTCGATAATATGGCGGGTGAAATCGTAATCCGTGTCGGAGGCGGCCGGGAAACCGATTTCGATTTCCTTGAAGCCCAATTTGATCAAGTGATTGAAAAATTGCAGCTTCTTTTGCCGTCCCATGGGTTCGATCAGGGCCTGATTGCCGTCGCGCAAATCGACGGAGCACCAAATGGGCGCCTTGTCGATGACCTGGCCGGGCCATTTGCGGTCCGGCAGATCGATAGGCGGGAAAGCCTGATATTTGTGGAAAGCCATTTTGTTCATGACGAAAACTCCTCTAGGGGCACACCAAACGCTGGCTTTGGGACCCCATGGCGCGCTGGCCTTGCGGAAATGCAAAACAGCGCCGCGGCACGGGCCGGCGGTCTGGTAGCTGGTGATGAAATCGCGTTGATTTATTCGTGTTCTGAAACATTTGACGCATGGTCCCTTAGCGCGCGCGCAACAGGTGCGGCATCCCGGTGCCCCGCAAGGCCCGGGTCGCTAAGTCGTGAGGCAAGACCCCATATGTGAATTGACCGCGTCATGGTGTCGGGAAACTATCTTTTGTTTCGAATTCCGTCAAGCATGTTAACCCTATTAAGAGGAGGTTAACGGTTCATTAAGGCTTATTAAGGGTGATTTCATTGCCTTTCGCGGCAAACTGGGAAAACCGTCCACGATCAACATCGCCGCCGCCCTGGCGCCCTACGGCCAAACGACCCGGCAATTTGGCCAGTATTTCAGCCAGTCCTTGCTTTCAAGGCGGGCGTGGTAGGCTTGGCTGCGGCGGCGTCCAGCCGGCGTGGGGCGGACGGTCATGCTCAGCAGATCGTCAAGCCCATACGGCGCGGCCAGCTCCAGGGCGCCGCTCTCATCCAGGCGCACCGCGACGCAGGTCGGGGTTTCCAGCCAAAAGCGCATGGCATCGATGGTGCCGCCATAGGGCCGGTCGTCATTGCGCAGATGCATGCGGGCCTGGTTTTTGGCCGACCAGGGCAGATCCGGCAGCACCGCCCATAGCCGTTCGTCGATGGCCCGTTCGCCCTCCAGGCTTAAATCAGCGGGCCGAAAATACAATATATCGATGTCATCCAGGGGCGTGGCCCGGACAAAGCCGTGCAGATGGTCCCAGACCTTGCGGCGCACGAACCCGGCGCCGATCCAGCCGTCGGGCAGACCAATGCCGGCCACGGCGGCCAGCACCTCCATCATCCAGTCATCGGCGCCAATCAGCGCCAGAACATCATCTTCGTTTTGCATTTAAACGCATTTGAAACGACCAAAGATACAAGGCCAGAAACAGCGCGAAATAAAATTCCTGGGTCTCGCTGGCGCGGATATCCAGGGGATAGGGGATGGGCCAGCCAAAAATCTTCTCCAGGCGCTGCGGCAACCCGATGGCGATGGCCAAGAGGGCCGTCGGCAGCAGTTGCCGGGGCGGCCAAAGCCAGAAATGGATGCCGCGCGGGTCCGTCGGCCGGGCCTGGCGCCGCAGCCATAGAAACAGGGGATACAGCAAGCCGCCCGTCAGGACACCCAGTTCCAGCAACAGCCGGGGCTTTTGATCCAGCCAGGAGGATGTGTTGTGCAGGTTGGTCTCGCCCTGATCATTCAGGCTGGACAGGGCCTCGGGCGTCGCCCAGCCCAGCCAGTGCTGGCCCCAAGATGCCTCTTCACCGCCAAAATAAATGCTGCCGAGAAGGATCATGATAAGCCAGCCGGTCAGCCATCGGGCGGGCAGGCGGCCGCTCCGGCGCAGGGCCAGAAATCCGGCCAGGATGCCCGGCAGCAGCACCACCACGGTGCCCGTTTCCACCGGCCCAAGCTCGCTTTGCCACAAGCGGCGGTACAGGGGTTCGTTGACCATCCGGAACCCCAGCTCGACAACCAGCACGGCGATGGGCAACCACAGCCAGGCCCAGACAGGCAGTACGGGCGGGACATTGTCCGCTAATTGATTTCGCATTGATTTCGCATTGATTTCGCATTGATTTCGCATTGATTTCGCATTGATTTCGCACTACCGATCATCCCTCGCCCGCATCATACCGTTTGGGCGGTCCCGCCACGGCCAATAGCCGTGATGATCAACCCTCGGCCAGTTCGATCAACGCGTCCATATCGTCGATCCGGACCCGGTTATGCACGGGCAGGGAAACCACATTGTCCACCTTCAGCCGGGTAAAAGTGCGGCTGACGGTTTCGATGGTCAGGCCCAGATAATCGGCGATATCCGCCCGGCCCATGGGCAGGTGAAGAGGCTCGGCCGGCTGATCGGCCGCCGCCGCCCGGTCAAGCAGGCTGATCAGGAAGCTGGCGATTTTCTCGGGCGCCTTCATGCGGCCCAATAACAACATGTGATCGCGCGCCTGGGTCAAGGTGCTGTTGGTCATGGCCAGCAACCTGCCGTCCATTTTCGGATTTTCCCGGCCGATTCGCTGCAGATCGGACACGCTGAACCGGCACAGACTGGTGTCCGTCAATGCCTCGGCATTATCGACATAGGTGTCGCCTGCGGAAAGTCCGATAAATTCGCCCGGCAGGACAAACCCGGTAATTTGCCGCCGGCCATCGGGCAATAATTTCGACAGGCGCAGGGCGCCCGACAGAACCGTGAAGAAGAACGTGGCGTCATCGCCTTCCAGGAACAGACCGTCTTCGCCGTCCAGGTGGACGATGGTGTGCAATTGTTCCAGGCGCGCCAGGTCGGTGTCATCGAGGACGGCGCAAAAGGCCCGTGTGTGGATCGCGCAATCCCGGCAGAAACCGTTCAAGGGCGAGGCCTCCGACCGCCCGCATGCCGTTCCCGCTTTTGGTATCGTTCGTGTCCGCGAAAGATCCATCTTGATTCCCTCGATCCCCAAATCGCAAACCCCACCCCCGTGTCAAAACCGGTCCGCGATTTCCACATGTGGCGTTCGGATCATGGCGCCACGGAAATATATTCATAGTTAAGCATATTTCGTGGGCCCGTTACAGCATCCAATGCCGCGCCAAAATGCCGCAGCGGATGACGGCGGATAAAGAACGAAGAAAGGGCCCCAGTGCCGCTGCCGGAGAGGAGGGGGCATTGCTAACGGCGGCAAAGGGGCCCTTGATGCCAAATGTAGGGCATCATCCCAGCCGCCGCCTACGGTCCTCGGCATGGCGCCGGCGGGAATTAGACATAACATGGGGTGGTTGGGGCGGAATTAAAAGCCCTGTATGATATGTTTCTGCTCAAATCATCGTGAAAATGGGGCGGTTCGCGTTGACCTATTCGCTGCCATGAACTTGGAAATTGTCACATCTCGGTTGCTGCTACGGCCGTTTACGGCGGGCGATTTGCCCGCCTTGGCCGAATTATTCGCCGATGTGGCCGTGCAACGGCATTTGGCGGTTGGTCACATGGCCCCGGACGGCGCCCGGAATTTCGCCGCCACATTCATGCGCGCCAGCCATGACGAATGGCGCGAAGGCGGATGTGGCGTGCTTTCCATCGTGCCGCGGGGGGAGAGGGGGCGGCCGCGCCCATCGGTTATTGCGGTCTGCGTCATCTGCCGGACCGGATCAGCGCGGTTGAATTGGTCTATGCCCTGGGCCAAGGCCATTGGGGCCAGGGCCTGGCCACGGAAGCCGCGCGCGCCGTCGTGGATTGGGGATTTGCCAATTTGCCCGTGCGGGAGGTTCTGGCATTGACCCGTCCCGGTCATATGGCCTCGCGCCGGGTCATGGAGAAGGCCGGAATGTTGTTTCAGGGTGAAACGGACCGTTACTACGGCGAAACCCTGGCAACCTACAGCCGTTCCCGGCCCGCATGAACCTTGCCGCGGCGGAATTCTCCGATTATGACGAGAGCCTGTTCCGCAAAAAAAATGCCCGGAATCTTAATATAAGGAGGCTCCTCGTCCCTGCCAGCAAGCATGATTGGCGGCCCCTGGCTGAACGAGGTGGTAGCCGGCCCGGGAACCCCCCTGGCGGCGTCCGTGTTCGGGCGGTTTTTAAGAAAATAGGGCTTATTGGAATTCCGCGACCCGAAACCGGATGTGGATGCTCTGCTGGCCGCGGATGAAATGGTGGCGGAAGCATTCGACGCCAGGACGCACGTCACCCAAACCATTCACGGCGGCGGAATAGGCCGCGCTGGATTGGTCGTTACGGGCTGTCATGTTAGGATGCGGCGGTGAATCTCTCCCAAACTGACGGAGCAACGGGTCTCCGCGCGAGAGAATGGATTTGACCGCAGCCAATCGAATGGATCAGCAGACCGGCGCGCCCTCGCCCCAACTCAGCCATCGCTTGATGCTGCGGCTGTTGCGGGAGTATGTGCGCCCGCACGCCGGCCGTTTGTTGTGGGCCGCTCTGTTCATGGCCATTGTCGCGGCCACGGCGGGCCTGAACGCCTGGCTGCTGGAGCCCGCGATCGACAAGGTATTCGTCGAGCGGGAGCCGGGCATGCTGGTCCTGGTGCCCTTGGTGTTGGTCGCCGTCGCCTTTCTGCGCGGCGGCGCGACCTATCTGCAAAGCATCCTGATGAATGGCGTCGGTCAGCGCATCATCGCGGAAACCCAGGTCAAGATGTACCGTCACCTGATTTGCGCCGATCTGGCCTATCTGCAATCGATCCATTCCGGTCAATTGCTGTCTTCCTTTCTTTACGACTCCAATTTGTTGCGCGAGGCGGTGGGACGGGCCATCACGGGCATCGCCAAGGATGCCCTGACGGCGCTGGCCCTGGGCGTGGTGATGTTCATCCAGGATTGGCAGTTGGCCCTGGTGGTGGTGCTGATTTTTCCCCTGGTCGGCGTCCTGATCCGCAAACTGGGCAGCCGCATGCGCAAGGTCTCCACCGCCACGCAGGAGCAAACCGGCAAGCTAGCCAGCCAGTTGAGTGAAACTTTGGAAGGCGCGCGCCTGGTCAAGGCCTACGCCATGGAGGCGGGCGAGATCGAACGGGTCCGGGCCCGCATCGAACGGCGCCTGACCGAGATCATGCGCGGCATCCGCACCCGTTCCGCCGCCACGCCGCTGACCGAGGCGCTGGGCGGGATCGCCGTGGCGCTGGCCATATTCTATGGCGGCTGGCGGGCCCAGACGGGGGCGCTGTCCCTGGGGGAGTTCATGTCATTCCTGGCGGCGCTGTTGATGGCCTATCAGCCCTTGAAGGGTCTGGCCAATCTGAATACCGCCCTGCAAGAGGGTCTGGCGGCGGCGCAAAGGATATTCGCCATTCTCGATGTTCCGGCGACGATCATCGAAAAGCCCGGCGCGGCGGCTTTGCGGGTGGACCGGGGCGGGATCAGCTTCCATGACGTGCGGTTCTCCTACGGCGGCGACACCGCCGCCCTGCACGCGGTTGATTTGCAGATCGCGCCGGGCAGCACCGTTGCCCTGGTCGGACCGTCCGGTTCGGGCAAGACAACTTTGATGAACCTGCTACCCCGGTTCCATGATCCCACGGGCGGGCGCATCGAAATCGACGGTCAGGACATTCATGACGTCACCATCGCCTCCCTGCGCGCCGCCACGGCCCTGGTCAGTCAGGACATCACCCTGTTCGACGACACCATCGCGGCCAATATCGCCTATGGCCGGCCGGGCGCATCGCCCGACGATATCGCCGATGCCGCGCGGCTCGCGGCGGCCCACGATTTTATAACCGCCCTGCCCCAGGGCTATGACACCAAGGTCGGGGAAAACGGCGTTCGGCTGTCGGGCGGCCAGCGTCAGCGCATCGCCATCGCCCGGGCCATGCTGAAGGATGCGCCGATCCTGCTGTTGGACGAGGCGACTTCCGCCCTGGATAGCGAGGCCGAGCGGGAGATTCAAACGGCGCTGGACGCCTTGAAGTCCGGCCGAACCACTCTGGTCATCGCCCATCGCCTGTCCACCGTCATGTCGGCGGACCGTATCTATGTGCTGGATGCAGGCCGCGTGGTCGAAAGTGGCGACCACGCGAGCTTGCTGGCGCGGGGCGGCGGCTATGCGCGCTTGTACAAGCTGCAATTTTCCGCTCTGACGGGCGATGACGGCCCGGAGAACAAGGCCGCCGCGCGGCCGGGGCGTTGACATCGGTGGCCCTGGGAAAACGGATATTGCACAGTTCCCCGGGCCGGGCCCTGGTTGGATTTCTGGCGGCCCAGTATGTCCGCCTGGTTTCCCGCACCACCAAGTGGCAAGTTTCGAACGGTCACGTCCTGCCGGAGCTTTTGGCTCGGGGGCGCGGCGTCATCACCATCACCTGGCATGGCGAACTGGCGATGATCCCCAGGGCCTGGCCGGGTCCCGGGCCCCTGCACCTGTTGGTATCGCATCACGGCGACGGTGACCTGGTGGCCCAGGCAATGGCCCATTTCGACATGGCCATGGTGCGCGGTTCAAGCCACCGCCAGGACCGCGACCGCGACAAGGGCGGCACCGCCGCCCTGCGCCGGATGCTGGCCCTGTTAAAGGCGGGTCAGGTCATTGGCCTGACGCCCGATGGCCCGCGTGGCCCGGCCCGCCGGCTCAGTGACGGCGTCATTACCTTGGCTCGGCTGTCCGGCGCGCCGATCGTGCCCGTGGCGGTGCTTACCGACCGGCATCGTTTGCTGCGAAGCTGGGACAGCTTTCGCGTCCCCCTGCCGTTTTCCAATGGCGCGATGATTTATGGCGAGCCGATCCGCATCGAACGCAGGCTTGACGATCGCGCGCGGGAAGCCGCCCGCCGGCACGTCGAGGCCGCCTTGGACGAGGTGACCGCGCAAGCCGGCCGCCTGGCGGGCCGCGCGGCCTACCAGGTGGAGGAACCAGCCTCGTGACCTATCGGCTCTACCGTGGCCTGACCTCTCTTCTGGGGCCCTTGCTGGTTTGGTATTTGCACCGCCGTCTGCGCCGAGGCAGGGAGGATCCGGCCCGTTTCACCGAGCGGCTGGGCCGGCCGGGCCGGGACCGGCCGGAAGGCGAATTGATCTGGGTACATGGCGCCTCGGTCGGTGAAATGATCTCGGTGCTGGCGTTGATCGAACGGCTTTTGCACGACGATCCCAGCCTGCATGTCCTGGTAACGTCAGGCACCGTAACATCCGCGCGGATCATGGCGGACCGTCTGCCGGCGCGCGCCTTTCACCAATATATCCCCATCGACCGGCCGGCCAATGTAACGGCGTTTCTGGATCATTGGCGGCCGGATCTGGCGTTATGGGTCGAATCTGAACTTTGGCCAAATCTGATCCACCTCTGCCGGGCGCGCGGCGTGCCCATGGCGTTGATCAACGCGCGGATGTCGGAACGTTCCTTCCGGCGCTGGCGGCGCCTGCCCAGGCTGATAAAACCGCTGTTGCAATCGTTTCAATTCTGTCTGGCGCAAAGCGCGCCCGATGCCGGCCGTCTGGCGACACTGGGCGCCCCCAATGTTACCTTCCACGGTAATCTCAAGGCCTCCTCGCCGCCCTTGCCGGTGGACCCCAGGGATCTGCATGCCCTGAACGCCACCCTGGCGCGGCGGCCGCGGTGGCTGGCGGCCTCGACCCATCCCGGCGAGGAAGCCATGGTTGGCGCCGCCCATCGGCAATTGTCGCGGCAATTTCCCGGCCTCCTCACCCTGCTGGTACCCCGCCATGCCGAGCGTGGCGAGGCCATCGCGGCCGAGTTGGCGGCCCAGGGGCTTTCCGTGGCCCGGCGCAGCCGGAACCAGGCCATCGGCGCGGACACGGATATTTATCTGGGCGACAGCATGGGCGAGATGGGTTTGTACTACCGACTGGCCTCCATCGTTTTCATCGGCGGCTCGCTGGTAGAACATGGCGGGCAGAACCCGTTGGAAGCCGCGCGCCTGGACTCGGCGTTGTTGTTCGGACCCTATATGTACAATTTCACCGAACAGGCCGCCGCCATGACCAAGACGGGGGGCGCCCATTTGGTCGCCGATGGCGATACCCTGGCTGATCAGATCGCGCTGTTGCTGGGCGATGAAATCGAGACCGGACGCCGCGCCGCCGCCGCCGCGCGGGCGGCGGACGATGGCGAGGATGTGGTATCGGCGGTGCTCAAGCAAATCGCTCCCCTGCTGCCCGGACCGGGGCGGACCCATGCTGGCGCCTGAATTCTGGCACCGCAACGGCGTCCTGGCCTGGGCCCTGCAGCCCCTGGCCTGGCTTTATGGGGCCATGGGCCGCCTGCGCTGGGCTTTCGCCCGGCCTTGGCGGGCCTCGGTGCCGGTGATCTGTGTTGGCAATTTGGTGGCGGGCGGCGCGGGCAAGACCCCCACCGCGCTGGCCATTGGCCGGGCCTTGTCCCGGCGCGGGGTCGAGGCGCATTTTTTGAGCCGCGGTCATGGCGGCCGTTTGCCGGGGCCGGTGCGGGTCGATACCGAACGGCACGGGGTCCGTGACGTGGGCGATGAACCGCTCTTGCTGGCGGCGGCGGCGCCGGCGTGGGTCGCCCGCGACCGCGCCCAGGGCGCCCGCGCCGCGATCGCCGCCGGGGCCCAGGCCATCGTCATGGATGATGGTTTTCAAAACCCCGGCCTAGCCAAGGATCTGTCCTTGCTGGTGATCGACGGCGCCTATGGCCTGGGCAATGGCCGGGTGCATCCCGCCGGCCCCCTGCGCGAGACGGTATTGGACGGCCTGGCCCGCGCCGATGCCGTGATCGTCGTGCAATCGGGCGAGACGCCGGCGCCCCTGCCGCCGCTTGGGCCCCTGCCCCTGACCGCCCGGCTGTTCCCATCCACGGACGCCCTGGCCTTGCGGGGACGGCGGGTGGTGGCCTTTGCCGGGATCGGCCGGCCACAAAGGTTCTTTCATACGGTGCGGGAATTGGGCGCCGAACTGGTCGGCCAGCAGGCCTTTCCCGATCATCATGTTTTTCGCGAAGACGAGATCTGGGAGCTGCTCGAACGGGCCCGCGCCCAGGACGCCATCGCGGTAACCACGGCCAAGGATGCGGTTCGCCTGCCCCCGGGCGCCAGGGCCATGGTGACGGTCATCGATGTCACCCTGGAATTCGATCACGACGCGGCTCTGGACGGGCTTTTGGATCAATTGTTCGCGGCCGCGCCCAATCCCAGGGCGTCATGAAGCATCCCCTCCGTCATCGCATGGAATATTTCGCCGCCCGGTGCCTTTGGGCCCTGTTTGCCGCCTTGCCCGTGGCCACGGCCTCGAATTTGGGCGCCTGGCTGGGCGCGGCCATTGGCCGGCTGCCGTCCCTGGCGGGCCGGGTCGAAGGCAATCTGAAACGGGCCATGCCGGAATTGCCGCCGCCCGAACGCGCGGCCATCGGCACCGGCGTCTGGCGGAATTTGGGCCGCACGATCGCCGAACTGCCCCATCTTCGCAAATTTGCGTTGACCGACGGTGCGCCGGAACCCGGCCAAATCCAGGTTATTGGCGCCGATAATCTGGTTGGCGGGGCGGCTTCGCTGCTGTTTGGCGCGCATCTGGCCAATTGGGAATTGATGTATCTGGTCACCGCCAAATTGGGCCGGCCCATGCATGTGGTCTATCGCGCCCTGAACAATCCGCTGATCGACCAATGGCTTTGCCGGGTCAGGGAAGGCTCGTCCCTGGGCGCCCTGGCCAAGGGGCCCGCGGCCGCGCGCGGCATCCTCGCGGCCCTGAACCAGGGCGCCCCCGTCGGCATGCTGGTGGATCAAAAGATGAATGACGGCATCGAGGTGCCGTTCTTTGGCCGTCCCGCCATGACCGCGCCGGCCCTGGCGCAGTTGGCCCTGCGCCGGGGCCTTGCGGTGATCCCGGTGCGCTGCGAACGGCTGGCGGGCGCCGCCTTCCGCGTCACCATTCAAGAGCCCCTGTCTTATTCGAAAAGTTCCCATTCGAAGGGCGCGGATAAGGCCAGCGACATCGCCGCCCTGATGGCACAAGTCAATGATTTGATCGAAGGCTGGATCAGGGCGCGCCCGGAACAATGGCTATGGCCCCATAACCGCTGGCCCGATTAGGGCGCTTTCCCGGTAGCCGGCGGTGCGCCATAATAGGCGCGCAATATTCAGGAATATTATCGGCCATCGGCAAAGGCGGAACACATGGATCTGAACGACCGGACGGAGCATAAGGTTTTTCGCGAGGAGGTGCGGGCGTTTCTGGACCAGAACAAACATCTGGCACCCGGCGAATCCGCTTTTTCCTTCCGCATGCGGCCGCGCAATCTGGCCGGCGAAGTGCGCCTCTGGCAGGGCCTGTTGGTGGATCACGGTCTGACCTCCCGCACCATTCCGAAGGCTTATGGCGGTTTTGGCGCGGCGGTGGATATCTTGAAATCACGCATCATCGCCGATGAATTTTTCGCCGCCAATGTGATCCAGGGGCTGGGCAATCAGGGCATCTCCATGTTGGTGCCAACCATGCTGGAACATGGCACGGAAGAACAGAAACAAAACTATATCCGGCCCACCATCCGCAGCGAAATTGTCTGGTGCCAGGGCTATTCCGAACCCGATGCCGGCTCCGACCTGGCCAGCCTGCAAACCGCCGCTACCGAGGACGGCGACGATTTCATCATCAACGGTCAGAAAATCTGGACGTCGGGCGCCCATATCGCCGACATGATGTTCTGCCTGGTGCGCACGGAGCCCGATGCCCCGAAGCACAAGGGCATCAGCTATATCGTCTTTCCCATGGACACGCCGGGGATCGAGGTGCGGCCCCTGCAAACCATGACCGGCACGCCCTCGTTCAACGAAGTCTTTTTCACCGATGTGCGGGTGCCCAAGGCCAACGTGGTGGGCGGCCGGGGCGAAGGCTGGGTCGTCGCCAACTCCACCTTGAAACACGAGCGCGGCCTGCTGGGCGATGCCAACCGCTCCCTGGACAGCCTGCTCCGGGTGCGCGAACTGTTGCGCAACGAAAGCCTGGACGGTCGCCCGCTGATGGAAAACCCGCTGTTCCGGGACCGCTTCATCCGCCTGCAGGCCCGCGTACAGGCCATGCGCCTGCACGAGATGCGCCTGCTCACCGAGGCCGGCAAGGGCCGGGAACGGGGCTTGGGCGATATGGTGGTGAAACTGCTGGGCTGCGAATTGAACCATCAACTGGACGGCCTGGGCATCGACATTCTGGGCGAGATTGGCGTGCTGTACGATGACAGCCCGTTGCTGCGGGACGGTGGCGCCTGGCAGGCCAATTTCATGTTCGATTTGGGCCTGATCATCGGTGGCGGCACGGCGCAAATTCAAAAAAACATCATTTCCGAACGCGGCCTGGGCATGCCGCGGGAACCGAAAGCGGTGCGGGTCTAGAGCAATTGAACCAACCACTTGGATTCGCTCTTGCGATCCAAGTGGTTGGTTCAATTGCTCTTTTCTTAAGAATTCGAGCATGTTCAAAGAGGACATGCTCTAGGACGGAGCGGACAAATGGATTTCGGACTCTCGGAAGAACAGGAACTGATTCGCGACAGCTTCCGCGGCACCCTCTCCCGCGTTTCGGAGCTGGACAACGTGCGCCGGACGGCGGAAGCCGGCGCGGCCATGGACGAAAACATCTGGGCGGAACTTTGCGGCCTTGGCATGGCCGGCTTGCTGATCGGGGAGGACTACGGCGGTGCTCAATTGAACCTGTTGGACGCCGCCGTGGTGGCGGAGGAGCTGGGCCGGCGGGTTACCCCGGTGCCCTTCGTGGCCAGCGCCGTCATGGCGCCCCTGGCGATCAGCCTGGGCGGGGACGAGGAGCAGCGCCGCGCGTGGCTGCCGGGCATGGCGGAGGGCTCCCTCCGTCTCGGTGTCGCGGTTTCCGAGACCGCCGCCGGCGCTCGCGAGGATGCGGGCGTGACCGCCGGCAATAAAGGCAATGACAGCGTGCTGAACGGCCGGGCCTTGTTTGTGCTGGATGGGGCCGGGGCCCAGGGCCATGTGGTCGCCGACAACAAGGGCGGGCTGCATCTGGTCCGGGTGGATGCGGACGGGCTGGAAACCATCGGCTTGAAAACCATCGACAGGACCCGCGCCATTTGCGAACTATGCTTCGCGGACACCCCGGCCGAACCCTTGCGCCAGGGCGAAGGGGTGCTGCAAACCATCATCGATGCGGGCCGGGTGATCCTGGCCGCCGATAGCCTGGGCGCGGGCGAGGCGATGTTGCAACAGGCGGTCGATTATGCCGCCGAACGTAAACAGTTCGGGCGGCCCATCGCCTCCTTCCAGGCGGTGAAACACATGTGCGCCGAAATGGCGGCGGAATTGCAACCCTGCCGGGCCCTGGTTTGGCACGGGGCCTACACATTGGAGCATGATTCAGGGGGCTTCTCCCTGGCCGCGGCTTTCGCCAAATCCCATATGGACGAGGTCGGCCGCTTTGTCGCCCGCACGGCGACGGAGGTGCACGGCGGCATGGGTTTCACCGACCTGATGGGGTTGCATTACTGGTTCAAGCGCCTGGGCGTGAACCGCGCCTATCTGGGCAGCCCCGAACGGGTCCGCGCGGAAGCCGCCCGCCTACAGGGTTTCGCCGCCTGACGGCGGGCGTTTTCCTATTTGGCAATAAAGCTGGACCATTTTCGGTGTCGAATTGCGCGGACAAGGCTGCGACGGCAGCCCGGCGCTTATGCGCCGCCCGCGCGGAGCGGCGCGCTCTTGCGCACAAGCGTGAGCGAAGAAGACGAGACTTAATTCGATGAATATCGAAAAAAGTCTAGTGGTGCCCCTGCCCCGTGTCGCATCAACACACATTGGTCGAATATATGCCTGTAAAACTGCCAAATTTAGCAAATTTCAAGGCATCTCCATAACGGTTTGATACAAAACCAAATACAAAGTGGAGA
>JAYGEB010000054.1:0-12711 GCA_046582595.1 Alphaproteobacteria bacterium | reverse complement strand
TTTTGCGCCGGATTAGCCTATGCGCATATGTGTCTTCGACAGTACGAACAGGTGGTGGAATGGGGCCGCCAGACGATTAGAAAACTGCCCCCCAGGCCTCGTTATGGCAGGAACTGCTGCCCCTCCCCGCCGCCCTTGCCTATCTCGGGCGCGGCCAGGAAGCCAGCTTAGCTCTCGAGGAACTGATAGCCATGCGGCCCGGACTTAGCGTCGTGGTCATTCGCGAACACACGGTATTTCAGCACGAGGACGATCTGGAGCACCTGCTCAATGGTCTGCTCAAGGCCGGCCTGCCCGCGCGCTGATCTCGGTTCTCTGGCATAAAGCGAATGGGACGGCGCCCCGTTTACCTTGGCCACAAACGGGTGGGGCGTGGGCATGGACTATGCCGCGCCCTAGCCCTTCCAAACCGGTAGGCGGTTTTCCAGGAAGGCGGCGAGGCCCTCGCGGAAGTTCTCGGTGCCGGCCAGGCGGATAACGTGCTCGCGTTCCAGGGCCAGGCCGCCATCGAAACTCATTGCCCCGCCCAGGGTGATGGTTTGCCGGATCGCCGCCAGGGCCTCGGGTGGTTTGGCCGCCAGTTTTTCGCCATAGGCCTGGACCTCCTTACGCAAATCCTCCGGCGCCACCAGGGTGTCGACCAGGCCGATTTCAAGTGCTTCCCGCGCCGATATCAATTCACCGTCAAAGAGCAGGCGGATGGCTTGGGGGCGGCCGATCAGGCGGGCTAGGGCCTGGGTGGCGCCAATGGGCGGAATATAGTTGATGTTGATTTCGGGCTGGCCCAGACGGGCATCGGTGGCGGCGAAACGCAGATCGCAATGCAGGGTCATTTCCAAGCCGCCGCCCACCGCGACGCCCCTGATCGCCGCCAGCAGCGGTTTCTCCGATTGCCGCATGATGTGGACGAGAGCGTGGGCCATATCCGCCCAGTCGATCATTTCCGCCCGGCTCATTTCGGCGAACACGGCGATATCGGCGCCAGTGGAGAAATAGCGCTCCAGCGCGCTGCCCAGGACGATGACCCGGACCTCCCGGTCATCATGGTGTTGTTGGATGGCGCCGTGGATTTCCCGCACCATGTCCCAATGCTTGGCGTTGACGGGCGGGCGGTTGAAATCGATCCAGCCGACCCGGTTTTCCGTGTGTACGTTGACATGCTTGTACTCTGACATTTGACCTCGCCGCCCCGGCTGCCAGAGCATTTCCGAATTGGAAATGCCCCGATTCTTAAGAAATAGAGCAGTTTTTCCAATCAATTAGAATCACTTCATGATTCACATTAGATCGGAACTGCTCTAGTTTGGCCGGCATTGTAATCCCAAATGCGAGCCAACATGCATTCCTTCCGTTTTGCACCCAGCCCCCTACCGCCCGAGACGGCCGCGATGCGGGCGCGGGTCCGGGATTTTCTCAATGAAAACCTGGCTGATTACCCCGCCGCCCTGCGCGCGCGCTCCTGGGCCGGCTACGATGGTGGATTCAGCGCCAAGGTGGGCCAGGCGGGCTTTTTGGGCCTGACCTATCCGAAAGAATACGGCGGCCATGGCCGCACGGCCTTTGAACGCTACGTGATGCTGGAAGAGATGCTGGCGGCCGGCGCGCCGGTCTCGGCCCATTGGATCGCGGACCGGCAAAGCGGGCCGCTGATCCTGGAATTCGGCACGGAGGAGATGAAACAGCGCGTCGTGCCCGCCATTGCCAGGGGCGAGGCGTTCTTCTGCATCGGCATGAGCGAGCCCGATTCAGGCTCGGACCTCGCCTCTATCCGCACACGGGCAACGCGCACGGACGGCGGCTGGCTGATCAACGGCACCAAGGTCTGGACCTCCGGCGCGCATCTGGTGCATTACATGATCGCCCTGGTGCGCACGGACCCAAGCGCCGAACGCAAACATGACGGCATGTCGCAAATCCTCATCGATCTGGCCGACACGAGCGGCATCTCCATCCGCCCCATCAAGAACCTGGCGGGCGAGGAACATTTCAACGAATGCGTCTTCGAGGACGCATTCGTGCCGGAGGCGAACCTGATCGGCACGGAAGGCGGCGGCTGGGGCCAGGTGATGGCGGAACTGGCCTTCGAACGCTCCGGCCCGGAACGCTATATGTCGTCCTATCAGTTGATTTTCGAACTATTGAACGAGGTTTCCAAGGATACCACGGCTGTCGGCGCCGCCGCGGTGGGCCGGCTGGTGGCGCATTTGGCGACCTTGCGCAATATGTCGATCTCGGTCGCGGCGAAGCTGCAGGCGGGCGAGGATCCGGCCCTCGACGGCTCCGTGGTCAAGGAATTGGGCACCTTGTTCGAGCAATCCATACCGCTGATCGCCCACCAGACATTGGATCGGGAGGCAAGCCCCGATCATGGCGATGGTTTCGGCCAGGCCCTGGCTTATATCACCCAGGCCGCGCCGTCCTTCTCGCTACGCGGCGGCACCCGGGAAATTCTGCGCGGCATCATCGCCCGCGGGCTGGGCCTGCGATGAGCGGTAACGGCGAACTGCGGACCGTCCTGGGCGATCAGGTCAGTCGCCTGCTGGCCGACAGGGTTGGCAAAAGCGAGCTTGAAAGCGCCGAAACGGGGGCCTCGCAAGCGGCGCTGTGGCTGGCGATCGAGGAAAACGGCCTGCCCTCCGTGCTGGTGCCGGAGGACCGCGGCGGCGTGGGTGGCGGCTGGGACGAGGCGGAGGTGGTGATCCGCGCCGCCGGCAGGTATCACGCGCCCGTGCCCCTGGTGGAAAATATCCTGGCCGGCTGGCTGCTATCCCATGCCGGGCTGGATATGCCCCTGGGCATGACCTCCATCGCGCCGGTGCGCGCGGATGAAGCGTTGAACCTTGTCCGGCAGGGTGGCGGTTACCGGGTCACGGGCGGCGTCACGCGGATACCGTGGGGGCGGGATGTCGAACATCTGGCGGTATTTGCCCGTTGTGACGGCGAACCTTATGTCGCCCTGGTGCCGAAAGCGGCCTGGCGCGTGATGCTGGAGGACCGCAATATCGCCGCCGAACCCCGCGATACCGTGCACTTCGATGGCCTGGCGGTGGCCGCCGGCGTTCTGCCCGAAAGCATTGATCCCGGTCACCTGTTGGCTTTTGGCGGCCTGGCGCGGGCCAGCCAAATCGCCGGCGCCCTGGAGTCCGTGTTGGAACAGAGCGTGCAATATGCCAACGACCGCACCCAGTTCGGCCAACCGATCGGCAAATTTCAGGCGGTGCAACAGGAACTGGCCCGCATGGCCGGCGAGGTGGCGGCGGCGGGCGCGGCGGTGGAGGCGGCCGCCCGCGCTGCTGCTCGAAGGCAAAACGATGCCCTGTTCGAATTGGCGGTGGCGAAAATCAGGGCTTCCGAAGCCGCCTCCATCGTCGCCGGCATTACCCATCAAACCCATGGCGCCATGGGCTTCACCTATGAACATACCTTGCATTTCGCCACCCGGCGCCTGTGGTCCTGGCGGGCGGAGTTCGGCTCCGAAACCTATTGGGCCGAGGCCCTGGGCCGTTCCCTGGCCGCCAAGGGCGCGCTGGCCCTGTGGCCCGGCTTGGTCGATCACGCATAGGGTGTAGGTTATGACGCCTAGAATCAAGACCACGGTCGTCGGCTCCTACCCGGTGCCGGCCTGGCTGGCGGCCTCGCCCTCGGAACAGGCGTTGCGGGACGCCACCCGCGTCGTGCTGCATACCCAGGAACAGGCCGGCATCGACCTGGTCTGCGATGGCGAGATGTACCGCTTCAACGTCAATCATCCCGAAACCAACGGCATGATCGAATATTTCGTCCGCCCCCTGGGTGGTATCCGCACCGATATCCACTTCGATGAACTGCTTGACTACCGCGGCCAGGACGGCATGGGCTTCCGCCGCCGCCCGCCCGCCGTCGTCGATGGCCCCATCCATGGCGGCGGCCTGGATTTGCCCGGCGCCTGCGAGGCGGCCATGGCCCTGACCGACCGGCCGTTGAAATTCACCCTGACCGGGCCGCACATGCTGGCCAAGACCGTCGTCGACCGTCATTACGGCGATGTACGCCTGGTGGCGGACGCCATCGCCGAGGCCCTGGCCGAACAGGTGCGCCATTGCCGGGCCGAGGTGGTGCAGTTGGACGAGGCCAATCTGCCCGGCCACCCGGATGAATGGGAATGGGCGGCCGCCGCCATCAACAAGGTTCTGGATGCGGTGCCCGGGCTTGCCGCCGTGCATCTGTGTTTCGGCAACTATGGCGGGCAGACTATCCAATCCGGTGGTTGGGACAAGTTGTTGGGCTATCTCAACGCCTTGCATGTGGACCACATCGTCATGGAAAACGCCCATCGCCCGGTGGAGGAACTGGCCGCGTTCAAGGAACTGCGGCCGGAAATCGGCATGGGGCTGGGCGTGGTGGATATCAAACGCACGGATATCGAGAGCGCCGATGCCATCGCCAGACAGATCGAGCAGGCGGACGAAATACTGGGCGCGGGCCGGGTGAAATACATCCATCCCGACTGCGGCTTCTGGATGCTGCCGCGCAACGTGGCGGACGGCAAAATACGCGCGCTGACGGCGGGCCGCGACCTTTATGAGGGCAGGCATGACTGAACTGACCGATTGGCTGGGCCAACGCGTGGAGCCGGCCATCGCGCCGGGGCTACCCATTTGCGACCCCCATCATCATCTGTGGGACCAGCGGGAAACCTATGTTTACCACTATCTGCTGGACGATTTTCTGGCCGATATTGGCGGCGGCCACAATATTATCAGCACCGTCTTCCTGGAATGCGAGGCCTTCTACCGCGCGAAAGGCGGGGCCGCCATGGCGCCGGTGGGCGAGGTCGAATTCGTTGCCGGCATGGCGGCCATGAGCGCCTCGGGCCTGTACGGCAAGACCCAAATCGCCGCCGCCATCGTCGGTTTCGCCGATCTGCGCCTGGGCGAAGGGGTGGGCGAGGTTTTACAGGCGGAAATCCAGGCCGGCGGTGGACGCTTTCGCGGCATCCGCCATGCCACCGCCGCCGACCCCGATCCAGGAATTATCGGCGCGGACGGGACCAATCCGAATGGCGATGTGTTCTCCGACCCCGCCTTCCGCCAGGGTTTCGCGCAATTGGCGCCCTTTGGCCTGAGTTACGATTCCTGGCTCTATCATCCGCAGATTCCGCAGCTAACCGATCTGGCCAGGGCCTTTCCCGAAACCCCCATCGTGCTCGACCATGTGGGCGGACCCTTGGGTATCGGACCCTACGCGGGCCGGCGGGAGGAGGTCTTTGCCGCCTGGGCCGATGACATGGCCGCCCTGGCCCAATGCCCCAACGTGCATGTGAAACTGGGCGGTCTGGCCATGAAATTGACCGGCTTCGGCCACCACAGGCTGGACCGGCCGCCGTCCTCGGAAACCCTGGCGGAAGCCTGGAAGCCATACCTGATGCACTGCATCGAAACCTTCGGGCCGGCGCGCTGCATGTTCGAAAGTAACTTCCCCGTGGACAAGGCGACCTGCGCCTACACCACGCTTTGGAATGCCTTCAAACTTGTCAGCACGGATTTTGGCGCCGCCGACAAAGCCGCCCTGTTCCATGACACCGCCGCGGGCTTTTACCGTATCGAGGACAACCGCCATGATTGATCTCTACACCGCCGCGACCCCGAACGGCGCCAAGGCCTCCGTGACCCTGGAAGAGCTGGGATTACCTTACGCAGTACACCCCGTCAAATTGAGCGACGGTGATCAACGGGCCGAGAGCTTTCTGGCCATGAACCCGAACGGCCGCATCCCGGTCATCGTCGACCGCGAGGCGGATGACTTCGTGGTCTTCGAAAGCGGCGCCATCATGGTCTATCTGGCGGAAAAGACCGGCCGTCTGTTGCCCAGCGACGTCAAGGGCCGCAGCATGGTCATGCAATGGCTGATGTTTCAAATGGGCGGGATCGGCCCCATGATGGGCCAGGCGAATGTTTTTTACCGCTATTTCCCGGAGAAAATCCAACCCGCCATCGACCGTTATCAAAAAGAGACCCGCCGCCTGTTCGAGGTGCTGGAGCGCGGCCTGGTGGACAGGGAATACCTGGCCGGGGATTACTCCATCGCCGATATCGCCAACTGGTGCTGGGTTCGGACCCACAAATGGTCCGGCGTGGAGGTCGATGGCCTGCCTAATTTGCAGGCCTGGATGGACCGCCTGGCGGCCCGCCCGGCCTGCCAAAAGGGCACCAAGGTGCCGTTCGACAAAAACCGCGCGAAATCGGACCGGAGCGAAAGGGACAAGAAATTCGCCGAAGACGCCCTGAAGATGGTGACCCGGTAGCCGCCCATGCCTCTTAGCCCGGAGGAGAGGGAGCAGGCCGAACGCTTCGGTGAGACCTATTTGCGCTATCAAACACCGGTGATGCGCAGCCTGGAACGCAGCGTTTGCGGGTGCGATTATGGCGGGACATCCTGGACCACCAAAGATGAGGCCGACCGGATTGCCGGGCTGCTCAATCTGCGCCCGGGGTTGCGCCTTTTGGACGTGGGTTCCGGCTCCGGCTGGCCGGCGCTTTACTGGGCGGATAAATGCGGTTGCGACGTCATGCTGACGGATTTGCCGTTCGATGGTCTGCGGATCGCCGCCGCCCGTATCAAGCGAGACAAGCCGCCGGGCGCCTGTTGGCTGGCGGTCGCCGACGGCGCCGGGCTTCCCTTCGCGGACGGCGGCTTCGAGGCAATCAGCCATTCGGACGTTTTATGCTGTCTCCTGGATAAGGCGGGCGCGCTGCGATCCTGCCGGCGGGTTCTTGGCGCCGATGGTCACATGGTCTTTACGGTCATCTCGATCTCACCCGGTCTGTCCGAGGGCGATTGCCGCCTCGCGCTGGAGGCCGGCCCGCCATACGTTGCAGCGGAGAACGATTATCCCGCCTTATTGGATGTCACCGGTTGGGACATCGTCGAACAAATCGACGTCACGGCGAATTTTGCCGAGACCATCCGCCGCCTGATCCAGACGGAACGGCGGGAGCGCGCGGCCATGAGCACGCTGTATGATGAGGAAACCCTGGCGGAACGGGCGGCCGGTCACCTGGTAAAACTCAACGCCCTGGAAAAGCGCCTGCTGCGGCGCGAGATTTTCAAGGTGGCGGCACGAGATTGATGCCGGGCCATGGTCCAGGAGAAATTTGCCATGATCAGCGACCGGATCGATCTGGCCACGTTGCCCACCGCCTTCGAGGCCCTGAAACAGCCGAACAGGCAAATCAAGGTGATGTTCGAGGTTGATACCTAATCCAACGGCGGCAGTTCTTCCGGTGTTGTCGCGTTTTGGGCGGCTTTGCTGCGCAGGTTGAAGTGGGGGCTGGCGTCGAGATAGTTGTGGGGGTTGATCACCACGTTGCCGTTCAAAAGATTGGCGGCGCCGAACACGGGTGGCTCGTGCGAGCCTTGCATCACCTTGGTGCCGTAATTGTAGACAAACTGGTGCAAGGTGGAAAACTGGCTGGACATGGGGATGCCCTGCCAACTGCCATGCAGGGGCCGGTGCAAATGGCCAAAAAACAGATGCTTGATACGACCGAAAGCCATCTCCGCCAAGGCCTCGCCGCCTTCCAGGCGCAGGGGCGGGTGATGCAGGAACAGATAGGTCTCCCGCCCGGCGGCCTCGGCCAACCGCCTTTCCAGCCAATCCAGCCGCTTTTGACACAGCAGGCCGGAGATCTTGCCTTCATCCAGAGTATCGAGAACGATGAAGCGGCGGTCTTCCACCGTGAAAGCGAATTGCACGAAGCCATGTTCATCGACCGGCACATCGGGAAACACCTCGCGGAATTCAGCCCGGCCATCATGGTTGCCCAGCAATAGATAATGGGGCGCTGACAGGCTTTGCAGGATTTCGCGCAGGGCAAGGTATTCCGGCACCGTGCCCCGGTTGACCAGATCGCCGGTCATCATCACGAAGGCAACGTCGGTGAAATCACGGTTGATGCAGTCGAAGGCGGCCAATAGGCGGTCCCGCGGCGACAGGCCATAGAGGGGCCGCCCGTCCGCCGTTATGTGCATATCCGTTATGTGGATAAAGCGCATATCCTGCCTTTATTGAAATTACCGGAATCAGTCCCCATGGCGGTCATTGTAGGGGAAAGCCGCCCGCCTAACCATCTTTCAGGCGGGCCATGATTTGCGCCCGGTAATCGAAGATTTGCTCCGGGCTGGTCAGGTTGTTGCCCAATTTGTTGAAATTCATCGGCGTCAGGTTCGCCATTTTGATGACCCGGCGCCCGATTTTTCCGTCCTTCACATCCGTATCGATCACGTTCAGGCAGCCGGGGTCTTGTTCGAATGCGCCCGCCACCTTCAGCCCGCCATGACTGGCCCAGCCCAGCAACAGCCGGTTGATGCCGTCATGGGCGACGATCAGCATATTGCGCCAGCCCGGTTCCAGCAGCAGCGCCTCGATCGCGCCGGCCGCCCGGTCATAAACCTCTTGAAAAACATCGCCGCCCACGAAGCGCGCGCCTGGCCGAGCGGCGTCGAGGAAGCCGTCAAGGAATGCCGCCCGGACCTCCGCTAGGGTTTTACCGCGGGAGGAGCCGGAACGGATCTCCTTCAGTTCCGGAATCTCCCCGATCTCGATATCGCGGCCCGTCAGAACCGCTTCGGCGGTTTGCATGGTGCGCGGCAGCCCCGTGCTCAAGGCCCGGTCAAAGGGGACATCGGCCAGCAAGCGCCCCATGCCGGCGGCCTGGGCGCGCCCGGTTTCGGTCAGATCGACGAATTTCGGATGCACGGGTTTGCCCTTCGCATCGAAATAACGCACCTCGCCATGGCGCATCAAATAAATCCGGCGGCGGCCGGCGGTACCGTCGAGGGCATCGGTCATGGCTTTAAGTTTCCTGATTGCGGTTGTTCGGCATGGCCTCGATGGGAATAACGGCGCCGGGGAATTGGATCACCCGGGCCGCTAGCCGGTGGCCGGCTTCAGCCGCCGCCGTCATTTCCCCGCCTTGCAGGCGATGGTGCAGATAGGCGGCATTGAAGCTGTCGCCGGCGGCCGTGGTGTCCACGGGCTGGATTTGTTCATGTGCTGGTACGGCGTGCTCGGTGTCTTCCCGATACAGCAGGCAGCCGTCGGCGCCGTTCTTGACGCAGACTTCTTCCGTTCCCAATGCGGCGATGCGCCGGGCGGCGGCGGCGGCGTCCATGGCGCCATGCATGGCGCATTCATCGTCAAGACCCGGCAGGGCGATATGGCAACGGCGGTACATATCATCCATGGCCCGCCGGGCGCTGACGGCATCGGGCCAGCCCGCCCGGCGGAAATTGCTATCGAAGGCGATCCGCGCGCCCGCCGCCCTGGCCCGGTCCAAGGCGGCCAGCAGCAATTCCCGGTCGTCCGCCGCCAGGATCGAGAGCGTGATGCCGGAGAGGTAGATCATTTGGTAGTGGCAAAGCGCCTCGGCTAGCCGGGCGCCGTGATCGCCCCGCATCATCTCCCGCGCCGCCGAGGCCGCCCGCCAATAGTAGAAACCGCGTTCTCCCTGTTCATCCGTGCGGATGGTATAAAGACCCGGCAGGCGACCGGGCAGGCGCGCCACCAAATCCGTGCCAATACCTTCCCGTCGCCAGAAGGCCAGCATTTCGCCGGAATAGGGATCATCGCCCAGGGCCGTAAGATAATCGACGGAGAGGGGGCTGTTTCGGGACAGCCGGGCCAAATAGACAGCGGTATTCAGGGTATCGCCGCCATGGGCCAGGCCCATGTGGCCGTCGGGGCGGGCACTTAATTCAATCATGCATTCGCCGATCGCGGCGATTTTCATCACATCCGTCATTCGGGCGGGATTATAGCGCAATTACCAATGATTTGGAGTCGCTATCGCGACACAAGTGATTGGTTCGATTGCTCTTTTCTTAAGAATCGAGGCATGTTTTAAAAGAACATGCGATTATGTCGGCCGACATTCAGGCAATGCGGTGAGTGGAAAATGGCGGAACGAACGATTGAAGATGTGATGGCCCTGGCGCCGGTCATACCGGTCCTGACCGTTGCCGATGTGGCTCATGCCGTGCCTTTGGCCCAGGCGCTGGTGCGGGGCGGGCTGCCGGCTTTGGAGATCACATTGCGCACCGGGGCGGCCTTGGAGGCGATTGCCGCCATATCCCATGCCGTGCCGGAGGCAGTTCCGGGGGTCGGCACGGTCACCACTGCGGATGATTTGAACAGGGCCAGGGCGGCGGGCGCCCAATTCGCGGTCTCGCCAGGCTTCGCGGCCGATCTGGCGGCGGCGGCGGGCGATCTGCCCTATCTGCCCGGTATCGCCACCGCCTCGGAGGCGATGGCGGCGCAACGGGCGGGATTGGAATGTCTGAAATTCTTTCCCGCCGAGGCCATGGGCGGGCGGGCCACGCTGCAAGCCCTTGCCGGACCTTTTCCCCGCCTTACCTTCTGTCCCACGGGCGGGATCAGCCGGGACAACGCCGGCGGGTATCTCGCCTTGGGCAATGTGCGGTGCGTCGGCGGCAGTTGGGTTGCGCCCCACGATGCGGTCGAGGCGGGAGCATGGGACGTGATTTCGGATTTGGCGGCGGCGGCGGCGCGGCTGGCTGGCTGAGGGCCGTATTCGCCGGCTATAATTGCAAATGACACTTTACCGGTTCCAAACCGGGCCACTTCTTGCCACAATGAATATGTACCGATAACAATCTCATGTGGCCACGGGGGAGGTTTCCATGCGTACGATCCTGGTACCCTTTTGCGACGACGACCGGGCGGAGGCGGCGTTGCAAACCGCCCTGTCGATCGCCGGGCGTTACGACGGCCATGTGGAAGGCCTGCATGCCTGGCGAACGCCACAGATTATCGCCGGCGAGGGCGTGGTCTTCCCATCCGAATCCCTGGCCCGGCTGACGGATGAATCGAAGCAGTTCGCCGCCTCGGCCCATCAACGCTTCGATGCCGTCATCAAGGCGGCGGACATTCCCTACCGCGACATTGGCGCCGCGGCCGATGGCGTCAGTTGCTCCTGGCGCGAGGGCGAGGGGGTGGAAAGCGAGATCGTCGGGGACTATGGCCGCCTGTTCAATCTGGTGGTCATGGGCCGCAATGAAATGGGCACCTCGGTGGATTGGAAAGCCAGCTTGGAAGCGGCGCTGTTCGAAAGCGGCCGCCCGGTCATTCTGGCCTCCGCCAAGATGGCGGAAACCATCGGACGGCATATCGTGATCGCCTGGAACGGCGCCACCGAGACGGCGCGCACCATCGCCGTCGCCATGACTTTGCTGCGTGACGCGGACCGCGTCACCGTGCTGACCGTGGAGGGCGGTTTCGTGCCTGGACCCTCGGCCGAGGACGTGGCCCGCCATCTGGGCCGCAATGGCATCGATGCCTCCACCATGACGGCGGCGCCGGGCCGGCGCAGCGTCGGCGAGGCCATGGTCGATGAAGCCGCGACCGCCGGAGCCGATCTGTTGTTGAAGGGCGCCTTCACCAACAGCCGCCTGCGCCAAATGATCTTCGGCGGCGCCACCCGCGACATCATCAACGGTTCCGTCCTGCCGGTGTTGCTGGCGCGGTAGAGGCTCCCGGCCCCGCTATTCGTTGCTCCAGAACCAACCCCACGCGCACTCTATTCGCGGCTATTTCGCCACTCTGGTGATTGTCACCGAGCCGTCGCAAAAGCCGATCGCGGACCATGTGCCGGTAAATCCGGTGCCGTCATAGGTGGCTCTGAAGTCCGGAAAGCCCTCGGGCGCGGTGAAGTGGCCTTTGATCGTTTTGTGGGCGTCGATCATTGCGGACAGGGACCCTCCCGAGCCATTTTCGCCGGTCAGCAGGCCACCGTCGAATCGGACCGGAATCTCCACATCGATCGGACAGCCCGAAGCGCCGGAAAGGAGATTAAAGGTTGCCAGCCAATTTCCAGCCAAATCCTCGTGGCCCTTGTGGACATGGCCCGCCAGTGCGCCGGAGGACGCCGTCAGCGCCGCGAACATGATGGCTATCAGGATTTTCATGAATTCCTTCCAAAGCGGAGGACAAGGGTTCGGTCGTTCGTCTGGAAGTCAGAGTATTAGGGCGACAAATTCCGCGGGAAGCTATTTGTCGTCCTCGGGGAAACGGTCCACGACGCGGTCGGGGGAGGCGTGGATGCCGTAGGTTTTTAGCTGTGCCGTGCCGGTGACGCGAAACCCGTGCTTGACGTTGGGCGGCAGAATCAGGGTGACGCCGGGGTGGATGGGAGTGACGCCGTCCTGGCCCTCGACCCAGGCCTCGCCGGTACCTTCGATGACGGTCACCACTTCCATATAGGGATGGGAATGGGTGCCCGTGGAATAGCCCGGCTCGGAGATCTGCAGCCCAAGGCGGATCGGCGTGGAGCCTTCGTCGTCGCCGACAATGGTCTGATAGGTGGCGCCTCCGGAGAATGGCTGTTTCGGTACTTCCTTGACGTCGATGATGGACATATCAATCTCCTGCAATGAATTAACCGCGAATGCCTTTGACGAATTCGGCAACGGCCTGGCCGATTTCGTCGGGCTGTCTTCCTGTACGAAATGGGTGCCCTTGACGGTGACCTCCGTCTGTTTCGGCCAGGAACGGCAGAATTCCCGCTGGGGGCCGGTCAGGATGGAGCCGGGATCGGCGTTGATGAACAGTTTCGGCATGTCGCATGTTGACAGCCAGGCGCCATAGTCATCGACGATCCGGCAGACGTCCGCCGGCTCGCCCTCGATGGGGATCATGCGGGGCCAGGTCAGGGT
>JAYGEB010000512.1:0-3070 GCA_046582595.1 Alphaproteobacteria bacterium | reverse complement strand
CGTGACCCGCTTCGACGCGCGAAACCCATTTGACCAGCTTCCAGTCGCCTACGGCTCCCTACACCTGGTCAAATGGGCCATAACAGAAGTGGACAATCTATATGGTACATAAAGCGGTCAATTCAGAATGTTATCGACACGTCTCATAAAAGATATGTGCGATGCCTTATTGTCGATCCGGCGAATTATCTTCTTGCGCTCGCCCCGGAGCGGCGACAGGATTGGCGCTCGACACCTAACAACTCGGGAGGATTGGGGATGTCAAAACGAATTCTGGCTCTCGCCGCGGGCTTGGCTCTGGCGGCGGCACCGGTGGCGGCGGAAAAAGTCAAGGTCGGTTTCATCACCACCCTGTCGGGGGGCGCCGGCATTATCGGCAAGCCCATGAAGAACGCCTTTGAACTGGGCATGGAGCATGTCGGCGGCCGTCTCGGCGGCCTGGAAACGGAGATCATTTATGGCGATGACAAGCGCAAGCCCGACGTGGCCAAACAGCTCGCCAACAAAATGATTAAAAAGGATCGCGTGGATTTCATCGCCGGCATCATCTGGTCCAACCTGCTGCTGGCCATCCATGGCCCGGTGACGCGCTCCAATACCTTTCTGATCAGCTCCAACGCGGGGCCCTCCGCGATCGCCGGCAAGAAATGCTCCGAAAATTTCTTCAACGTGGCCTTTCAGAACGACATGATGCCCGAAGGCATGGGCAAATACATGACCGACAAGAAGATTAACAATGTCTACGTCATGGCGCCCAACTATCAGGCCGGCAAGGACATGATCAAAGGCTTCAAGCGCATGTACAAGGGCAAGATCGTGGGCGAGGTTTATACCAAGCTGGGGCAAAAGGACTATCAGGCGGAAATCTCCGCCCTGCGCGCGGCCAAGCCGTCCGCCACCTACATTTTCCTGCCCGGCGGCATGGGGATCAATTTCGTCAAGCAATACGCCCAGGCCGGCCTGTCGAAGAAAATCCCGCTGTATTCGGTCTATTCCGTGGACGCCCTGACCCTACCGGCGCAAAAGGACGCGGCCGTCGGAACCTTTGGCGTGCAGCATTGGAGCCCGGACCTGGGCAACAGCGTCAACCGGCGCTTCGTCGAAGGTTACCGCAAGAAATACGGCAAGACGCCGGCGTTTTACGCCGCCCAGGCCTATGATACGGTGATGTTCCTGGACCACGCCATCCGCAAGGCGGGGGGCGTCCATGACCGGGCCAAGTTGCGGGCCGCCATGCGGGCCGGCGATTTTCCCAACACCCGGGGCACCTTCAAATTCAACAACAACCACTTCCCCATTCAGAACATCTATCTGCGGGAAGCGGTGAAGGAGGATGGCAAATATTTCACCAGGACCCGTGGCGTGATCCTTTCCGCCCATGGCGATTCCTATGCCAAGAACTGCAAAATGAAGTGGTAGACGCCACCTAGAGCATTTTCAATGTAGTCTGAACCACCCGCTCCCCCTCCCGGCCACCCCCAAAACATTCTTGCGGGATCATGATCGATGGGTGGCCGGGAGGGGGAGCGGGTGGCGCGGCGATTCAACTTTAGTTGAAAATACTCTAACAATGCATATGCCGGGGGCGTCCGAGGGCGCCCCCGTCCATTTTTGGCCGTACATGGGGATACAATATGGCTCCACTTTTGCTGTTGGAGCAGGCCTTTAACGGCTTGCAGTTCGGGGTGATGCTGTTCCTGATCGCCGCCGGGTTGACCCTGGTCTTCGGCATCATGGACTTGGTCAACCTGGCCCACGGCAGCCTGGTCATGATCGGCGCCTATCTGGCCACCACCTTTATTGACTGGACCGGATCGTTCGTTGGCGGACTGGCCCTGGCCATCCCGGCGACCTTCGCCGTCGGCGTCCTGGTCGAGGTGATCGCCCTGCGGACCCTGTACCGCCGCAACCATCTGGATCAGGTTTTGGCCACATTCGGGCTGATCCTGTTTTTCAACGAGATCGTGCGCATCGTCTGGGGACCGGTTTCGCTCTATTCCGGCCTGCCGGACTATCTGATGGGGCAGGTGGAATTTATTCCCGGCGCGCCCTATCCGGTGTTCCGCCTGGTCATCATCGCCGTGGGCCTTGCCGTTGCCGCCATTATTTATGTCATCGTGGCCCATACCCGCCTGGGCATGTTGATCCGGGCCGGCGCCTCGAACAACGAAATGGTCGGCGCGCTGGGGGTGAATATCCAGTCCCTATTCACCTTCGTCTTCGCCCTGGGCGCCGTGTTCGCCGGTCTGGCGGGGATGATGCTGGGTCCCTTGACCTCCGTGGAGCCGGGCATGGGGGAGCCGTTGTTGATCCTGGCCTTCGTCGTCATCATCATCGGCGGTATCGGCTCCATCCGGGGGGCCTTTATCGCGGCGATCGTCGTCGGATTGGTCGATACAGTGGGCCGGGTGATGCTGCCCGATCTGCTGCGCTTTTTCGTTTCCGAGGCCGCGGCCGATACCGCCGGCCCGGCGCTGGCCTCCATGCTGATCTATATCCTGATGGTGGCGATCCTCGTGGTCCGCCCCCAGGGCCTGTTTCCCGCCAGGACGGGGTAAGTACCCCTTATCGGGAGAGGACGATGCGCATGACGGAATTGCAGGTTTCTTCGGCCCCAGGCGTATTTGGGAAAGTGGTCCGCCGTGATGCTGGCGCATCACAAGGGCCGCGTGACGCCGTCCGAAGTGCCTGCAATTCCGCCCTTCGGGCCGCCCATTCGGGCCATTCGGCGGCGTCGCCGCCGCTTACCGATGTGCCGCATCGCCTACGCAACGCCTCCTACCCCAATGACCCGACTGGGCGGTCAGGCGCGTCGCCCTCTCCCGATAAGGGATACTAAGATGGACAAGCGGCAAATCTGGCTCTCCCTGGCCACCCTGGCGCTGTTCGCGGCGGTGCCGCCGCTGACGGTGGTCTTCGACCAGCCGTTCTATTTGGACATGATCGCCCGCGTCATGGTGTTCGCCATCGCCGCCGTCAGCCTGGATTTGATCCTGGGCCATGGTGGCATGGTCAGTTTCGGCCACGCGGTCTATATGGGCGTTGGCGCCTATGCGGTGGGCATCCTCAG